>NZ_JBYTDH010000003.1:273673-394695 GCF_058791175.1 Aeromonas sp. EU05-FHT14A05 | reverse complement strand
AAGGGAGGTGACTATCCCACGTTGCTTGCATGAGGCGCTGGGGCGCCCCATGCAACACGTAATTGGGACATAGCCATCAAAAAGCCGCTCAAGGGAGCGGCTCTCGTCATCAGGGGCAGGTCCTCAGCTGGTCTGCCGGGTGCCGAAATAGTCGGCGAGGAAGTCATCGAAGGAGAGGCTGTCACTGCGCTCCCGCTCCCGCTGCTTGGCCAGGGAGTCCCGCGCCTCGCCGGCGAAGTAGGCCTCATCCCAGTACTGCAGCTCACCGCTCAGCATCTCTTCCCGGTAACGGCTAGCCAGGGCATCGCCGAAGCAGCCGTTGTCCTGGCCGCTTTCCAGCAACTGCTTGAGCAGGCGGGCGGAGTAGGTCAGCTCGGGGTTGAGCAGCTTCTCGCGGTGCATGGCCAGCGTCTCGCGGTAGCGGTTGCGACCACAGCAGCGATCCAGCAGCTCGGCGACCTGGGCCAGCTCGTCGAACAGCTTGAGTCCGTACTCCTTGAGGCCGATGGCATTGCCCTGCTCGTCTTCAAGCTCCAGACCGGGGCGGCGCCCTTCCAGCACCACCTTGTTCTGGTTGCGACGGTTGCGGGCAATCTCCTCGTCACCCAGCACGGGAGACGGGCGCAGCAGGCACCAGACCAGGAACAGATCGAAGAAGCGGATCTGATCCACCTCGATGCCGAACGGCGTGAAGGGATTGACGTCCACGGTGCGCAGCTCGATGTACTCGATGCCGCGCTGCTCCAGCGCATCCGAGGGCTTCTCGCCGCTGCGGGGGGTGCGCTTGGGCCGGATAGGGGCATACAGCTCGTTCTCCAGCTGCAGCACGTTGTCGTTGAGCTGGCGGTACTCGCCGTTCACCTTGACCCCTATCTTGGCAAACTCGGGATCATGGGTGTTGATGGCGCGGCGCAGGCTGCTGACATAGGCCGGCAGGTTGTCGTGGCTGATCTTGAGCCCCGCCTGGGCGCTGTTGGTATAACCGAGATCGGACAGGCGCAGGGCGGTGGCATAGGGCAGATAGAGGGTCCCCTTGCCAATCTTCTGGAACGGCAGGCTGCTCTTGCGTCCCTTGAGGAAGGAGTCGCAGATGGCCGGGGAGGCACCGAACAGGTAGGGCACCAGCCAGCCGAAGCGGTAGACGTTGCGAATAAGCCCCATGTACTTGTCGGAGATGAAGCGCTGGCTGCAGCACCCCTCGCCCACCAGGTCCTGCCACTCGCACCAGAAGCTGTCCGGCATGGAGAAGTTGAAGTGCACCCCGGCGATCACCTGCATCAGGCTGCCGTAGCGGTTCTTCAAGCCCTGGCGATAGAGGGTCTTCATCCGGCCTATGTTGGAGCTGCCGTACTGGGCCAGGCGAATGCTCTCTTCGTCACCGACGAAGCAGGGCATGGAGAGCGGCCAGATCCGCTCATCCCCCAGGTGATGAATGGCGTGGCGATGGATGTCGCCAAGCTGCTCGATCAGGCTCTCGATGGAGTCGGTCGCCGGGGTGATGAACTCCAGCAGGCTCTCGGAGTAGTCGGTGGTGATGTTGGCATGGGTCAGGGCCGACCCCAGGCCTCTGGGGTGATCGGTCTGGGCCAGGGTCCCTTCTGGGGTGATGCGCAGACATTCACGTTCGATCCCGCGCCGGATTCCCTTGAGGGCGGTCACCCGATCCGGGGTACCCAGCGCAGCCAGCAACTCGGTGAGCGACAAGCTAGTAGTAGTCATATTCACGGCTCATGTATGGCCGCCCCACCTGGGGCGGCGCTCATTTTTTTGCAACGCCCCTCAGGGCAGTTGCAGCGGATAGATGGGAAGATGAAGCTCGCTCAAGGGTTTTTCAAGCTTTTGCTTGTCCCCCACCACCACAATCACCATGTCGGCCGGGTCCAGCCAGCGTGCCGCGCTGGCTTTTAGCGTCTCGGGCGACACCGTTTTGATCAGCTGGCTCTGGGCCTGCACATAGTCCGGCTTCAGGTCGTACATGATCATCTGCAGCAGGAAGCCCGCCTTCTGACCCAGCGTCTCGTAGGAGAGCGCATCCTGCTGGGAGACGGCGCTGCGCATGTAGGCCAGCTCCACCGGGGTGGGTCCGCTCACGCGGTAGCCATCCATCTCCTTGAGGAACTGACGGATGGCATCCGCGGTCGCATCGGTGCGCACGTTGGCGCCGGTGGCAAACACGCCGGCCTCGCGGTTCGCCTGGAAGCCCGAGCTGGCACCATAGGTGTAGCCCTTGTCTTCCCGCAGGTTGAGGTTGATGCGGCTGTTGAAGTTGCCCCCCAGGTTGAAGTTCATCAGGTTGGCGACGAAATAATCCCCCGTGGTGTCAAACGGCATGGCACGGCGGCCGATGCGGATCACCGACTGGGGTGCCCCCGGCTTGTCCACCAGGTAGATGCCCGGCTTGGCCTGCTCCCCCTTGAGCTTGAGATCCCCCAGGGTCGGCGCCGCCCCCTGCCACTGGGTGAGGAAGCCGAGCTGCCGTTCGACCTGCTGCTGGGTCACATCCCCGGTCACCACCACCTTGGCGTTGGTCGGGTTGTAGTAGGCGTGATAGAAGCGCTTCACGTCTGCCAGGGTCAGCTTCTCGACGTCGGTCAGCACCCCGTCGGTCGGCTGGCCGAGGCGGTTCTGCTTGCCGTACACCAGCTCACGGAACGCCTGCCCCGCCAGCCACTCGGGCTGCTGCTCGCTCTGCTTCATGCCTTGCAGCATCTGCGCCTTGAGCCGCTCGAAGTCCGCCTCCCGCAGGCCGGGTTGCAGCAGCACCTCGCGCACCAGCGCCAGCGTCTGGGGCAGCTTGTCGGTCAGGCTGCTGATGGTGATGAGGTTGTTGTACTGGGCGGTCGAGACGCTGATGCTGGCGCCAAGCTTTTGCAGCTCGTCGCTGAGCTCGGCCTCGGAGAGGCGCGCCGTCCCCTGCCCCAGCATGGCGGCGGTGAGGCTGGCCAGCCCCAGCTCGCCCTTGCCCTCGGCCCGGATGCCGCCAGGCAGGGCAATCATGATGGAGACGGCCGGGATCTCGTCACTCCGGGTACCGATGATCTCGATGCCCTTGTCCAGCTTGCCGTGCCAGATGGCCGGCACCTTGACGCTGACCGCCTCCGCCGTCCTGGGCTGCACGCTGCGATCGAAGCTGTCCTTGATCGTTTGCTGGGCCAGCGGCTCTCCATGCTGGCTGTAATCCGGCAGCTCGCGCTTGGCCGGGGTGAAGTTGGGCGTGCCCGCCTGCCACTGGGTCTTGCCCTTGGGCACCACGCTCAGCACCACGGCCGGCTTGTTCGCGATGAACTTGTCGTAGGCCGCCTTGACCTGCTGGGCGTTCACCTGACCTATGGCATCCAGGTTCTTGAACACATAGTTGGGATCCTGGGCCAGCACCTGCCCCATGGCGAGCTGGCTCACCTTGCCGGACACGCTGTCCAGCCCCCAGATGGCCGAGGCGCGATAGCTGCTGATGGCCTTCTCCAGATCCTCTGGCTTGATGCCGCGACCGGCAAACTCGCCGATCACCTTGTCCACTTCCCCCTTGAGGGTCTTGAGGCTACCATCCACCGCCGGGTTCGGATAGGCGTAGACCGCCAGGGTACAGGCCAGCTCTTCGCAGGAGTGGGAGGCCCCCACCTCGATGGCCTTGCCGGTCTTGACCAGGGACTGATAGAGCATGGAGCTGGCGGAGCCGCCGAGCACGTCGGCAAAGATGTCCAGCGCCGGCTCCTGCGGATCGCCAAGGGACACGGTCGGGTAGCTGATATAGAGCAGCGGCAGGTGCACCTTGTCTTCCAGCGTCACATAGCGGGTCTCGGGCAGGGTCGCAGGCTGGGGCGTCGGCTCGGCCACCTCGGGGCCACGGGGGATGGGGCCGAAGTACTGCTCAATCCAGGCCAGCGCCTGCTGGGTGTCGAAGTCGCCCCCCAGGGTGAGGGTGGCGTTGTTCGGGCCATACCAGCGCAGGAAGAACTGCTTGAGGTCGTTCACATCGACCCTGTCCAGATCCTCCACATAGCCGATGGGCTGCCAGGAGTAGGGATGGCTGCGCGGATAGAGCGCCTCCCCCACCTTCTCGCTCAGCAGGCCGTAGGGCTGGTTGTCGATGCGCTGGGCCCGCTCGTTCTTGACGGTGGCGCGCTGGATCTCGAACTTCTTCTGGCTCACCGCATCGAGCAGGAAGCCCATGCGATCCGCCTCCAGCCAGAGCACCTTCTCCAGCTGATTGGCCGGTACCGTCTCGAAATAGTTGGTCCTGTCCTTGTTGGTGGTGCCGTTCATCTCGCCACCGGCCTCGTTGATGATCCGCATGTGCTCCTGATCGCCGACGTGCTTGGAGCCCTGGAACATCATGTGCTCGAAGAAGTGGGCAAACCCCGACTTGCCGACCGTCTCCCGCGACGACCCCACGTGATAGGTGACATCCAGGTGCACCAGGGGATCAGACTTGTCTGGCGCCAGGATCACGGTCAGGCCGTTGTCCAGCCTGTACATCTGATAGGGAATGCCGAGCTTGCCTTCCTGCTTGACCTGCTCGGACACCAGGGTGGGCGCTGCCAGCACGGGCAGGGAAAATCCCAGGAGAATGCTTAATGGAATGAGTTTGTTCACGGTTACCTCGTGAGTGACAAGAATGGGCTAGAAGATCTGGCTGGCCAGCAGAAACACCAGGGCATAACGAAACAATTTGCCGAGCCCGATCAGGATGAGAGAGCGCCAGAAGGAGAAGCGAAGCCAACCGGCCAGCAGGCAGAGGCCATCGCCGATCACCGGCGTCCAGGCGAGCAGCAGGCACCAGTGACCATGTTGTTTGAGCCAGGCGAGCGCCTTTTGTTCCCCACGGCCTTGAAAATCTTCCGGTTTTTTCTTCAATGTGGCGAGCCGGCCCAGCCACCAGGTGGTCATGGAGCCCAGGGTGTTGCCCAGCGTCGCCCACAGCAGCAGGCTGGCCATGCTCCACTCTCCCCGGGTGGTCATGGCCCCCAGCAGCACTTCCGAGCTGCCGGGCAGCAGGGTGGCCGAGGTGAAGGCGCTCAGAAACAGCCAGCCCAGCCCCATCTCGGCAATGTCGTTCATCCGGGCTGGCCGTCGGCGGCAGGCATGCGCAGCAGCAGCTTGCCCCGCACATGGCCGCCCTCGATGGCGCCATGGGCCAGTGCCCCTTCCGCCAACGCATATTCACCGGAGATGGTGATATGCACATCCCCCTGACGCAGCAGCATCAGCACCTGGGTCAGCTGTTTTTGATCGGGGTGAACCAGCATGCCGAGCACCTCTATGCCCGCCTCGGCCCCCGCCTCCTTGATCTGCTGGGCCGTGATGGTGGGCACAGTCACCAGGTGGCCACCCGGTTTGACGCAGGCCAGTGCCGCCTTGCCGCTCTCGCCCCCCACCAGATCCAGCACCAGATCCACCGGGCCGCCGGCCGCCACCACCTGTGAAGGCCAGTCGGCGTCGTGGTAATCCACCATCTGGCTGGCGCCCAGCCCGTGCAGGAAGCTGTGGTTGTCAGGCCCGGCCGTGACCACGACCTGGGTCCCGTAGGCGGCGGCAAACTGCACCGCCAGATGGCCCACGCCACCGGCACCGGCCAGGATCAGCACGCGCTGTCCGCCCTTGAGAGCACCGTGTTCGAACAGTCCCTGCCAGGCGGTGAGGCCCGCCAGGGGCAGCGCAGCCCCCTGCTTGAGACTGACCCCGTCGAGCCTGACCAGCTCGTCGTCGCGTACCACCACAGATTCCGCATAGCCGCCGGCCGTCAGGGGAAAGCCGACCATGCCGCACACCGCATCCCCTTCCACCAGGGTGGTGACATTGGGGCCGACCTTCTCCACCACGCCGGAGACGTCATAGCCCGGGGTCCAGGGCAGCTTGTCCTTGTTCTGGGCTGCCGCCCAGCCGAGGCCGGCCCGGGTCTTGGCATCGATGGGGTTGACCCCCGCAAAGCAGATGCGCACCCGGACTTCCCCCTCGGCGGGCACCTTGTCGAGGGAGGGGTTGAGCTTAAGTACCGAGGGGTCGCCGAATGCGGTAATCTGTAGCTGCGTCATTGCACAATCCATCCTGTTGATTGATCAAGGATCAACAGAATAACAGCGAGGACACCATGGCTCGAATGTTTCTTATTCCTCTGTTGCTGGCCCTGGGGTGGTGGGCGTTTCTGCTCTACTTCCGCATTCCGCTCAAGCAGGGTGCCAAGGGGTTTTACTGGATCATCGGCATAGGTGGGGGACTGGCCGCCTTCTTCAGCCTGATGATGGTGCTCACCCACTGACGCCCCCTGCGGCAACAAAAAGGCCACCCTGAGGTGGCCCGGATCTCAACCCGCCTGCGCACTGAGGTGGTAGTGACGGTTGCTGCCCTGCCCCAGCACGCCCTCGGCCATCAGATGCTGGAACACCCTGTCCACCTCTTCCAGCGAGAGGGAGAGGGCCTCGGCCACCTTGCGCTTGCTGCACTTGAGCTCGCCGCTCTCCAGCGCGTTGCGCACCTGAGCCACCACGGCCGGTGCGGGCTCGGGTCTGCTCACCACCATGGGCGCGGCGGCAGCTGACTCGCTCGCGCGAGCCTCGGCCTGCTCTCGCGCCCGCAGCCACTGCCACTGGCGGCGGAAGCGGTTCTCCTCGCCGATCAGGCTGACGAAAAAGGCACCGAACGCATCCAACAACACGGAGAGGAAGCAGACCAGCAGGAACTGCACCTGGCTGATGCTCATGCCCACCCCGTCCGCCAGGCTGCTCATCAGCCCCAGCATGGAGGACTGCTCATTGACCGGCTTGGCGTCACGCTCCTGGCGCAGTTCATCCTGCTTCAACCTGAGCCGGGTGTTGGCCTGCTGCAACCCGCTCACGCCGCTGGAGATCCGCGCCATCTCTATGTACTTGCGCGCCGCCTCCTCGTTGAGCTGGATCTGCCGCTCTATGCTGGCGATCTGCTCGTCGAAGCGGGCGATCTCCCGCTCGTGGCGCGCCTGCTGGCTCAGGATGGTGTTGGTGGCGCTGTTGATGCCGCCTATGCTGCCGCCGATGGAGATGGCGGCCAGCACGCTGTAAAACAGCAGCGACCAGAAGGCACCGCCGAGATCCCGCCTCGCCTTGCACTCGCCGTATTCATACCAGACATAGAACTTGCCCAGCTCGAAGATGATGGCCAGGCCGCCAAACAGCCACTTCATCAGCGGGTTGTCGTCGATGGAGAGAAACAGCAGCAGGGAGAAGACGATGGAGGCCAGAATGGCCAACCCGGTAAAACTGTACACCGTGGTCAGTGCGAACCAGCCCTTGGGATAGCGCAATGCGGCAGGAGCCTGTGTGGTCATGATGAAGAGGGAGTGCCGTGCAGGAAAAGTTGGCTGCCGATTATAGTCACCGGGCGGTCGGAGAGAAGGGCAAATACCTGAATTCCTTCATATGGATAACCAGCTGCCCATAGTGCGACCAAAACGGACAAATCGGCAGCAGAAAACCGCTACAATCGACCTCAGACTTGCAGGGCATGTTTTCGTTGTGCCCGGGTTCAGCCCGGCGCGCTACACTGACTCCCTATTGCCATTATCCGAGGCCATCATGAACAGAACGACTACGCTGCTGCTCTCCCTTCTTCTGGTTGCCGGCACCGCCACCTCATCGGTCCAGGCTCAGGAGCAGGGGGATCAAACTTTCTCCGTTGACGCGCTCACCTTCAAACTGGACTGGAATGACACGCAATTTGACTGGTCGCAGACCGGCTGTCTCGACTTGGGGGTCGGTGAGGAGACCTCTCCCGATTGCAAGGGCACGAAGCTCAACCTGGATGATGAGACGCCTCGCAACCAACCCCCCAGCACCAACCAAATCCCGGCCAGCCCGGAACAGTGACTAGTCACGACAGGAGCCTCTCTGATATGACACACCCCAAGCGCAATACCATGATCAACCGCAGCGCTCTGCTGCTCTCTCTGTTCATTGTCCACGGCGTCGCCTTTGCTGCGCCTCCTTCCAAGAACAATGACGACGTCAAGATCTCCACCGATCGGGGCCAAATCAGCCTGGATTGGGACGACAAGGAGTACGACTGGTGGCAGGACAACTGCCTGGATATCAGCACCCGCAGCAGCAGTATCAAACTCAACTGTGACAACATGGATGGCAAGTACCGCGACCACTACAACCGCAGCATCCACAGCGGCAACAACCCGGGCAAGGGCCACGACAAGAGCGGCTGGGACAGCAACGATAACGGGAAGAACAAAGAAAAAGGTAACGGGAAAGGCAACAAAAAGTGATGGTTCGGGGGCTCCGGCCCCTGAATGCGGTCGCAGGTGCAGGCAGTGGCCGCCATATTCTACGCTCGGCTCACGAGTACCGGCGACTGCCATCCTGCCAGCCAAGGCTCAATGGGACACCTTGATACCCTTGGCAAAAAAGCATGAACCAGGCCATTTCACAAACGTTCGCCGCTCATTTCTCACCAGTTCCAGGCAATGATGCCAAGGTGCCGTTCCGCCCCGGTTAAGGCTGGCGACGATAGACTGCCTCTCCTCCAGCCGTCATCGAGGCCATCATGCGCAACACCGTCTCCCATCTGCTCGCCCGGCTATTGAACAGCGGCGCCGCATTTGAAGCCCCTCTTGCCCGACGCGGCACCGCCCAGGATCCCGGTGCCCACCAGGAAGCACAGGGCGTCAGACGGTCGCCACCGGGCGACAGCGCCTGCGCCGAGGGTTCTGGCAAGCACGACGGTGACAAGATAGGTCGCTGACCGTCCCCTGCTGGCGTCTACCAGTAGTTTTCCATGCTGATGTTGCCGGGGGCCCGGCGCAGGTTCTTGGCAAGACCGAGATCCAGCAGGGTTAGCTGCGTCTCCTTCACCATGGCGGGATTGCCGCAGATCATGACCTGGCTGTGCTCGGCCGAGAAGGCAAGCCCGACCCTGGCCTGCAGCTCGCCGCTGGCGATGGCCGCCGGGATCCGGCCTGGCAGCGCACCGGGCCAGGGCTCGCGGCTGACGAAGGGCACGTAGTGAAAACGGGGCCCATACTGCTCGACCAGGCTGGTGATCAGGCCCTGATAGGTGAGCTCCTCCCCCTTGCGCACCCCGTGCACCAGCACCAGATTCTCGAAACGCTCGAAGGCCTCCCCCTCCGCCAGCATGGCGAGGAAGGGGCCTATGGCCGTGCCGGTGGAGAGCAGCCAGAGATCCCGTCCCGGCGGGAGTTCGTCCAGGGTCAGGAACCCCGTGGCCTGAGACTGAACCAGCAAGGTATCCCCAGGTTGCAAGGCACCGAGAGAGGGAGTCAGTTCGCCATCCGGGATCTCCACCAGATAGAATTCGTGATAGGGGGCCGAGGGGGGATTGACGAAGGAATAGGCGCGCTGGATCCGCTGCTCGCCCCGTTGCAGGGCCAGCTTGGTAAATTGCCCCGCCTTGTAGGGGGCGAGCTCCGCCGCTATGCGCAGGGAAAACAGGGTGGGCGTCCACTCGATGCGCTCGAGTACATGACCTTCGACCCAGGCTGCCATACAGGTTCTCCTACAGAGGAACAGAACCTCACTTTACCCCTGGATCCCCTCTTGATTCAAAAAGAAAAAAACCCGCGCATGTGCGCGGGTTTTTTCTGCAAAGCGAATCGCTATTACAGAGCAACAACCTGGATCTGTACGGTTGCCTTGACGTCAGCGTGCAGCTGAACAACAACTTCGTACTCGCCGGTGTTACGCAGAACGTTGCCCATACGGACTTCGCTCTTGGCAACGGCGACGCCGGCAGCAGTGATGGCTTCAGCCACGTCACGGGTACCGATGGAACCGAACAGCTTGCCTTCGTCGCCAGACTTGGAGGCGATGACAACGGCAGCCAGTTCACCCAGCTTGGCAGCGCGCTCTTCAGCGGCAGCTTTACCGGCAGCCAGCTTGGCTTCCAGTTCAGCACGGCGAGCATCGAAGGTCTCGATGTTGGCCTTGGTAGCCATAACGGCTTTGCCTTGCGGGATCAGATAGTTACGGGCGTAGCCAGCTTTAACAGCGACTTGATCACCCAGACCGCCCAGTTTGGCGATTTTGTCGAGCAGGATAACTTGCATTACCTTTCCTCTATAAAAGTTGAGTTAGGCTTAAGTGCCGGACCGATTCTTACTTGTTGTGCAGATCGGTGTACGGCAGCAGAGCCAGGTAACGAGCACGCTTGATGGCGCGTGCCAGCTGACGCTGATACTTGGCGCGGGTACCGGTGATACGGCTCGGTACGATCTTGCCAGATTCAGTGACGTAGTTTTTCAGAGTAACGATATCTTTGTAGTCGATCTCGGTAACGTTCTCGGCGGTGAAGCGGCAGAACTTACGACGACGGAAATAACGTGCCATGGCCTTTATCCTCTAATGCGGTGATCTAAGAATTACTCTTCGGAAGACGCTTCAACAGCATCTTCGCGGCGCTCGTCGTCACGACGGGTGAAGCGCTCTTCCTTGGCCTTGGCCATCGGAGAAACTTCAGTCACGGCGTGCTTGGTGCGCATGATCATGTTGCGGATAACGGCATCGTTGAAGCGGAAGTTGGTTTCCAGTTCGTCGATAACGGCCTGCTCAGCTTCTACGTTCATCAGAACATAGTGAGCCTTGTGCAGCTTGTCGATCGGGTAAGCCAGCTGACGACGGCCCCAATCTTCCAGGCGATGAATGGTGCCACCAGCAGTGGTGATAGCGCCGGTGTAACGCTCGATCATGCCAGGTACTTGCTCGCTCTGGTCCGGATGAACCATGAAGACGATTTCGTAATGACGCATTTTAGCTCCTTACGGATTAATTCAGCCTCCGCCCAGGTGCAGCCAGACCTCGGAGGCAAGGAACATAGTGGTGTTTAGACGCTGCTTTCTAGGGCGGCGTATTGTACGAAATCGCCTCTCCCACTGCAACTGGCGTCGGCAGATGTTTTTGTCGATGAACCTGATGCAAAACTTCAATTGATAACAATTATCATTTAGATCTATTCTATCTCCATGCTCTTATGGAGGGTGACACCATGCAACCCGCATTGACCACGGCCATCCCGGCCCGCAAATTCAAGCTGACCCTTCTTGGCCCCGCCTTCATCGCCGCCATCGGCTACATAGATCCGGGCAACTTCGCCACCAACATCCAGGCCGGTTCCACCTTTGGTTATCAACTGCTGTGGGTGGTGGTCTGGGCCAACCTGATGGCCATGGTGGTGCAGACCCTCTCCGCCAAGCTCGGCATAGTCACCGGCAAGAATCTGGCGGAGCACATCCGGGACAAATTACCCAAACCGGCAGTCTGGGCCTACTGGGTGCAGGCGGAGATCATCGCCATGGCCACGGATCTCGCCGAGTTCATCGGTGCGGCCGTGGGCTTCAAGCTGCTGCTCGGCGTCACCCTGCTGGAGGGAGCCTGCATCACCGCCGTGGTCACCTGGGCCATCCTGATGCTGCAGGCTCGCGGTCAGAAGCCGCTGGAGTTCGTGGTGGGCGGCCTGCTGCTGTTCGTGGCCGCCGCTTACATCGTCGAGCTGGTCTTCTCCCGCCCCCATCTGCCGAGCCTGCTGGAGGGGGCGCTCTTCCCCGGGCTGCCCAACGGCGATGCCGTCTATCTGGCCGCCGGCGTGCTGGGGGCGACAGTCATGCCCCACGTCATCTACCTCCACTCGGCGCTGACCCAGCACACCCAGGACCAGGGAACCCTTTCCCAGCGGCTGCACAGCACCCGGGTCGATGTGGCCATCGCCATGACCATAGCCGGCTTCGTCAACATGGCCATGATGGCCATGGCCGCTGCAGCCTTCCACGACGCGGGCCACCAGCAGGTGGCGGAGCTTGAAACGGCCTACCAGACGCTCACTCCCTTGCTAGGTCAGGCTGCCGCCACCCTGTTCGGGCTGTCCCTAGTCGCGTCCGGCATCTCCTCCACCGTGGTCGGGACCCTGGCAGGCCAGGTGGTGATGCAGGGCTTCGTGCGCTTCACCATACCGCTCTGGCTGCGCCGGGCCATCACCATGGCCCCCGCCTTCGT
Organism: Aeromonas sp. EU05-FHT14A05; assembly: GCF_058791175.1. Taxonomy (NCBI): domain Bacteria; kingdom Pseudomonadati; phylum Pseudomonadota; class Gammaproteobacteria; order Aeromonadales; family Aeromonadaceae; genus Aeromonas; species Aeromonas sp. EU05-FHT14A05. The sequence goes on along the minus strand of NZ_JBYTDH010000003.1, from coordinate 382,714 downwards.
GGTGATCGCCATGGGACTCAACACCACGGAGATCCTGGTGCTGAGCCAGGTCATTCTGAGTTTTGGCATAGCCCTCGCACTCATTCCGCTGCTGATCCTGACCGGCGATCGCGCCCTGATGGGGGAGCATCGCAACCATCCGCTGACCCAGGCAACAGGTCGCGTCATCGTCGCGCTGGTGATCGGCCTCAACGCCTATCTGCTGGTCACCATGATCTAGTGCTCACCCCGCCTTCTTCGGGCCGGCTCGTTAACAGAGGTTAATGAGCCGGCCCCCGCTTTGGCGTATGCTGCCGCTTTCTCTTCTCCATTTCTCGTTGCGGAAGCCTTGCCATGGAACATACCCGAGTCAGCTTCGTGCTGGGCCATCATCAGGAACAGGCCAGCGTAGTCTATTGCGAGCAGGGGCAACCCAGCCTGCTCGTCACCGATCTCACCCCCTTCCACCCCCAGAGCCACCTCTGGCCCGATCAACCGGGAGATGTGGGCACTGTGCGCAGGGATGGCGGTGAGGCGGCCGTGGGCCCCTGCCGGATGGGGGCCATCAGCCCGGAAGGCAGGCTGTTCGTGGATCAGGATATTCCGGTCAAGCGGGGCGCCGAGGGCTGGGCCTTCGTGGTGGTGCATCCTCTCGCCGGCTCCCATCAGTTTGCCATCGGCACCCAGGTGGAACTGATTGTGGACGCCGAGGCCCGCCACGCCCTGAGTCTGGGCCACAGCGGCTGCCATCTTGTGGCGCTGGCCCTCAACCGGGCACTCGCCCCTTACTGGCGCAAGGAGGTGAGCGAGCGCGATGCACTGGATCAGCCCGACTTCGACCGCCTCGCCATCCAGAGCTCGCGGGTCGAGCCCCTGGGCTCCCGGGAGCAATACCGCATCGGCAAGAGCCTGCGCAAGAAGGGGGTCAACGGCGAGGCGCTGCTGGCGGATCTGGCGCTGATAGAAGAAAAGGTCAACCGGCAACTCGCCGGCTGGCTGGCGGCGGGGGGCGAGATCCGCCGCTCGCGAGCCGGCGAGGCCATCATCGACTCCCGCTACTGGCTCTGCATGCTTGAGGGAAAAGAGCTGACCATCCCCTGCGGCGGCACCCATGCCGGCACTCTGGCGGAGCTGGGTCAGGTCAGGGTGCGGCTCGCCGCTGCAGAGGAGGGGTTCAGCCTGATCTCCGAAGTCACCCCCTGAGCCGGCGACAGATCCGGCTTCTCCCCATCAGCCAAGCCGGATCAACAATATGCCGCCGAGGATCACCAGGGCCGCCATCAGCCTGACCCGCCCCAGCCGCTCCCCCAGCCAGAGCCAGGAGAGCAGTACGGCAAACAGCACGCTGCTCTCGCGCAGCGCCGCCACCAGCCCGATGGGGGCCCGGGTCATGGCCCAGATGACGATCCCATAGGCAAGCAGCGAGAGGGCGCCACCCAGGGCGCCCGAATACCACTCGGCCCGGGTCAGGCTGCGCAAGGCGGTGCGGCTCTGCCATCTCATCAGCAGCGGCATCATCAGGGCCGTCAGGGTAAAGAGCCAGAGGGTATAGCGTATCGGCTCCCCCGCCGAGCGGGCCCCGACCCCGTCAGACAGGGTATAGCCGGCGGTAAACAGCGCCGTGATCAGCACGGCGCACAGGGCCGCAGGCGCCAGCCGGATGCCGCCGCGCCAGGCCATCAACAAGACCCCGCCCACCAGCACCATGGCCCCCGCCACAGCCACGACACCGGGCACCTCACCCAGCAGCAGGGCGCCGAGCAGCAGGGTCACCAGGGGCGCGCTGCCACGGGCCAGCGGATAGATCTGGCCAAACTCCCCCAAACGGTAGGCCCGGCCGAGAAAGAGGCAATAACCGCAGTGCAACAGGATGGAGAGTGCCAACCAGGGATACTCGACCTGGGCAGGCCACCCCACCAGCGGCAGGAAAGGCAGGGAGAAGAGGCCGGAGCAGAGGGAGACCAGCAACACGCTGACACGCCCCTCGGCCTGGCGCTTGGCCAGCGCATTCCACAGGGCGTGCAGCAAGGCGGCCAGCAAGATGGCCGCGAAGATGGGGAGGGTCACGACGGGGTTCCAATCAACAAGGGGACGAGATCATACCCGTTTGTGTCGCAGCAATGTGGGAGCCAGCTCATGAAGGCTCCCTGGACTTGCCATCGACTCAAGGGGCTTTGCGCATCCCCATGTGAGGGATGTCGTCTTCGATATAGCCCTCCCCTTCCGGCGCGAAGCCGTGCTGGCCGTAGAAGCCCTGCAGGTGAGCCTGGGCACCGAGCCAGATGCTGTGCGCCGGCCAGCGGGCCGTGCAGGCGGTCACCGCCTCATCGAGCAAGCTGTGGCCCAGACCGCCCCCTCTCGACTGGGGGGAGGTGACCACCCGGCCGATGGCGGCACCACTGTCGTCGCCGATGCCGGGGGCCATGATGCGGGCATAGGCGGCCAGATGATCGCCTTCATAACCGAGCAGGTGCAGCACACCGTCCCGGCGATCCACCCCATCCAGATCCTGGAAGGGGCAGCTCTGCTCCACCACGAACACCTCGGCCCGCAGTGCCAGCAACTCGTACAACTCGTCCGTGGTCAGTGCAGACCAGGGTTTCAGGATCCAGTTCATCGGCGACTCCTTATCAATTCGGCCTGCCAGCATAGGCGAGCGCAGCCAGGGCGGCATTAACCTTTGTTAAGACTTTTCAGCCGTTTGCGAATGCGGCTCAGGCTGACTGGCAGGCGTGATGCCGAGACGCACTGTATGAAAGGTTTGATATCTGGTGGCAACACAACCCCTCATGGCGCATCGGCAACACTACTGCTTGTTAAGCGCTTTCAACCGCTTGCGAATGCGGCTCAGGCTGATGGGGCTGATGCCGAGATAGGCGGCGATCTGGTGATCCGGCACCCTGGCATCCAGCGCGGGAAAGCAGTCCAGGAAGTGCTGATAGCGGGCCTGGGGGCTCTCGGTCAAGAGCAGCAGCTCTTTTTCTTCCTTGATGCGCAGCTGCACTTCCAGCAGGTGCTGATACCAGGCGGACCAGCAGGAGAGCTGGCGCAGGTCGGCAAGCTGGAACAGCTGCAACCGGCAAGGCTCCAGCGCCTCCACGCTGTAGCGGGCGGGTTCGCCACTGAGCAGGTGATGGAAGTCGAGAAACTCGTCCCCCTCCCAGTAGAACTCCTTGATGTACTCCCGCCCATCCGCCAGCACTACCCTGGCCCGCAGCAACCCCTGCTCCACCCTGATCAGCAGATCCGGACTGTCACCGGCGTGCCAGAGGCAGGATTTGGGGGCGAGCGTCAGCGGCCGGGCAAAAGAGAGGAGGCGCCTGGCCTCCTGCTCATCTGTGACCCTGTCCCGGAAAAAGGGAGGTCTGTCCATCATCACGGTATCAGCTGCGGCGCTGACGCACGGCTTCGAACAGGCAGACGCCGCTCGCCACCGAGACGTTGAGGCTGGATACCGCCCCCGCCATCGGTATGCTCACCAGCTCGTCGCAATGTTCGCGGGTCAGGCGACGCATCCCCTTGCCCTCGGCGCCCATCACCAGCGCCATCGGGCCGGTCAGCTTGGCCTGATAGAGGTCGTGGTCCGCCTCGCCGGCGGTGCCGACTATCCAGACGCCGCGCTCCTGCAGCTCGCGCAGGGTGCGCGCCAGGTTGGTGACCTGAATGAGCGGCACCACTTCGGCGGCGCCACAGGCGACCTTGCGCACTATGGAGGTCAGGCCGGTGGCCTTGTCCCGCGGCACTATCACCGCATGGACCCCGGCCGCATCGGCGCTGCGCAGGCAGGCGCCGAGGTTGTGCGGATCGGTTACCCCGTCCAGCACCAGCAGGAAGGGGGCGGTCTCTTGCATCGCCAGGCCGTCCAGCAGACTGGCCAGGTCGTGCTCGGCCAGCTTGGGCGCCTCTATCACCTTGGCCATGATGCCCTGGTGATTGTTGCCCTCCGCCTTGTCATCGAGCGTCTTGCGGTTCACGCTCTGCACCTTGATGCCGAGGGATTCCAGCTCGGTCAGCAAGGGTTGCAGCCGGTCGTCATCGCGGCCCTTGAGGGCCCATACCTCGATGAAACGCTCCGGGGTGCGCTCAAGCAGCGCGGATACAGCGTGAATGCCGTAGATCAGTTCTGTACTCATTTAGTGCTCTTGGCCTTGTCGCGAGCGTTTTTGCTCGGTCGTCTGTTGCTGGGCTTGGCGCGGCCACCCTTGTCGGATTTGCCGTGATCCTTGCCCTCTTTGCGTTTTTCGTGGCGCTGGGCGCTCTTGGCCTTCTCTTTCTTGATCTCGGCCTGCTTGCGCGCCATCTCCTTGGCGTTCTTGCCGGTGGCCTGGAGCGGCTCTTCCACCATCACGAAGTCGATCTTGCGATCGTCCAGGTTCACCCCCATCACCTTGACCCGCACCTTGTCACCCAGACGGTAGCGACGGCGGAAGTTCTCGCCGATCAGCTGCATGTGCAGGGGATCAAACTGGTAGTAGTCGTTGGTGAGGGTGCTGACGTGCACCAGACCGTCGATGTGGATATCCGCCAGGCGCACGAAGAAGCCAAAGCCGGTGACGCTGGCGATGACGCCGTCGAAGTCATCACCCACGTGATCCAGCATGTACTCGCACTTGAGCCAGTCGGCCACGTCGCGGGTCGCATCGTCGGCACGGCGCTCTGTCATGGAGCAGTGCTCGCCCATGGGATCCACTTCTTCCAGCTGGTAGTGGTAACCACCGCTCGGCGTCCACTTGTGGCGCAGGTTGCCCTGCTGCTCCTTGGCCGTCTGGTACTTGATGGCACGGTGCAGGATGAGGTCGGGATAGCGACGGATCGGCGAGGTGAAGTGGGCGTAGGACTTCAGGGCCAGACCGAAGTGACCTATGTTGTCGGCCTGATAGATGGCCTGACGCATGGAGCGCAGCAGCATGGTGGAGAGCAGCTCCGCATCCGGGCGCCCTTCAAACTTGGCGGCCAGCTCGGCGAAGTCCTTCGGCTCGGGCTCGAGGCCCCCCTTGAGCTCCAGGCCCAGTTCGGCCAGGAAGTCGCGGAACCCGGTCAGACGCTCTTCGCCTGGACGGTCGTGCACCCGGAACAGGGCTGAGGCTTCGTTCTTCTCGATGTAGCGGGCGGCCGCCACGTTCGCCTGGATCATGCACTCTTCGATGATCTTGTGGGCGTCGTTGCGCACCAGCGGCACTATCTGGTCGATCTTGCGCTGGGCGTTGAAGATGAAGCGGGTCTCCTCGCTCTCGAACTCCACCGCGCCACGCTGGTGACGGGCGTGCTTGAGCGCCTTGTAGAGGTTGTTGAGCTCCTCGATATGACCCACCAGCGGCTCGTACTGCTGACGCAGCTTGGGCTCGCCATCCAGGATCGCCGCCACCTTGCTGTAGGTCATGCGGGCGTGGGAGTTCATCACCGCTTCGTAGAACTTGTAACCGGACATGCGACCGGCGGCGGAGATGGTCATCTCGCACACCATGCAGAGGCGGTCAACCTGCGGGTTCAGGGAGCACAAACCGTTGGAGAGCACCTCCGGCAGCATGGGCACCACAAACTCGGGGAAGTAGACGGAGTTGCCGCGCTGATAGGCTTCGGCATCCAGCGCCGTCCCCGGCTTCACATAGGCGGAGACGTCCGCGATGGCTACCCACAGGCGCCAGCCGCCGCCGCGTTTGGCTTCGCAGAAGACGGCGTCATCGAAGTCGCGGGCATCTTCCCCGTCTATGGTGACCAGCGGCAGGGCGCGCAGATCGATGCGACCCTCTTTGGCCTTCTCCGGCACCTGCTCGCCCAGACCGGCAACCTCTTTGGTCACCTCTTCCGGCCAGGTATGGGGGATGCCGTGGGTACGCAGGGCAATTTCAATCTCCATGCCCGGCGCCATGTTTTCGCCCAGCACCTCCAGCACGGTACCGACCGCATTGATACGGGCGGTGGCGCGCTGGGTGATGCGAACGACCACCACCTGACTCTGGCGGGCCCCCTTGTTCTCACCGTCCGGAATGATGATGTCCTGGCCGATGCGGCTGTCATCCGGCACCACGAAGCCAACGCCGTTCTCGACGAAGTAACGGCCGACGATGTCCGCCTCGCGGGCCTTGAGCAGGCGCACCAGACGCGCTTCCTGACGACCCTTGCGGTCAATCTCGGTCGGCTGCACCAGCACGTAGTCACCGTGCATCAGCCGCTGCATCTCGCGGTTGTTCAGGAAGAGATCCGATCCACCACCCTCGGGGCGCAGAAAACCGAATCCATCTTTGTGGCCGAGCACATAGCCTTTCACCAGATTCAGGCGATCCGGCAGGGCGTAACATTGGTTCCTGGTGAACACGAGTTGTCCATCACGCTCCATGGCGCGCAGACGACGGCGCAAGGCTTCCAGCGGCTCTTCGTCGGTCAGCTTGAGGACCTTGGCCAACTCTTCCCGGGACATGGGTTTTTCATGGCCCTTGATGAGTTCCAGCAGCATCTCGCGGCTGGCGATGGGGTTATCGTATTTTTCGGCCTCGCGTTGGAGGAAAGGATCTTTTTGAGACATAAGCAGGCCTTAGGGTAGGTAGTAACGCAGACATTATATCGAAGGGGGGAGCTAATGGCATCCATCGACTGCCTTTTGCCCAATCTCTCTGTCATACTGGGCACAGTTTGCAGGTATGTGAGACTCGGAACTCATGAGCAAGGACTCGTTCGCCCAATCGGCCGCCTATTTGAAGCAGGCGGTCCCCCTGATGATCAAGTATCAAATCCCCACCACCCCGAACAATTACCATCTTTGGTACAACTACGTCTCCGGCGCCATGCCCGAGCTGAACCATGCCGTCGATCACGCCATCAAGCTGCAGGGCACCTTTTCCCTCACCACCTGCGAGCGTCTCTATCACCAGCATCTGGCCAGCCAGGACGAACAGCAGATGGAGACGATGAAGCTCAATCTGGTCGCCATGGCCAACGAGCTCGGCCACTCCATGCAGGATGCGCTGGTCGACACCGGCCAGTTCCAGGCGATGCTCGACAAGAGCTTCGACAAGTTGAGCCTCATCGATGACGAGGGGCTGAGCCTGGATGACACCATGGCCATCTTGCGGGAGCTGGTGCGCGAGTCCCGGGATGTACGCATGTCCACCCTGCACTTTCGCAACCAGCTCAGCAGCGCCGAGAAGGAGATCAAGGAGCTCAAGGCGGCGCTGAACGAGACGCGCAAGATGGCGACCGAGGACGCTCTCACCGCCCTGCTCAACCGTCGCGCCTTCGATCTGGAGCTGGACAGCCTGATCCGCAACAAGCAACCCTTCTCGTTGATCATGACCGACATCGATCGTTTCAAGAACTTCAACGACGAATATGGCCACCTGCTGGGGGATCAGGTGCTGCGCATCGTCGGCAAGCGGCTGCGGGAAGTCAGCAAGGAAGGGATCACCGCCTATCGGCTCGGGGGGGAGGAGTTTGCCCTGCTGGTGCCGGGCCGGGCTCTGGCGCTGACCCGTCAGATGGCGGAGAGCCTGCGCCGGGTCATAGAGCGGATGTCGCTGCTGGATCGCAAATCGGGCCGCCGCATCGATCACATCACCGCCTCCTTCGGTGTGGGGGAATACAATGGCCAAGAGACGGCGGACGCCCTGATAGAGCGCACCGACAAGCTGCTCTACAAGGCCAAGGAGCTGGGTCGCAATCGGGTGATGCCGCTCCCCTCCTGAGCCCGTCAGACACAAAAAAAGGCCGGTCACTGACCGGCCTTCTTCATTTTTCCGCTGTTGGCTCAAAGGCTTTTCAACTTCTCTTCCGGCAGCGCCAGCTCATCGTTGTGGTTGACGCCGATGCCGCGCTCCAGCACGTGGCGAGCGATGGCATGGGCCTCTTCCAGGGAGTGCATGCTGTAGGTACCGCACTGGTATTCGTTCAGCTCGGGGATCTTGCCCTGCTCCTGCACGGTCAGCACATCGCTCATGGCCGCCTGCCAGGCCGCACCCACGCGGGCCTCGTCCGGGGCGCCGATCAGGCTCATGTAGAAGCCGGTACGGCAGCCCATGGGGGAGATATCGATGATTTCGACCCCATTGCCGTTCAGGTGATCACGCATGAAACCGGCAAAGAGGTGCTCCAGCGTGTGGATGCCGCGCTCGGAGAGGATCTCCTGGTTCGGCACGCAGAAGCGCAGATCGAACACGGTAATGGTGTCCTTGTTCGGGGTCTGCATGGTCTTCGCCACCCGGACTGCCGGGGCTGCCATGCGGGTATGGTCGACGGTAAAACTGTCCAATAACGGCATTTCTGACTCCTGATTGGTTACGAGAACCAGCCCCCGCTGGGGAGCCGATCCTTGCATTGTCGATACTGGGCGCCGTAGCGTTGGGCACGGGCCTCCACCTTGCGGGAGACCTTCATCAGCCACCCCTTGCTGCGGTAGCTGCCACGCCGGTAGCCACCCCAGCCTTCGTGATAGTTGAGATACTGGCCATAGGCATCCCACTTGGAGGTGCCATTGAGCCGCTGCGCCTTGTTAGTGTACCAGCCCATGAAATCGATGGCGTCGGCGAAGTCGTCGCGATCGCTCCAGCCGTTGCCGGTTTCACGCTGGTAATCGTCCCAGGTCTCATCCTTGACCTGGGCGTAGCCATAGGCAGAGCTGGCGCGCCCGGTCGGGATGAAGAGGAAGTATTGCATCGGCGGCTGGGCATCGTGCACGAAGGAGGACTCCTGATACATCATGGCCATCACCACATGCACCGGGGTTCCCCACTTCTCGTTCATCTCGAGTGCCGCCTTGTGCCACTCCGGCTTTTCCCGAAAGATCTGGCACAGGTTTTCCGGCTGGGCCGGTGGCCGGCTACTGCAAGCAGTCAGCGCCATCAGCAGGCCTGCCGCCACCACGAGACGCATCCCTGACATCAAGGGGGCGGCATCTTCGTACGCTTGGTCGTGTCGAGGCACATCCATCACATCAAATCGCGTCTTCGTTCTCTTCGCCGGTACGGATGCGGATCACGCGCTCCACCTCGCAGACGAAGATCTTGCCGTCACCTATCTTGCCGGTGCGGGCGGTGTTCTGGATCGCTTCCAGACAGGCGTCCAGCTCTTCGTCCTGCACCACAAGCTCAACCTTTACCTTGGGCAGGAAGTCGACCATGTACTCGGCACCGCGGTAGAGCTCGGTGTGGCCCTTCTGGCGTCCGAAGCCTTTGACTTCGGATACAGTCATGCCGTTGATGCCGATCTCGGCCAGGGCTTCGCGCACATCGTCCAGCTTGAACGGTTTGATGATGGCTTCAATCTTCTTCATGGTGACTCCTTACCAGTTCTGTTTACCGAACCCGGACGTGATGGGGTAGCGGCGATCCTTACCAAAGTTGCGAGCCGTGATGCGGGGCCCGACGGCAGCCTGACGGCGCTTGTATTCGTTGAGATCCACCAGACGGATCACCTTGCGCACCACGGCTTCTTCGAAGCCCTCCGCCACCATGTCGGCGACCGAGGCGTCTTCTTCCACATAGCGCTTGAGGATGGCGTCCAGGATGTCGTAGGGAGGCAGGCTGTCCTGATCCACCTGATCCGGTGCCAGCTCTGCCGAAGGGGGACGATCGATGACCCGCTGCGGGATCACGTAGTCGACCGAGTTGCGATATTCGCACAGCTTGAAGACCAGGGTCTTGGGCACATCTTTCAGCACGTCGAAACCGCCCGCCATGTCACCGTACAGAGTGGCATAGCCGACCGCCATCTCGCTCTTGTTGCCGGTGGTCAATACGATACGGCGACGCTTGTTGGAGAGCGCCATCAAGAGCACGCCACGGCAGCGAGCCTGCAGGTTCTCTTCGGTGGTATCCCGGGCCGTCCCCTCAAACAGCGGCGCCAGCTGGGTCATGAAGCCTTCAAACATGGGCTCGATGGAGATGATGTTGAACTCGACCCCCATCCGCTCGGCCTGCTCCTTGGCATCTTCCACACTCATCTGAGCTGTGTAGCGGAACGGCATCATCACCGCCTGCACCTTGTCCGCACCTATGGCATCGGCCGCGATGGCGAGCGTCAGGGCGGAGTCGATGCCGCCGGAGAGGCCCAGCACGGCTCCCTGGAAGCCGTTCTTGGTGACATAGTCATGCACCGCCAGCACCAGCGCCTGATAGGTCTCGGCCAGGGGCTCCAGCGGCGCAGCCGGTTCCCGCTCTTTCAACGGCTGGCCGTCGACAAAGCGCACCAGCGCCAGCTCTTCGGCAAACGGAGCGAGCTTGTGGGTCAGCTCGCTCTGGCCGTTGAACACCTTGGAGCAACCATCAAAGATCAGTTCGTCCTGACCACAGACCTGATTGAGGTAAACCAGCGGCAAGCCGGTCTGCTCGCAACGCTCGGCCATCAGCTCGCGGCGGATCCAGGGTTTCTCCTGATCGTATGGAGAGGCATTGATGGTGAGCAGCAGCTCGGCACCGGCCGCCTTGGCCGCGAGTGCCGGGCCCGGTTGCCACAGATCTTCGCAGATGAGCAAGCCCAGCTGGTGGCCACGGAACGACACCACGCAGGTATCGCTCGCCGCGGTGAAGTAACGCTTCTCGTCGAACACCCCGTAGTTGGGCAGATCCTGCTTGAAGTAACGGGCGATGAGCTTGCCCTGCTCATAGAGAGAGGCTGCATTGTAGAGTGCTTCTCCTTCACGACAGGGGTGTCCCACCAGAATGGCGCAACGACCCTGCCAGGCCGCGACACGCGCCAGGGCAGCCTCCACTCGTATCATCAGATCGCTGCGCAGCAACAGATCTTCAGGGGGATAGCCGGTCAGCGCCAGCTCGGAGCAAACCAGCAGATCGGCGCCTTGCTGGTCGGCCTCTGCGGCGGCAGCCAGCACCTTGTCACAGTTATCTTCGATGGCGCCTACCGTCAGATTTAACTGGGCAAGCATCAGAGAGAGGGCTTTTGCCATGGCGATGCATCTTGAATTCGAAAATGATGGGGAATGATAAAGAAAAGGCGCTGGCTGTGCCAGCGCCTTGGCTCCCGCAACAACTTCAGGGAGAGCAGGTCAGGTTTGCTGCGTTGGTGACACCGTTGTCCACCAGCAGGGTGCAGGGGCCGCTGATGACCTGGCCGCTGGCTGGCGGTGTCATGGGAATACTTAACGAACTCGGCTTCAGCAGGAAGGTCGTGTTGTTTCCCGAGTAGGAGAAGTTCACCACCAGAGTACTATTCTGTGCAGCCGTACAGGTATAGATGGCCGTCTGGTTATCACTGCTCGGCGCATCCACATGACAAGTGGCCCCGGATGTCGAGGTGCTGATGCCCAAGCTGCTGAAGACATTCTTCTTGCAGGCCTTGGGAGTGGGATCGTTGTTTTTTGTTTTCTCGAGACACTCCACCTTGCCCGTTACCGTCAACAAGGGTTGTGTCACCACGCCAGTGTCTATTTTCACTGCCAGTTCGGTACTGAGTGCCAAGCTTTGATCGCTTGGTGAAATCAGCGTAGCGGTGACCCCTGAATTACCCTGATAGACGGTGGCTTTTACCTTCACGCTCTGCAGCACCTGGCTACTGTCCTTGGTGGATTTCTTGGCTGCCAGATAGCCACGGCTATAGCTGCCGAAGTAGTAGTTATTGAGATCCACTATGGTATCGACCGGCTCATTGCTGACGGTGGCGTAGTCGGTAGCTGCCCCCGTCAACTGGCCATTGAGTGGGGTCATGGACCACTCCGCCAACATGGTCAGGTTGATATCCTGAAAAGGCACCTTTGCCAGATAGCCAGTGACATTGGTATCTATCCCGGTCAGATAGGTGGGGTTCAAAATATCGACATAGATGCCACGGGCAATCAGCTGGCGCGTACCGGTATTGATCGCGATCTCCGTAACCGCATCACCACCAGGCGCAACATTGGCAGGGGTTTGAAGCCATGTGGAAAAATCACTGATCGCAGGTGCGGTTGCCGTCGGGGTCGAGGTCCAGTTCAGGGTCTGTTTCTGCCAGTCGATATAGGTCTTGACCACATACTGGATGTAATTCTGGTAACTGACCTGATTGGCGGCCTTGGCCAAGAAATCCGAGGTGGTAACAATGACCTTGACCAGGTTCCAATCCGGGAGGGGGCGATAGTATCCATCCAGTCGCACAAACCGGCAAGCATCAACATAGGTGCCACTGGCCGCCACGGACAGTGCGCTGTTATAGCGCTGTCGACTGGTATTGAGCGGTGCATAGTAGCTGGTAAAACTCCCCCCCGAACCATCGAAATGATCCTTGCAGCAGCTTGTGCAGAGCGCTGGCTGGTTATTGCCGCTGACGGTCCCGGTCTGCTTGCTCTGCTGTGCACCTACTTTCCAGTAGAGCTGGTTGGTGGAAGTACTGTAGGCCTGACCCGGCAGAGAGGCACTCAAGGTTGAACCATAGGTACAGGCGCAGCTTACCGAGCTGATATCTTGCTGTATTTGCTGGGTATTCCCTTGATTTGCAGGCTGATACGTCACTGTTTCAAACTGTACTTCCTTGCCGACAGTGTTGTTTTTGGCCACCACTGTCGGAGAAGGTTTGCTGGTTTCCTGTCTGCTGCCGTTACCGAGATCGATGGAGATGACGTCCGGCGCCACCCCAGGGGTGTAATTTATCTTCGGCCCTGTCCGAGCGGTATCCAGCCCCCCACTCAACTGTTCCGCAGTCAATGATTCCGTAGGAGAGGCATAACCCGTAAGCGCGACCGAGGCGGTCACTCCTTCGCTGTTGGTCCAGCTCACCGTCGTATTGATCTGCTTTCGCCCAGGGTAGTTCAGCAGATACCCTGCAGGAGCCGTGTTCTGCCATGCAGAAGTAGCTCCGTTCCAATATTGGTTGGTCACTGTCCAGGCCAATGTGTAACTGTCACCAGACTGGCTCTTGGTCGCATTGCCACTCGTAATGGCCGAATAGGCAGTGAGCGGGGCCGTCGCCGTCACCAGACTGTTGAAATTACGAAATTCCTCAATCTTGGATTCCGCGAGTCGCATGGCAACTTCATACCGCCGCCCATCCTGGGAGGCCGTGAGGGCCGACTTCGAAAGCATCACCAGGCCGACCACCCCCACCCCCAACACAACCAGGGTTACCAGTATCTCAAACAGGCCAAATCCTTTTTGCCGTTTCATTTGCTTGTCCTCTACCAGTCGCGCCAGCTACCTGGAACCTGCTTAAGAGTCTGAAAGGCGGCACCTGTCCTGATATTGCTCAGTGCAGCCTCATCATATTTCGCATCATAGGTACCATTGGAATTGCCCAGCTTGAAGTTGGCAGCCAGAGCGCCATTGACGATGGCTCCGCCGGTGAGTTTGATATCCGCGGTCGTAGTGGCAGGGTCGGAGGCGTAAGCGAACACCAACCCAAATAGCTGACGGTTACCATTGATGGTCAAGTTGCCATCTCGAATGATCAACACAACAGGGGCGGCCTGAGTACCAATATTGGACCCCGGACTACAATCACCGTCGACAATGATAAGCCCGGTTGTCGTCGGCCCCAGACCATTGCAGTTCGTGACTATCTGATTGGCCCTGGATTCGATGTTTGCCCAACCAGCATCATCGTCATTCTCATTGAACAAATACCACACCAGGTCGGTTGGAAAATCGGGATCGCTATCCTTGATATCCGACTGCTTACTGCCCGGTTGGCTGATGTTGGCACTGCAGCCACCGGCGTAATCCCCCTGATGGCAGGTCTGGCCGGACCCCGTATTCAGATCTACATAATCATTGGTCCAGATGGACAGCGGCACTCCGGGCCCCCCTCCATTGGGATTGGCAACAACGGTAAAATTCCCCCCCACCGCCATGCCACCGGCAACGGTCAGAGGAGCCGCGGGGGTGCCTGCCAGCACGTTATTTTGCACATATTGTGCCTCGACCGCCGCCTGGGCCTGGCTGTCACTCAAATTGGCCACGGAACGAATACGGATGGGGGCAACGAGTGTGGTACTTCCCGCCACCACGGGAAAGGGGGTTATGCATTCGACTGTCAGGGTATAAGCCCCGCCTGCACCAGATGGAGAAAAAGAGTTCCCTGACCAAGCGGGCAGCGAAGAGGGACAAGATGAGCCTTCAGCAGAGAGGCGACCAAAGCCATAGGATAACCCCTGCTCTGCCAAGGCCATCACTTGACGATAGAGGGTTTCATTCAATGTGATGCGACGATCGGCCACCAGCAGCTTACCCACCAGCAGAGTGACTGCCAGCAGGATCAACAGCAGGATCAGTGTGACTGTGAACGTCGTAAAACCGGACTGGGTTCTCATATCAGTATCCGTCATTGCGCAGCTTGATATCCCGCTGCAAGTTCAACGTCAACGTCGTGTTGTCCTTGTAGCGACCCGATATATTGAGCTGGATGGCCCTGGCGCCACTCACCTGACTATTCGCCAACAAGCCGTAGGTGAGCTGAGTAACTTCTATGGTGTTATCGGTCGAGATGAGACTGCCACTGTCACAGGCAGGGCTGGCTCCCGTCGCCAGCTTGATTCCCTTTTCGGCACTGCTGTAACTGTAAACACGCGTTTCAAGACTGCTGGATGCGCTGTTATTCAGCACACCATTTTCATTGTCATCATAATTCACTCTAATACAGCGATAGAGCTTGGAACCTGTTGCCGTCTCATCCAGCAGGTCGACACTGGCATCGAAATAGAAGGGGGAAGGTGCAGCACCAGATACCAATCTGGTAGCGGTGGCAGCACTGGCATCATAGCCTGCCCGTTCTATATCGCGGGCTATCATATCGGTGATCGCCTGCATCTCTTGATTGAGGCGACTTACCTTCATGGCGGTACTATTGGCCCTGAGAATGGTCGCGAAAAGCGAGATCACCGTGGCCACCAGCAGCAAACCCGCCACCATGGAAACCATCAGCTCCACCAGGCTGAAACCTGCATGTCGCCTCAGCATGTTGGCACCCCGCTTACATTGCTGACGGCACAGGTACGCACCCGTCCGACATTATTGGTGACGACCCGCATGATATGGCTTCCAGATGAGACTTCAATGTTGCCCGCCGTGAGAGAGCCTCGGCGGGGAGAAATACTGAGGGGTCTGATATTGGTTGCCGACTCACTGTAACTCGCCACCAAGGTGATACCGGGAAACTCACTGGCATCTACCCCTTTGCGCCCCTCGATACTGGAACAAGCATCGGCACAACTGTTACAACTGCCATCGACATGGACCCGGTAACACCAGTTGCTCGCACCACTGTTAAAAAGGAGGAGATTGAGCGTCTGATTGCGTTTGACCGCCTCGGATTTGAGCAGCATGACATCGGTATAGATGGCCTGCGTCGCAGCCCTGACCATTTGCTCCTGTCGCAATGACTGGTAGCTGGGCAGGGCTACGACCAGCAGCAATGCAGCCACCGTCAGTGTCAGCAACAGCTCAATCAGGGTGAAACCGGAAACACGTCCTACTGTGCGCATCATTTAGCTCAAGACTCCTTTCTTTTTGCCCATGCCAGTAGAGCCCAGCGTCAGTACTATTCTATAGTATCAAACCGTTTCGAGAGCACGCCGCCCATGAGAACCAAACAATCAGGTATTACCTTGCTGGAGCTGCTGGTCGTGGTGGCTGTCGTCGCCATCCTGGCGGCTGTAGCCTATCCGAGCTTTACCAATGGACTGCAAAAGTCCCGCCGCGCCGAGGCTCTCAAGGGACTGCTGAGCATGCAGCTCAAGCAGGAGGAATTTCGCATATCCAATGCCAGTTATAGTGGGGATCCATCCCAAGTCAGTAACCCGGCAAGCGATTACTACACCTTCACCATCTCTGGCGCTACCGCCACGGTTTATACCCTGATAGCCACCGCCAAGGGCAGTCAGAGCAACGATGCAGGTTGCACCATATTGACCCTCAACAAGGCCGATACCAAGACGCCATCTGATTGCTGGAAGTGAATCACCAGCAGTCAGCCGCAGTGAATGATGCACCCGAGACGGTTTGCCGCCCCGCCTGATCCACTATCAGCACACCGCAGTTGTCTCCGTTCATGCCCCCCGTTGGCGTCGCGCTGAGGGTGAAAAGACTGCCACTGGCACTGACGGCCAACTGGTAATAGGCAGAGCCACCCTCTCTCGGCAGAGTGCTGAGCCCGGCCGACGCAAGACTGGCCGAGCCATAGTCTCCCGTCAGGGTGAATTCCCGCTCCATGTATTGGGCCGCTTCCATCAGGGCGGCTCTCGCCTCCGCTCTGCGTGACGCCGCGATATGCTCCTGATAACTGGGGTAGGCGATGGCCGACAGGATCGCCACCACCACGACCACTATCATCAGTTCCAGCAGGGAAAATCCCTTGGGCTGTTTCATTCCAGTTGAATCCAAGACTGCCTGCCTCCCAGCTCACCCGCCCCCTCCTCCAGCGTCACCGACACATTGCCGCTGGAACCGCTCATGTATTTACGCTCAACCTCACCATCTTCCACCACGCTCGGGGTCGTCGTCAGCTCATCAAACTGCTTGCCACTGGCGGGCACCTTGGTGGAACCCCCGTTACCGTCCGGCACGTCGACATAGTCATCATCATTGACGGCATTATCGCCATTGACATCGAATACCGAGTAAGTGAGGCGAGCCCCCGAGAAGGGCTCAATCTCCATCAACCAGGAGCGTCCTCCGAAATCACAGGCGTCGGATGAGGGGATGAGAGTGTTGAAGATCAATCGCTTGTGACGATACATCATTTCTGCCACCTGACGCTCACCCACGCCCTTGGAAAGTCCTGGCGAAATGAGCTTGAGAAACCACCCCTTGCGAGCGCTGTAGTCCACTGCACTGTTGGAAACGACCCGTACATTGAACTTGCGAGTAGTGCCATTGGCTGCCAGCTCGTTGGTGATGGACTGACTCTGTAGCTGGCTGGCCGTAATGGTGCTGGTCTGGCCATCGGCATCCCAGATGCCATATACAGCGTCCACCCGCGGCGTACTCGGCAGGCTTTTATCATCGTTGGTAAAATAGCTTCCCGTCCCGAACAGGACCATCACCCCACCATTGGGATGTCGAAGTGCCAGTGGTCGAACCGTGATGGGCTGGCGTGTCGTCGCCGAACAAGTACCGTCACATGCCTGATACAAAGGCGCCGGAACCTGATTTCTGCCACTCCCGCTCGTCAGCGCTACAGCCCACTGGTTGCTGTTGTTGGCTGTCAAATCGAACTTCCACAGATTGCCCTGCAGATCGCCGGCATAGACGTAATCGATCAGCTTGTCCCCGTCCACATCCACTGGCAAGGGGCTCGACAGGCCATTTGGGGCTGAATTGGAGCCAACCTCTGTGCTCAATTCCTTTATAAGGGAGCCATCAGCCAGATCGATCACAAACAACCTGGCTATCTGGCTCTGACTGTTATAACCATTGGCCACCAACGCCACCCACTTGTTACCCGCCTTGACCCTTCCCAGGGTCGGCACCGAGAGCGCCACCCCCATCTCGGCATTGCTGCTGGCGTTGAATTCCCACATCACATTGCTGGCCACCATATCGGTAGGGTTCGTCACGTTGATGGCGAACACCGCCTTGCCACCTGCCCCTGTGCTGCCCAGCAGCACCGTCTTCCAGTCACCATTCAGATAGGCATCCCCCACCTTGGGCGAACCATCCACATAGTAGCGGTGGGCATAGCCCGTCTGGGTCAAAGGCGCCAACCCCCCAAGCAGGGATACAGGAACGTAGGCCATGGTCTCTACGCCGTCGCTAGCCCTGAAGCCATGCAGCATACCGTCATTAGCCCCGACATAGAGCATCGGCGGGCGGCCGGTCACCAGAGTCGAACTCAGGAAGGCGGCATATCTCTCCCGCTCGGTTTGAGTCAGCCCGCTGGCCGCGCCATAGCCATAGTCCTGACGCCCCACATAGACGGGATCCGAGTTGATGATATCCCCCAGAATGGTGCTGCGGTCTCTGAAGGATCCCCCTCGCCCCTGCTCGCCGCTGCGATCACCACGTAGATAATCCACTCTTGACTCACCAAGAGAGTCTCCTCCTACGGCGAACAGAGCTCTGTTCGCTATGTTGAGAGCCCCCCAAGTGAAGTCGATGCCACTCCCCCCCTGCAGAGTGAAGATGCGGCGCTCGTCGGGTTCTGGCAGTTCAGCCGCTGCATCCCAGGCTTGTCCCCCCAAAGCGCCGCTGTCATCGAGCGGGATGGCAATGAGTTGACCTGACCAATCCCCGCTGTTGTAACGGGCTTGATAGATATGGGTATTGCTGTCGAGCCGAGTGGCATTGGCCGTCACCGAACTGGCCGAGCTGGTACGCGATGCGATTTGGGCCAGTGTATTGCCGAGCGCGGTAGCGAAGGTGGTGGGATCGGCGGCACTGAAAAATCCTCCCTTGCTGTTGACTGCGGCATGCCAGAGGTCATCCACTTTTCTGGCGTCGGAACCGTAAGGGTTGGGCCAGCTAGCTGGCATCCCGTTGGCGGGATTCAATGTGCCATTCACTCCCAATCCCACGGTGAAGTTGACCAGATGCTGCCAATTCGCCGGATCTGCCGTGCTGGTCGGCACCTTGTTGACCAGGTCGGTGCGCAAATCCGTCTTCCAATAGTTGAGGGATACGTCGGCCAAGGTGTCGGCCGTTCCGTCCTTGTCCAGATCACCGACCACAGGGTTCGGATTATAAGAACGCCCCTCGCTCCAGTAGCCGTCTGTCATCAGAATGTTGTAACTCTGTCGACAGGTCAGATGCGCTGCAGTACTGCCCGCACTGGTTGCCCAGGGACCATTGTTGTCCGTGCGAGAAAAGTAATTCCCCACATCCTGGAGACTGGTCCGCAGCGGCGTGTAATGGATGCCATTAAATTTGCCGTTATAGAGGTCCGTAAAGAAACCAGCGCGCTGGGTACCGGTAAATGGCGCCACATTGCGCAGCATGGTACTGCCGCTATTGATGGTGGTGAATCCCACCCGGATGGTATTGCCCTGGGTTGCGAAGGCGCGCCCTATCCCTGCCCTAGCTGCCAGGATCCTGGAGCGGTAATAGGTATACCAGTTGGCAAAGTTCTGGATCTCTTCGGCATAAGTGCAGACAGGAGCACTCTTGCAATCGCTGCGGTTGGGCCGGTTGTCATAGGTGCTGCCCGACTTGATCTCAACCCGGGTATAGCTGCCAGCCTTCCTCACGTCGCCACTTCCCTTGTAGGCAAAGTAGATGGCTGGCCAGAATGTCTCTTCCGCATTTCTGTTGTAATCGGCGGAAAAACTGGTGTAGTAGTT
Organism: Aeromonas sp. EU05-FHT14A05; assembly: GCF_058791175.1. Taxonomy (NCBI): domain Bacteria; kingdom Pseudomonadati; phylum Pseudomonadota; class Gammaproteobacteria; order Aeromonadales; family Aeromonadaceae; genus Aeromonas; species Aeromonas sp. EU05-FHT14A05. The sequence continues at coordinate 363,549 of NZ_JBYTDH010000003.1, read as the reverse complement.
TGCCCGCAGCTTGTTGTTCTTGGTCAAATCGCGGCAACCTGCCGTCGTATTGGTCGGGTTATGTGGCGCACAACTTATATTGGCATTCACCATCAGGGATCCATCCGCATTGGCCCAGGGGCGATAACTCAAGGATGGGTTGTAATAGAGTTTGTTGTTTTGGCTCGACCGGCTATAGGCATTGAGGTCATTGGTAGCGGCGAACGTAACCGTGCTGTTGCTCCAGTCATAACTGCCATACACCTCATCGGCTCTTGGATAGATGAAAAACACGTTGAGGTTGGATGGCACCAGCTCTTCCGGCATCACCTCGGAGAGCATCGAACTCGAGTTGTCCAGGGTGAACATGATGTTGGGCTCGGCACGGGTGCCGAGATAGAGGGGGGTTTGGGCGATATCGAGTGCCCCCTGAGCCGTCAGCACTGGCAACAGTCCCAACAGCATCCATGCTGATCTACGCATCCTCGCTCCCCTCCTATCGACTGTAGGTTGACTGCAACAGCACGAAACTCTCGCTCGACAGACCATACCCCCTGGCAGTGATGCGGTAGAGGCGACGCTCACCCTGGGGTTCGTCCGCAGCCAGATTCTCGTTTAGGCTCTGGGTATAAGGCAGCCGCTCGATGAAATACTCGGGTGATGGCCCCTGACCACCTGTATTGTGGCTGCGCCATGAAGTGGCCGATGCCAGCGGATCCATGGCAGTGTCTACCAACTCATAGAGTCCATCGCTGTTGTCGAAGGGCCCAGCAGTTCCGCCTTCGATATAACGCTCAGCCCCCCGTAGCGCCGCCTCGGCCGCCTGGAATGCCTGCAGGCTCTCCTGATAATTCCCCGCCATTTTCTCCTGCAGCACGCCCCCACGCATGGCGGCCATCGCCAGCAGGCTCACCACCGTCAGGAAGATGAGGCTCAAGATCAATACCATTCCTCGTTGCCGCATCGTGCCTCCTAGGGAACCCTGTTACGCAGCGCCACCGTGGTCTCGGTTGCCCAGTACCAGTGGCTGTCCGCGCTCTGGAAGGTACCGCCAGCAAAGCTGACCGATTGAGGCGATGAGAGCACACCACCCTGACCGCTGCGAAGCAACAGGGCGATCCCGACACTCATCACATTGTCCCAGTTGCTCACTGATCCCGCTGTCACATAAGTATCGGCAGCGCGATCCCTATTGCGATCCTCACCATAAGTGAGCTGCAGATCGGCTATCCCGTCCACCACAGGCGTGCCAGCGGAGCTACCGCTCTTGCGATAGAGGGTCCAGGGACGATCAGCGGCGGGACGGGCAATGTAGTAAAGCCGAGTCTCCAGTCGGTGAAGCAACGAACCCGGGCCAAATCGCTCCTCGGCAGGGGCGCTGCTCCCTCCCCAGGAGCTCACCGTATTGCCTGGGACATAGCTGTTGTTGTTGGAATGGTTGATATTGAGCTCTCCCCCCGCGGCCTGCACATTGGTGATCTGGAAGACCCTCGCCTTCTGGCAGTCGGACACCATGACGATGTCGCCCTCGCAAAAATCACTGTAAGCAGGCTTGTTGGGCGCACAGTAGTTGGCCTTGGTCGACAGCAGTTGAGCAAACAACTGGGCGGCACTGTTGTTGCGGATCACGGGTACTCCGCTACCGACCGGGCTCTGGATCAGCAACAGATCACTGCCGCTGCGCGGCTTGGGTTCCCCTGCCCCGAACAACCCGGAGATCGCGGTGGGCAAGGTGCTGCCCAGGTTGTCATAACCACGGATCCGGATGCGAAAGTCATAAGGGGTTGTCGTCGCGCTCAGGGTGCTGGTAATGGTCACCCCTTGCTTGCTGATGCATCCCAGATACCCAGCCAGTCGCAGCTCTTTTTGCATCAGATTGAGAGCGAAGCGACTCTCCTCCTGTACCCGGGCGACCGCCTCAGTGATCAGAAAAGTACGGTGATTGCCCAGAAAGACCTGGATGATGACCCCAATAGTGAACAGGGAGAGCAGCAGGGCAATCATCACCTCTACCAGACCTACACCAGCCTGGTGATACCTCGATGCGCTCTTCACAACTCTGTCCTCACTATCAAGGCCTGTTGGGCAGGTTCACCCGCCTGACGGCCCCCTTGCCACTGCACCCTGATGGTGGCACGCCCCTGGCTGACCACCACGGACCCATCCCCCTGCGGTAAGGAGGCGAGTGTTTGCTTCCAGTATTGAAGGTCCGCCACGGCCGCCGTCGCCCCTGACGCGCTCTCACCCAGTGCGATATCGTACTGACCGGCCAGGGCGGCGCTGCGGTTGGCCCGCATCAGATCGCCGATCAAGCTGGCGTACTGGGTCGCTTCGGTCTTGCTCAGCGCCGACTGGTTGCTCTTTAGCGCCTGTAACTGGAGAGTGGCCATACCGAGAATACCCACCGACAGCACCAACACGGCGATCATGACCTCCAGCAGCGAAAAACCGCTATCGCGCGTCACATGCATGTGACCTCCTCAACCGACGGGTGACCTGTCCCATTGATGCTGATACTGCGCCCGCTCACTCCGGCACAGGAGGATGGCGTGAGACTGAAGACATGTCCCTGAGGAGTGCGTCCATCGAGAAAGCCATTGCTGGTGAAACGCAGCATCGCAGTGTCACTGGTCAAGACATCTCCCCCGAGCGAGCCAAACTGGCGGATCAGTTCCCCGCCATCCAGACTGCCGTTGCCATTGTTATCACTCCACACCTGCCATCCCCGCTCCCAATGCAAGGCCGTGTTGTCAGCCTGCGCCGACAATAACACGCTGCGATTGCGCCGGACCGCCTCGCTGCGTGCCAGTTGTACGGAAGCCACGAACTGATTCGCCTGCGTCGTCAGGCTCATGTTCCTGATCAAGGAGTGAAAGGAAGGGACTCCCAGCGTCAGCAGGATAGACAAGAGTGCTATGGTGACCATCAGCTCGATGAGCGTGAAGCCGAGAGGCGCAAACGTCCTGTTGTGCACCGTGCCAAACCCTCCTTCAGTTCCATCCATGGTTGGGGGCGGTATTGGTGAGATAGAGACAGTCTAAACAGTGTTGTCGGTGTTGGTAATTGCAACTACGGGTTCAAACGAGAAGTTATGATGGTTTTATATACAAGGTATGGGAGCTTGATCACAAAAATGCCGGCACAGGGCCGGCATGTCAATCAGAGGATACGCAACTCGGGCGGCACCTCGAAGACCACGTTCTCTTCGCGACCCGGGTGTTCTGTCACTATCTTGCCACCCAGCTCACGCAGACGGGCGATGACATTCTGAACCAGCACATCGGGAGCAGAGGCACCTGCCGTTACCCCGATACGCTCGACCCCTTCCAACCAGGGGGATTCAATCATGGAGGCATCGTCGATGAGGTAGGCTCGCGCCCCCACCTTCTCGGCCAGCTCCCGCAGGCGGTTGGAGTTGGAAGAGTTGCGAGATCCCACTACCAGCATGGCATCCACCAGCCCGGCCATCTCCCTGACCGCATCCTGACGGTTCTGGGTAGCGTAGCAGATGTCATCCTTGCGCGGCCCCTGGATCTTGGGGAAGTGCTTGCGCAGCGCATCGATGACGTCCGAGGTCTCGTCCACGCTCAGGGTGGTCTGGGTGACGAAGCAGAGGTCATCCGGGTTCTTCACCTTGAGCCTGGCCACGTCCTCCGGCGTTTCCACCAGATACATGCCCCCTTCCGGATTCTCGTACTGCCCCATGGTGCCTATCACCTCGGGGTGACCGGCGTGACCGATGAGCACGGCCTCGGAACCCTTGCGGCTGGCGCGATGAACCTCCATGTGCACCTTGGTCACCAGGGGACAGGTGGCATCGAACACCTTGAGGGCGCGGGACTTGGCCATCTCGCGCACCGTCTTGGCAACGCCGTGGGCGGAGAAGATGACGATGCTGTCGTCCGGCACTTCGTCGAGCTCCTCGACGAAGACGGCCCCCGCCTCTTTCAGCTTGTTCACCACGTAGCGGTTGTGCACCACCTCGTGACGGACATAGATGGGGGCCCCGAATTTTTCCAATGCGCTCTCGACGATGCTGATGGCACGGTCGACACCAGCACAGAAACCACGGGGGTTAGCAAGCAAAATATCCATCAGCTCACCTTTTCCTCGTCATCCACACCCAGGATCTCCACCTCGAAGGTGACGGTGTGGCCCGCCAGCGGGTGGTTGAAATCGACCGTGACCGACATCCCTTCCACCGCCCGTATGATGCCCGGCAGCTCGCTGCCATTGGGCTGATCGAACAGGATGATGGTGCCGACTTTTGGCTCCACATCGGTACCAAACTTGGCTCTGTCCAGATGGTAGATGTTGTCGGGATTGGAGAGGCCGAATGCCTGCTCGGGCGCCAGCGTGAAGCTCTTGGCCTCTCCCTGTTGCAACCCCAGCAGACACTGCTCGAAGCTCGATGTCAGGCTGCCGTCGCCCATCCGCAGGCGGGCCGGTTTGCCGTGCAACGCAGTGCTGTCAGCGACCGAGCCGTCTTCCAGCTTGATGGAGAAGTGGAACAGCACGCTGCTGTCAGCACCTATGGCCTGGCTCATGCCGCCTCCTTCTGCTTTTCGGAGCGGAAGCCTTCCAGCACTATCATGGCGGCGCCGATGAAGATGAAGCTGTCCGCCAGGTTGAACGCGGGCCAATGGGAACGCTGCCAGTAGAAGTCGAGGAAATCGACCACGTGGCCCAGCACCAGCCGGTCAAACACGTTGCCAAGGGCGCCGCCGATGATCAGCGAATAGGCGATGCCACTCCAGCGCTGGGTGACCGACTGCTTGCGCAGCCAGTGAGTCAGCAGGCCACAGATGGCAAACGCCAGGACCGCGAAGAACCAGCGCTGCCAGCCCCCCTGATCGGCCAGGAAGCTGAACGCGGCGCCCTTGTTGTAGACATGCACCAGGTTGAAGAAGGGGGTGATCTCCACCCCCGGATAGCCAAACGGCAGCAGCTTGACCACGGCGAGCTTGCTCGCCTGGTCCAGTACGAAGGCCAGCACAGCCAGCCACAGCCAACGCAGGCCGGTTTTTTGAGTGTCTTGAGTCATGTTCATCAGGCAAATTGACGCGTTTCGCCGTCACCCTCGACGTTGGTGACGCAGCGGCCACAGATCTCTTCGTGACCGGCTATGGTGCCCACGTCTTCCACATGGTGCCAGCAGCGGTCGCACTTGGCGGCAGCAGACTGGGTCACGTTCAGCCACAGATCATCGCGCTCGGTCGCAACGGCACCTTCCGGCGCTGTGTCAGCCACCACCACCTTGGCCTTGGAGGTGAGCAGCACGAAGCGCAGCTCATCGGCCAGGGCATTCAGGCGCTTGGCCAGCTCGGGCTTGGCGAACAGGGTCAGCTCGGCCTGCAGGGAGCCACCGATGCGCTTCTCACCACGGGCGGCTTCCAGTGCCTTGTTCACTTCACCGCGCACGGTGAGGATCTCGGCCCAGAAATCGTCGTTCAGCACTTCGCCCGCTTCCAGCCCGAACAGGCCGTCGTACCACTCTTCGGTGAACACGAACTCACCGCGCTCACCCGGCAGCAGGGCCCAGATCTCGTCGGCGGTGAAGCTCATGATGGGCGCCATCCAGCGCACCATGGCCTCGGCGATGTGATAGAGGGCGGTCTGGCAGGAGCGACGGGCCAGGCTGTCCGCCTTGGCGGTGTACTGGCGATCCTTGATGACGTCCAGATAGAAGGAGCCCATCTCGATGGAGCAGAACTGCATCAGTTTCTGGGTCACGCCGTGGAAGTTGTACTCGTCGAACGCGGCCATGATCTCGGCCTGTACCGCCTTGGCACGACCCACGGCCCAACGATCCACCACTACCATGTCGGCCGGTGCCACCATATCGGTCGCCGGATTGAAGCCGTTCAGGTTGGCCAGCAGGAAGCGGGCTGTGTTGCGGATACGGCGATAGGCATCGGCGGAGCGCTTGAGGATCTCGTCGGAGACCGTCATCTCGCCGGTGTAGTCGGTGCTCGCTACCCACAGACGCAGGATGTCGGCGCCCAGCTTGTTCATCACGTCCTGCGGGCTGACCACGTTGCCGATGGACTTGGACATCTTGCGGCCCTGGCCGTCCACGGTGAAGCCGTGAGTCAGCACCTGGTTGTAGGGAGCCTTGTCCTTCATGGCCACGCCGATCATCAGGGAGGACATGAACCAGCCGCGGTGCTGGTCAGAGCCTTCCAGATACATGTCGGCCGGGTTGCCGTTGAACTCGGGACGGGCGTCTACCACGGAGGAGTGGGTCGAACCTGAGTCGAACCAGACGTCCAGGGTGTCTGGCACCTTGTCATACAGGTCGGCGTCGCTGCCCAGCAGCTCGGCCTTGTCCAGATCCCACCAGGCCTGGATACCGGACTGCTCGACCCGCTTGGCCACCTCTTCCATCAGGCGCACGGATTCAGGGTGCAGCTCCTGAGTCTCCTTGTGTACGAACAGGGAGATGGGCACGCCCCAGGTACGCTGACGGGAGATACACCAGTCAGGACGGTTCTCGACCATGGCCTGGATACGGTTCTTGCCCCAGGCCGGCACCCAGCCGCTCTGGCCGTGTTGTTTGATACCATCTTTCTCGATGCGCTCGATCTCTTCCAGCGCGCGCTTGCGCAGCCCCTTCTGCTCCATGCTGATGAACCACTGGGGGGTGGCACGGAAGATGATCGGAGTCTTGTGACGCCAGCAGTGCGGGTAGGAGTGGTTGAATACCTTGTGGTGCAGCAGGGCACCGCGCTCGGTCAGCACCTCGACCACGGCCGCATTGGCCTTGAACACGTGCTGGCCGGCAAACAGCTCGGTATCCGGCAGGTAGACGCCGTTGCTGCCCACCGGGTTGGCCACTTCCAGACCGTACTTCTGACCGACCACGAAGTCTTCCTGACCGTGGCCAGGGGCGGTGTGCACGGCGCCGGTACCGGCATCCAGGGTGACGTGATCACCCAGCACGACCGGCACGTCGAAGCGGTAGAAGGGGTGGCTGAAGCGCAGCAGCTCGAGCGCCGCGCCCTTGGCATAGCCCAGATTGTGGAATTTCTCGATACCGGCGCGGTCCATCACGTCCTTGACCAGCTCGGCGGCCAGGATCAGGCGCTCGGGGTTGTCACCCTCCACCTGTACCAGGGCGTAGTCCAGATCGGCGTGCATGGCGATGGCGCGGTTGGCCGGCAGGGTCCAGGGGGTGGTGGTCCAGATCACGGCAGAGAGCGGGCCACGGCCGAAGTGACCTTCAGGGCAGTCGAACTTGGCGGCAACACCCGCCTCGTCGACGGCCTTGAAGCGCACGTCGATGGAGGGGGAATTCTTGTCGTAGTACTCCACTTCGGCTTCCGCCAGGGCGGAGCCACAGTCGGTACACCAGTGCACCGGCTTGGAACCCTTGTGCAGGTGACCATTGGCGACAATCTTGGCCATGGAGCGGATGATGTTGGCTTCGGTGCCAAAGTCCATGGTCAGGTAGGGGTGTTCCCAGTCACCCAGCACCCCTAAGCGGATGAAATCGGTCTTCTGCGCCTCGATCTGGGTCTTGGCGTATTTGCGGCACTCGGCGCGGAACTCGGCGGCGGAAACCTTCTCCCCCGGCTTGCCGACCATGCCTTCCACCTTCAGCTCGATGGGCAGACCGTGGCAATCCCAGCCCGGCACATAGGGGGAGTCGAAGCCGGAGAGGCCCTTGGACTTGATGATGATGTCTTTGAGGATCTTGTTGACCGAGTGACCGATGTGAATGCTGCCGTTCGCGTAGGGAGGGCCATCATGCAGAATGAAAGAAGGCTTGCCCGCTTTGGCGCGGCGAATGGCGCCGTAAAGATCCTGATCGTACCAACGCTTGAGCATGTTGGGTTCGCGCTTGGCCAGATCGCCACGCATCGGAAACTCGGTTTCCGGCAGATTCAGGGTGTGTTTATAGTCGCTCATCAGTCCTGGGTTCCCTTCTTTTCTAAAAGAGTGCTGGGTAAATTGAATGGTGGCAGCCCGAACCAGGCTCGGGCCGCCAGGGCATCTCGTTCGATCTGCTCTTTCAAGGCGGTGAAAGAGGCAAACTTCTGCTCTTCGCGCAGCTTGTGGCGAAGCAGCACCTTGACCTGCTGACCGTATAGATCACCAGAAAAATCAAATAGATGTACTTCCAATCTGGCTTGTGTACCGCTCAAGGTCGGCCGTACACCCACATTGGCGACACCGGGGAAGGTCTTGCCGGAACATAACACTTCCACCGCGAACACGCCACCGACCGGGATCACCTGCCGTTTGAGCGCGAGATTGGCGGTAGGAAAACCTATGGTGCGCCCCAGCTTGTCGCCGTGGGCCACCCGGCCGCTGATGGCATAAGGGCGGCCGAGCATCAGCTCCACCTCCGCCATCCGCCCGGCCTTCAAGGCCTCGCGCACCAGGGTGCTGCTGACCCGCTGGCGTTCGACCTGGAAGCTCTGGGTGCTGATCACCTCGAAGCCGAAGCGATGGCCCGCCTCCTCCAGCAGGTGGAAGTCCCCTTCCCGCCCCTTGCCGAAGCGAAAATCATCGCCCACCACCAGGTAGTGCACGCCAAGTTTCTCCACCAGCAGCTGCTCGATGAAGGTGCTGGCGGCCTGCTCGGCGAAGCGGTGCGTGAACCGCACGCAGAGCATGCGATCTATCTGCATCCCCTTGAGGGCTTCGTACTTCTCTCGCCAGCGGCTGAGCCGGGCAGGGGCGGCGTCCCCCGCAAAGAGCTCAAGGGGCTGCGGCTCGAACAGCATGACGCAGGCGGGCAGGCCAAGCTGGGCGGCTTTCTCCTGCAAGCGAGCCAACACCGCATGGTGTCCCTGATGAACCCCATCGAAGTTGCCTATGGTCAATACACAGCCCCGGTGACGGGGCTTGATATTGTGAATGCCGCGAATGAGCTCCATCAGTGCCTTGTGCGTTGCTGCCATGGAAATCGGCGGATTATATATCAGGCAGCAATCAGGGTCAGCCCTGCTGTTGAGCCGATTTCAGGTATCTGGCCCGGAACCCGGGCCTCATCAGCCTCATTGCTGACCCGATTTCAGGTGTCTTGGCCTGACCCCCAGTACCAGCAGGACTATTCCATACAACGCGCCCCCAAGGCAGAGCAGCAAGGTCAGCTCCAGACTGGCCTTGCCCATGCTCCAGGCCCCCCACTGGGCGAGATCCGGTGACAGATAGCCAAGCACGCACCCCATCAGCACTGTCGCTGCCAGCAGCTTGAGGCAGAACAGGCCCGTGTTGCGGGAAGGGCGATAGACCGCCTGCTGATACAGTCCCTTGAACAGCAGGGCCGCATTCAGGGTGCCGGAGCAGGCGGTGGCGAGCGCCAGCCCCACATAGCCAAGCGGATAGATGAAGATGAGGTTGCACACCATGTTGGCCACCATGGCCATGATGCCTATCCGCACCGGGGTCCTGGTGTCCTGGCGGGCGTAGTAGCCAGGGGCCAGCACCTTGATCAGCATCAGCGACAGCAAGCCCGTGGTGGACGCCAGCAGGCTGGCGCTCGACATGGCCACCTCGTGCATGCCGAACTCGCCGCGCATGAACAACACCCGCAGTATGGGCTCGCGCAATACCGCAATCCCCACCATGGCGGGCAGGCCGAGCAGCATCACCATGCGCACCCCCCAGTCCATGGTGCGGGAGAAATCGGCCGGATCCGCATCCACATGTTTCCTGGCCAGCGCCGGCAGGATCACAGTGCTGATGGCGACCGCGAACAGGCCGAGGGGGAACTCCAGCAGGCGATCCGAATAATAGAGATAGCTGATGGCGCCGGTCGCCAGGAAGGAAGCGAGCATGGTGTTGATCAGCAAATTGATCTGGCTGACCGAGACGCCGAACAGCGCCGGTATCATCAGGGTGCGGATCTTCACCACACCGGGATGGTGCCAACCCCACTTGGGCCACACCAGCATGTTGATCTGACGCAGGAAGGGGTACTGGAACAGAAACTGCACCAGACCGCCGAGGAAGACGCCGATCGCCAGCGCGATCTCGGGCCGCTCCAGCAACGGGGCTATCCACCAGGCCGCCGCAATCATGGTGAGGTTGAGAAACACCGGCGTGAAGGAGGAAACGGCGAAGCGACCGAAGGTGTTGAGAATGGCACCGGCCATGGCGGTGAAGGTGATGAACCAGAGATAGGGGAAGGTAATCTTGAGCATCAGGCTGGCAAGCTCGAACTTCTCGGCCGCCGGCCCGCCGTGCAGCCAGTCCCAGAACCAGCCCCAGCCAAAGATGGCAGTCAGCACACCCGAGCCCAGCACCCCGAGCAGCGTGACTATGGTGACTATACCCCCAAGGGTGCCCGCCACCGCAGCCAGCAGCTCGCGCACGGCCTGCTCGTCACCGTTTTTCTTGTACTCCGTCATCACCGGCACGAAGGCCTGGTTGAAAGCCCCTTCGGCGAACAGCCTGCGCAAGAAGTTGGGAATGCGGTTGGCGAAGAAGAAGACGTCTGCGGCCACCCCGGCACCGAGCAGATTGGCGATGACCACATCGCGCACCAAGCCCATCACGCGGGACGCCAGCGTCATTCCGGACACTATCATGCCGGATTTGATCAATTTCTTACTCAAGACGAGGCCTCTGGAACTGTCAGAAAGAAAAGAATGCTGTTAGAATCGGCCGACAGTTTAACCGTCTCCCATCTGACACACCACCGGGGGGCGGTGTTTATTTGCACAAATCATTTGACAATATGTGGTTGGGAAGGCATATTTCCGGGCCTTTTCAATACACTCGCTAAGACAGTTTTAGGAGTTTTACCTTGGCTAACATCAAATCTGCTAAGAAGCGTGCTCTTCAGTCAGAGAAACGTCGTCAGCACAACGCCAGCCGTCGTTCCATGACCCGTACCTACCTGAAGAAAGTGATCGCTGCCATCGCCTCTGGCGACAAGGCTGCAGCCACTGCCGCTTTCGCTGTTGCTCAGCCGATCATGGATCGTATGGCGACCAAAGGCCTGATCCACAAGAACAAAGCTGCTCGTCACAAGAGCCGCCTGTCTTCCCAGATCAAAGCCATGGCTTAATCAGCTTCGGCTGAACAAAGCTAAAAAAACCGGCCTTAGTGCCGGTTTTTTATTTGGGTTCGCTGCAATACAACTTATGCAACAATCCAATCATCTCGCGTACCTCATGGCTGCGCAGCGAATAGTAGACCGTCTGGGCCTCTTTTCGCGTCGCCACCAGCTCATCGCGCCGCAACACCGCCAGATGCTGTGACAGGGCCGATTGACTCAGTCCAAGCACCCCGTTGAGTTCCCCTACCGATAGCTCTCTGTCCAATAACTGGCACAGAATGAACAAGCGCCGTTCATTGGCCAGCGCCTTGAGCAGGGTCACCGCACGTCCGGCATTCGCCTCCATCTCTTCCAACTGCATCGCATTCCCTCCCCTGCAAGACAGGAATCATACCCCCTGCCCCGTCGATTTAAAATGACAGGGTCGCCGGCTGAATGGTGGTGAAGTCCTCCTGACCGGCAAAGAGGAAGGAGAAATCACTCTCGCACACCCGCTTCACTGCCGGATGCTGGATCATCCGCTCGGCGAAGATGACGTAGTACTCCTCCATCAGATCCTGGGTCTCCCCGATCAGCATCACCTCCTCCCCCTCCAGGATCTCCTCCCGATAGATGGTCGGCGCCATGAAGATACCCTGATTGAAGAAGCCAAACGCCTTCATCAGGGCCGCATCGTCGAATTCCCCCAGGATGCTGGGAGAGATGCCCTGCTGCTCGAACCACTGGGTCAGCTGGCGCCCCATGGCGGTTCGACGGCCAGGGATGAGCAGCTTGCGCTCCTCCAGGCAGGCGGGAAACGGCTTTTCGGGCAGCGGCGCCTTGCAGAAGAAGCTGACGCCGCAGCCACCCAGCCGCTTGGAGAGCAGACCGGCATGCTGGCTGGAGTCCACCGGACAATCGGAGAGGATCATGTCTAGCTTGTGCTCGCTCAGCTGCTCCAGCAGCAGCTCGTGGGTCGATTCGAAACAGCGCAGGTGGATGGAGCCGTCGTTGGGGATAACGGAGAGCAGCACCCGGCTGGCGAGGCGCTTGGAGAGTGCATCGGCGATGCCGACGTCGAACAGGATCTGGCTCTCCTTGCGGTAGTTGACGATATCCAGCATCTCGTAGGAGAGGCTGAACATCTTGTCGGCATAGCGAAACACCAGCTGGCCCAGCTCGGTGGCCTCCAGGGAGCGCCCCTTGCGGATCAACAGCTTGCCGCCGAGGCGCTGCTCCAGCAACTTGATCTGGCCGGTGACGGTCTGGGGAGTGAGGAAGAGGGCTTCCGCCGCCTGGGTGACGGAGCCCTTCTTCTGAGTCATCCAAAAATAGTAAAGGTGGTTGTAATTAAGGTGTGACATCCGATGGGGTTCCCGCGCTGCGCGGGCTCCGGTAGCAGCTGAGTTCAACCGCCAGAATGTCATACATGTCGCTGATCGAGTCAACTTTGTTTGCGCCGAACTGCTCTTGCAGGGTCAGCTTGAGGTGGGCCGGATCCGGCATCCGCTCCCCGCAGTAGCGCTTGTTCGACTGCTTGACTCGCTCGCCGGCCCGGCTGCTCAGGGCCCGTTCGGTGAAGGTTTCACCGAATCTGGCCTTGGCCTGCTGGTCTCCCAGCATGAGGGCGCTGTCCACCACCCCGTTGAGATAGGCCGAACAACTGGCCGACGCCGCATCCTGCTGGCAATCCGCCAGGCTATTCGCCCAGACTGCCGGGCTCGCCAGCAAGACTAACCATCCGAGTCTTCTCATAACCCCTCCGTGCTTTGATTCGCCTCCCGATTGGGCAGCGATATCCGCAGGGCGATAAAACCGATCACGGCCGCCAGGGTGGATCCCACCAGGATCCCGAGGCGCGAGTAGCTGCCGTAGTCCAGTCCGCCATGCTCGAATGCCAGCGATGCGATGAACATCGACATGGTGAAGCCGATGCCACACAGGATGCTGACGGCAAAGATCTGTCTGAAGTTGACGCCACTCGGCAGCTGGGCGATACCGAGTTTCACCGACAGCCAGCTGATGGTGAAGATGCCGAGGGGCTTGCCGATGAAGAGCCCCAGAATGATACCCATGGGCACCGGGCTGAGCAGATCCGACAGCTGGATGCCGTCGAGGGAGACCCCGGCGTTAGCGAAGGCAAACAACGGCAGTATCAGGTACGCGCTCCAGGGATGCAGCACATGCTCCAGGTGCTTGAGCGGCGAGGCATAACGCTTGCCGTTGAGCGGGATCATGAAACCAACGATGACGCCGGCCAGGGTCGCATGGACGCCCGACTTGAGCACGGCCACCCAGAGCACCAGACCCACCAGCATGTAGAGGCCGATCCTGTCCTCACCACGGCGATTCATCCAGAGCAGAGCGAGGGTCGCCACCATGCCGACCGCCAGTGCAGTCAGCGACAGCTGCTGGGTATAGAAGAGGGCGATGATGATGATGACCCCAAGGTCATCCATGATGGCCAGGGCCAGCAGGAATACCTTGAGGCTGGTCGGCACCCGCTTGCCGAGCAGCGCCATCACCCCGAGGGCGAAGGCGATGTCGGTTGCGGCTGGAATGGCCCAGCCGGCCCGGGTGATTTCATCTTCGTAGTTGAAGAAGGCATAGATGAGCGCAGGGGCCAGCATGCCGCCCACGGCGGCGATGGCCGGGAAGGTGGCCTGCACCCGTGATGAGAGCGCCCCTTCCAGCATCTCACGCTTTACTTCCAGCCCGACCAGCAGGAAGAAGATCGCCATGAAGCCATCGTTGATCCAGAGCAGCAGCGGCTTGTTGATGTCGAGGGCGGCAATGCGCACCTGTACCTGGGTATTGAGGAAGCTCTGATAGTGCTCCGCCAGGGCAGAGTTGGCCAGACCGATGGCCAACAGGGCGGCCAGGATCAGAATTATTCCGGAGGCTGACTCCAGTTTGAGAAATCGCTTGAACACATCGCTCATGGTCTAACTATCCATAAAATTGTACTTTTTCAGTCTAGGGGGCGAGTGAACTAATGAAAAATCGTTTCTAACTGCCGATAACAACGGAAAAACCGAAGGCAAAACAAATCATGTCTGCTATAAGCACGTTTTCCCCCGCCTTCCCTCGCCTGTTGAGCATTCATTTCTTTGCATATTCATTCTTATCAGGCATGAAAAAGGCGCCCGCAGGCGCCTTTCGAACAGATGGAATAGCAAAGCGGGAGATCCCGCCGAGCACCGCTCGCCGTCACGGCGGATGCAGGATCAGATGGCGACAGGGGCCTTGATACCCGGATGGGGATCATAACCCTGGATCTCGAAGTCCTCGAATCGGTAGTCGAAGATGGAGTCCGGCTTGCGCTTGATCACCAGCTGCGGCAAGGAACGCGGCTCGCGGGAGAGCTGCAGCGCCGTCTGTTCCATGTGGTTGGAGTAGAGGTGCACATCGCCACCGGTCCAGACGAAGTCGCCCACGGCCAGATCGCACTGCTGGGCCATCATGTGGGTCAGCAGGGCGTAGCTCGCGATGTTGAACGGCAGACCGAGGAAGACGTCGCAGCTGCGCTGATAAAGCTGGCAGGAGAGCTTGCCGTCCGCCACATAGAACTGGAAGAAGGCGTGACAAGGGGCGAGCGCCATCTTGTCCAGCTCACCCACGTTCCAGGCGGAGACTATGATGCGGCGCGAATCCGGGTTGTGCTTGATGTCATCCACCGCCTTCTGGATCTGGTCGATGACGGTGCCATCGGCCGCCGGCCAGGAGCGCCATTGGGCACCATAGACAGGGCCCAGATCGCCATGCTCGTCAGCCCACTCGTCCCAGATTCTGACGCCATGCTCTTTCAGGTAGGCGGTGTTGGTGTCGCCATTGAGGAACCACAGCAGCTCGTGAATGATGGAACGCAGGTGGCACTTCTTGGTGGTGACCAGCGGGAAGCCTTCCGCCAGATTGAAGCGCATCTGATGACCGAACAGGGAGACTGTCCCCGTGCCGGTGCGATCGGATTTGACGGTGCCTTCATCCAGGATCTTCTGCATCAGGTCGAGATATACCCTCATTGCTTTGCCTCCTTCGCCGCGTTGCCGAACAGCTGCGGACGCTTGTAGGCAACCCAGATCATCAGGGCGCCGATGATGATCATCGGGGTAGAGAGGATCTGGCCCATGCTGATCTCCTGGAAGTAGAGGCCCAGCTGGCTGTCAGGCTGGCGTACGAACTCCACTAGGAAGCGGAACAGGCCGTAGAACAGCAGGAACATGCCGGAGATGGCGCCCCGTGGCGGGTTCTTGCGCCAGAACAGGTTCAGGATGATGAACAGCACCACCCCTTCCAGGGCGAACTGGTAGAGCTGGGAGGGGTGACGCGGCTCGGGGCCGGCCTCCGGGAAGATGATGGCCCAGGGCACGTCCGTGACCCGGCCCCACAGCTCGCCGTTCATGAAGTTGCCGATGCGGCCGACGCCGAGGCCGAACGGAATGAGCGGCGCCACAAAGTCTGCCACGGTGAAGAAGTGACGCTTGGTCTTGTGGGCAAACCAGATCATGGCGGTGATGACCCCGATCAGGCCACCGTGGAACGACATGCCGCCGGTCCAGATCTTGAACAGGTAGGTGGGATCGGCCAGGAAGAGATCGAAGTTGTAGAACAGCACATAGCCGATGCGACCGCCCAGGATCACCCCGAGGAAGCCGTAGAACAGCAGATCCGAGACCTCGTTGCGGGTCCAGCCACTGTTGGGCGCGTCGGCGCGGCGGCCCGCAAGCCACATGGCAAAGGCGAAACCAAACAAATACATGAGACCATACCAGCGTACCGATAGTGGTCCCAAACTGAATGCTACGGGATCAATCTGCGAGAAAACCCAATATCCGTCGTGCTGCATGGCGCGGCCCCAGTCATAAGAAAAGCCGCATTCTCCGATCATTCGTCAGCAGGAACAAGACTGAATATCAATCGGGCAGCTTGGTCTTGTGGCCCGCGCGCAGCAAACCGCCCAGACCGTGCTCTTCCAGGTAGCGGGCAAACAGGCCACGGAGCACGTGGGGATTGTCGTGCTTGAGGCCATCCGCCATCAGCGCCTTCAGCTCGCCGAGATCGGATTGACGCAGCACGTACTTGATGCGGGAAATGTTGTGGGTGTTCATGCTGAAACGGCGATAGCCCATGGCCAGCAGCAGCAGCACGCCGACCGGATCCCCGGCCAGTTCGCCACAGACCGAGACCGGCTTCTGGTAGCGATGGGAGGCATCGACCAGCAGTTGCAGGGCGCGGATCACCGCGGGATGGAAGGCGTCATAGATGCTGGCGACCCGGGCGTTGTTGCGATCCACCGCCAGCAGATACTGAGTCAGGTCATTGCTGCCCACCGACCAGAAGTCGATGAGGGGGGCCATCTCCGGCAGGATGTAGAGGGCGGAGGGCACCTCTATCATCACCCCCAGGCTGGGGTAGCGGATCACCGCATCGCGGCTCACCGCCTCTTCCGACACTTCACGCCAAGCCTGATCCAGCAGCCGGCGGGAAGCCTTGATTTCACTGACGCTGCTGATCATCGGCAGCATGATGGCTAGATTGTCCAGCCCTTCGCTGGCGCGCAGCATGGCCTTGAGCTGCACCAGGAACAACTCGGGGTGATCCAGGGTGAGCCGGATCCCCCGCCAGCCAAGGAAGGGATTTTCCTCCACTATGGGGAAATAGGGCAATTGCTTGTCCCCCCCCACGTCCAGGGTGCGCATGCAGACCGGGCGATCCCGATAGGTCTCCAGGATCCCGCGATAGCGCGCCGTCTGCTCCCATTCGGAGGGGAAGCTGTCCTGCAGCATGAAGGGGATCTCGGTGCGATAGAGCCCGACCCCGTCCGCCAGATGATTGAGGGAGATCTCGGTGTCGGCACTGAGGCCGGCGTTGAGCAGCAAGGAGACAGGGGTGCCGTCAGCCGTCTCCGAGGGTTGGTTGTCGACGCTGCGCACCAGGGTATCGAGCGCCCGCTCCTCGTTGAGCAGCTGCCGGTACTCGGTCAGGATCACCTGATTGGGTTCGATGAAGAGATCACCGCTGTAACCGTCGATGACCAGGGTGCGCCCGCCTATGTCACCCAGGGGCAGATCCACCCCCATGATGGCCGCCACCCCCATGGCACGGGCCAGGATGGCAGCATGGGAGTTGGTTCCCCCCTTGAGGGAGACCACGCCGCTCAGAAACTCCCGCGGGATCTCGGCGAGTATGGTGGCGGTCACCTCGTCGGCGACCAGCACCACCGGCTCCCCTATGGTGAGCTGCTCGGGTTCGTCCTGCACCAGCCGGCTGATGAGCCGCTGGGCGATGTCTTTCACATCGGTGGAGCGCTCCCGCAGGTAGGGGTCTTTCATCCCCTTGAACTGCTCGATCAACCGATCGCTGATGATCTTGACCGCGGAGATGGCGGTCCAGTGCTCCTTGCTGACCTTGTTGCGGATGGGCTTGATGTAGCCGGGATCGTTCAGCAGGTGCAGATAGATGTCGAAGATGGCGACCGAATCCTGGCTGTAGCTCTCGCGAAAGCGCAGCGCCAGGCTCTCCAGGTCGTGGCGCACCTCTTCCACCGCAAGCTCCAGCCGGGCCAGCTGCTTGCCATGCTCCTCGTCCTTGCGCGGGGTGATGCTGTTGAGCGCCTTGCGCGGGCGCCACACCCAGGCCTTGGCGATGGCGATGCCGCTGGCACCGGCGATGCCGCGCAGCGGCTTGCTCCAGTCGGTCTTCTGCAACCAGCCCTTGGCCTGGGCCTGGGCGATGCGGGCCGCTAGCTGTGCCGCCAGGGTGACCATGAAGGACTCTTCCCCTTCATCGAACAGCCGGCTCTCTTTCTGCTGCACCACCAGAATGCCAACCACCTGGCGCTGGTGCATGATGGGGGCGCCGAGGAAGGAGCGAAACGCCTCTTCCGCGACATCGGGCAGGAACTTGAAACTGGGGTGAGAAGGCGCATCGGCCAGGTTGATCAGCTCTTCCCGCTGACCCACCAGGCCGACTATGCCCTGCTCGAACGGCAGGGTGGCCTTGCCCACCGCAGACTCGGCCAGACCATCGGTCGCCGCCAGTCGATAGCGGCGCATGTCCGGTTCGGCGACATAAACGGAGCAGCAGTCCACCGTCATGGCGAGCCGGGTCTGGCTCACCAATGCTTGCAAGGCCTGTTCGAGGGTGTTGGCCTCGGCCATGCTCTCGACGATGCGTCTGAGTTCCGTCAGCAACTAATTGTGCTCCTTAGCGCGAGCGGTTGCGCCGCCCATCCTTTCGATTAACCTGCACCACCGGCACCGGCATGGCCAGCGGGGCAAACTCCTTCATCACCCGGCGGTAAACTTCCCGCTTGAAGGAGACGACCTGACGAACCGGGTACCAGAAGCTGACCCAACGCCAATCATCAAATTCCGGGTGACCATGACAACCGAACTGGATCCTGGACTCTTTGCCAGGATCGAGCTGCAGCAAAAACCATTTCTGCTTCTGGCCAATACAGACCGGTGAACTGTCCCAGCGAACGAGTCGTTTGGGTAAGCGATACTTCAGCCAGTTGCGACTGGTCGCCAGTATGGTCACATCGTCGGGCTTGAGGCCTATCTCCTCATACAGCTCACGATACATGGCCTGCTCCGGCGATTCACCATCATCAACTCCCCCCTGCGGAAACTGCCAGGAGTGCTGCCCATAGCGCTTAGCCCACAATACTTGCCCGTCACGGTTACAGATCACGATGCCGACATTGGGACGAAATCCGTCGCCATCTATCACGTGATCACCTTATAAAGGCTGAATCTATAAAGAGATTGTTCCACATTCACCCCGTGGCGGCAAACAGGGACTGTCATCTTCCACTCATGAATAACTTGGCATTTCAAGCAAAGTTATAAACAAACCTGAAGGACAAGCTCCGCAAGTTGCCCACCCAGACTGTGCATAAGCCTGTGATCAAGCGGGTATATACAGTAGTTTTATACTACGACTTCAAATCATGCCGTATCATACCCGATTCATATAAAAACAAAATATTCATTTAAATACATATAGTTAATATTTAAAGACTGGATCAAGATCCATGTCTTTTGCGCCCGAGGATCCTGACTGTCAATTGTGAACAAGTTCGACTGTTCAAAGATCCACCAAGGCTAGTTTATCCACAAGGATGGCGCATTATCTGCACCGATATGGCGAGAAAAATCGGCGTGCTCTCACATTTATTTCTGATGCCGGGCCCTGTATCACCACTTTATGTCACTTATCCAAGATTTCTGTGGATAACTATGTGCAACAGCCAGGCCAAACCCTTGGACAACTCGTTGCAACCGGGATCCTCCCGTTCTCCAGGCTGGAGAAAAAAGTCAAATTCCTTTAAAATCATTGCCATAGATGATAATTCACAATCTTGCCCCCCCTGTGCATAGCCGGGCAAGGATCGGTTACAAAAACAGCGATCCTCTGTCAGGATCACACTTGTCCACCCCCTTCTCGCCAACAGGAGCCCCTCATGCCCGCTAATCCACAGTCAGAGCAGGAATTGATGGCGCGCGCCTACGCCATGGCGGGCTTCACCCTGGCCCAGCTCGCCGCGACGGCCGGTATCCCGGTGCCACGGGATCTCAGGCGGGACAAGGGCTGGATCGGCCAGTTGATCGAGTGGCAGCTGGGCGCCAGCGCGGGCAGCCGCCCGGAGCAGGACTTCCCCGATCTCGGTATAGAACTCAAGACGATCCCGATCGATCCTCAGGGCAAACCGCTGGAAACCACCTTCGTCTGCGTCGCTCCCCTCATCGGGATCAGTGGCCAGCGCTGGGAGGAGTCCAATGTGCGCAACAAGCTGTCGCGGGTACTCTGGATCCCGGTGGAGGGCAGCCGCACCATACCCATCGGCGAACGCCGGGTCGGCATGCCGTTGCTGTGGAGCCCGAGCGAAGAAGAAGACAGGTTGCTGCGTCAGGATTGGGAGGAGCTGATGGACATGATAGTGCTGGGGGAGGTGGAGCAGATCAGCGCCCGCCACGGTCAGGTCATGCAACTGCGCCCCAAGGCGGCCAACAGCAAGGCGCTGACTCGCGCCATCGGCCGCAATGGCCAGCCAATCCAGACACTGCCAAGGGGCTTCTACCTCAAGATTGAGTTCACTCACCAGCTGCTTCGGCGTCATTTCGCCCTGCCTGCCTGACGATTGCTATCAACATCTTTGTCATAAGGTGATATAAAAATGAACAGCGCTGCTTTCTTCGCAGTCAGTGACAAGGAGTCGATATGCCGATCAACAAGCAATTTCTCAAGTCCCGCCCCGAGGTCAAGGTGACCTTCGCAGTGGAAAAAGAGGCCGCAGGCGAGGCCGAACAGGTCTTGCTGCTGGGGGAGTTCAGCCAGTGGCAACCCATTGAATTGAAAAGAATGAAGAGCGGGGAGTTCAAGGCGACCCTCAACCTTCCCACCGATGGCCCCAGTCATTTCGAGTATTGCTATCAACTGGTGCAGCCAGACGGGGAGACCCGTTATGACAACGACTGGGAAGCGGACGACTATGTGCCCGGCCCCTTCGGGCGCGACAACTCTGTGGTGCGGGTCAGCCAGCCTGGCTGAAGCCAGCCTGCGCGAAATCCGCATACAAAAAAGGCTCGCCATTGGCGAGCCTTTTCACTACCTGTCGAGCTATTCGTCGACATACCGACACCAATTCGAATCGAATTAGTTGAGCTTCTCTTTGATACGAGCAGCTTTGCCGGACAGGTTGCGCAGGTAGTACAGCTTGGCGCGGCGAACATCACCACGACGCTTCAGTTCTACACTGTGGATCAGCGGAGAGTGAGTCTGGAATACACGCTCAACACCTTCGCCGTTGGAGATCTTGCGAACGGTGAAAGCAGAGTGCAGACCGCGGTTACGCTTGGCAATGACGATGCCTTCGAAAGCCTGCAGACGCTCTTTACCACCTTCTTTAACACGAACTTGAACACGTACGGTGTCGCCCTGGGCAAAAGCCGGGATGTCGGTACGCAGTTGCTCTTGTTCAAGCTGCTGAATAATCTTGCTCATTGTCTTTCCTTACCTAGGATAAACTGAAAACTCTACTTAACGCTGTCACGCACTTCGCGGACATACTCGGCAAGAAGTGATTCTTGCTCGTCAGTCAGAGCTAGGTTGTTAATAAGTTCCGGCCTTCTCTGCCAGGTTCGTCCGAGCGACTGCTTGAGACGCCAGCGCCGAATCACTTCGTGATTGCCGCTTGTCAGCGCCTCGGGCACCGCCAATCCATCCAACAACTCCGGCCGAGTGTAGTGGGGATGATCCAGCAGGCCATCCGTGAAGGAGTCCTGCTCGGCACTGGCCTGATCACCCAAGACCCCGGGGACCAGACGCGAAACCGCATCGATCAGGGTCATGGCAGGCAACTCGCCACCACTTAACACGTAATCCCCGATAGACCACTCTTCGTCGACTTCGGTTTGTATCACGCGTTCATCGATACCTTCGTATCGACCGGCGACCAGAATCAGTTTCTGATTCGTCGCCAACTCGGTTACGCCCGCTTGAGTCAGCTTGCGCCCCTGAGGAGAGAGATAGATGACTTTCGCCCCGTCTCCCGCCGCTTGCTTGGCTGCATGAATCGCATCACGCAGCGGCTGAACCATCATCAGCATCCCAGGCCCACCACCATAAGGACGATCATCGACCGTACGGTGTTTGTCGTGGGTGAAATCCCGAGGGTTCCAGCACTCAATCTGCAGCAGGCCACTCTTGACGGCCCGACCCGTTACCCCGTGCTCGGTAATGGCTCGGAACATTTCCGGGAAGAGGCTAATCACCCCAATCCACATAAGAAACCTCCGGCACCCGTGTTAGCGCGGGAAACTAGAAACCAGGATCCCAATCAACTTCGATTGTTCGAGCAGTCAGATCAATGTTCTTGATCACCTGCTCTTCCAGGAACGGGATCAGCCGCTCCTTTGCACCAAAGGCATCTTTTACATTGGCCTCAACCACCAACACATCGTTGGAGCCGGTTTCCATCAATTCGGTCACCTTGCCCAGGTCGTATCCCTTGGTGGTCATCACGGAGCAACCAATCAGGTCACGCCAGTAGAACTCACCTTCAGGCAACGCAGGCAACAGATCGGCGGCTACGCCAATCTCGACATTGGTCAATGCCAGGGCATCCTCGCGCACATCGATACCATCGAGCTTGCAGATCAGACCCTTGTTGTGACGCTTCCAGGCCGAGACCTGAATCTCACGCCACACCCCGTTCTGATTGATCAGCCAGGGGTTGTAATCGAAAATCGCTTCGGCAACATCGGTGAAGGAGTTCACTTTAAGCCAGCCCTTGATGCCGTAGACGGTACCCAGGGTGCCCAGAACTATAGGTTTTTCCACCTTAACTCCTTACCGCTTGGCTGATTAAGCAGCTTTTTTAGCGTCTTTGATCAGCTTGGCAACACGGTCAGAAACAGTGGCACCAGTAGCAACCCAATGCTCGATACGAGCCAGGTCCAGGTTCAGCTTTTCAGCGTTACCAGCAGCAACCGGGTTGAAGAAACCAACGCGCTCGATGAAGCGACCGTCACGGGCGCAACGGCTGTCAGAAACTACTACCTGGTAGAACGGACGCTTTTTCGCGCCACCACGTTGTAAACGAATGGTTACCATATCGTCCTCATGAACATCTAATGAACAAGGCCTGCAAATACGCAGACCCTAGCTTAAAATAAGCCGCGTAATTCTACTTGGATTCGTAATAATTGCAACCAAGCCTGCTATTTTTTGCGCAGGAGTTGGCATGAAAAAGGCTCACCGCGGTGAGCCTTTTTGCCTGACAAGCAGGAAAATCAGAACGGACCGCGTCCGCCACCACCAAATCCGGGGGGCAGCATGTTCTTCATTTGGCCCATCATCTTGCGCATGCCACCCTTGCCGGACATCTTCTTCATCATGCGCTGCATCTCGGTGAACTGCTTGAGCAGCTTGTTCACGTCCTGCACCTGCATGCCGGAACCCGCGGCGATGCGACGCTTGCGGGAGCCCTTGATGAGATCGGGATGAGCACGCTCCTTGGGCGTCATGGAGCTGATGATGGCCTCCATCCGCACTGTGATCTTGTCATCCATCTGATCTTTCACGTTATCCGGCAGACCGGACATGCCGGGCAACTTGTCGAGCATGCCCATCATGCCGCCCATGTTGCGCATCTGGGCCAGCTGCTCGCGGAAATCTTCCAGATCGAAGCCCTTGCCGCTCTTGACCTTGCTGGCCAGCTTGGCGGCTTTCTCCTTGTCGACTGTGCGTTCCACTTCCTCAATGAGTGACAGCACGTCCCCCATGCCGAGGATGCGGGATGCGAGACGGTCCGGGTGGAAGGGCTCAAGGGCATCGGTCTTCTCGCCCATACCGATGAACTTGACCGGCTTGCCGGTGATGTGGCGCACCGACAGGGCGGCACCGCCGCGGGCGTCGCCGTCCGCCTTGGTGAGGATGACGCCGGTGAGCGGCAGCGCTTCGTTGAACGCCTTGGCGGTATTGGCAGCATCCTGACCTGTCATGGCATCCACCACGAACAGGGTCTCGACCGGCTTGATGGTGGCGTGAAGATCCTGGATCTCTGCCATCATCTCGGTGTCCACGTGCAGACGACCGGCGGTATCGACGATCACCACGTCATAGAATTTCTTGCGCGCCTGATCGATGGCGGCGGTGGCGATCGCCACCGGCTTCTGGGTCACATCGCTCGGGAAGAAATCGACCGAGATGTCATTGGCCAGGGTCTCGAGCTGCTTGATCGCCGCCGGGCGGTAGACGTCGGCACTGACCACCAGCACCTTCTTCTTGTGGCGCTCCTTGAGCAGCTTGGCGAGCTTGCCCACAGTCGTGGTCTTACCGGCACCCTGCAGGCCCGCCATCAGGATGATGGCCGGCGGCTGTGCGGCCAAATTGAGCTGCTCGTTTGCCTCTCCCATGACGGAGACCAGCTCGCCATGCACTATCTTGATGAAAGCCTGGCCCGGGCTCAGGGACTTGGCCACTTCCTGGCCGACGGCACGCTCTTTCACGCGGGCAACGAAGTCACGCACCACCGGCAGGGCCACGTCCGCCTCGAGCAGCGCCATGCGCACTTCACGCAAGGTATCCTTGATGTTCTCTTCGGTCAGCCGGCCACGGCCACTGACATTGCGCAGGGTGCGCGAGAGTCGTTCAGTCAAATTCTCAAACATGACGCATTCCGATTCTTGGCGTAACTAGTGGGGCATTATACCCCAGTCAGCACTGTGAGGACGATTACTCACCGCTTGCGGCGGTGACCCGCCATCGAATGAGCGGGTGTAACAAATGGAGGGCATTATACCCCAGTCAACGCCGGAGGACGATTATTCGCCGCACGGGGCTGTCAGCTGCTACTTATATATGGGCAGTTAGCCCCTGGCACAACTGGCGAGCATATCTTGTGCAAGGTATACTGCCTCTCTTATCCATAAAAGCTTGTTCGACAACGACCTGGTTATGATCGTGATCTCTGTTCTGGCCCTGGCGTTTTACCTGCTGGCCATCATCGCCTCTCTGCACCTGCTGCTCAGCGCCAAGCCCGTCGGGCAGGTGTCGCTGTTTGCCTGTGTCGGCCTGGCCCTGACCGCCCATGGCGTGGCGGTGGGCAGCGAGGTGCTGGCCACCCATTCCGGCCAGAATCTCAGCATGTTGAACGTCGCCTCCCTGGTCAGCCTCATCATCAGTTGCTTCATGACCTGCGTTACCCGCCGTTTCAACGGCTGGATCCTGCTGCCCGTGGTCTACAGTTTCTCGGCCTTGCTGCTCGCTGCCAGCGCCCTCATTCCGGGTCGCTACATCACCCATCTGGAAGCGCATCCCCAACTGCTGCTGCACATCGGGCTCGCCTTGATGGCCTATTCGGTACTGATGATCGCCTGCCTGTTTGCGCTCCAGCTTGCCTGTCTGGATCGGCAGCTGAAGTCCAGAAAGATAAGCCATCTGCCGGCCATGCCGCCCCTGATGACGGTGGAGAAGCGCCTGTTCCAGCTCATCTCCGCGGGCCTCTTGCTGCTGACGCTCTCCATCGCCTCGGGTCTGTTCTTCCTGGAAGACATGTTCGCCCAGGGCAAATCCCACAAGGCCATCCTCTCGATCCTGGCCTGGTGCGTCTACGCCTTGCTGCTGTGGGGTCACCACACCCGTGGCTGGCGTGGTCGCAAGGTCATCATGCTGAGCCTCATCGGCAGCGTCATCCTGACCCTGGCCTACTTTGGCAGCCGCTTCGTCAAGGAAGTCTTGCTGAGCTGACGGTTCAGCCACCCAAACACCACCCCAACAGGAGCCCTTCTTGGACAGTATCTCAACGAGCACATTACTGATTGTTCTCGTTATCTTGATTGTGTTGTCAGCCTTCTTCTCCAGTTCCGAAACCGGTCTGATGTCCCTCAACCGCTACAAGTTGCGGCATCTGGCCCAAACCAAGCACAAGGCAGCCCGTCGGGTCGAAAAGCTGCTGGCTCGACCGGATCGCCTGCTTGGCCTCATCCTCATCGGCAACAACCTGGTCAACATCCTGGCCTCCGCCATCGCCACCATCGTCTGCATCCGGCTGTTCGGGGATCTCGGCGTCGCCATCGCCACCTTCGGCCTCACCCTGGTGGTGCTGGTGTTCGGGGAAGTCACCCCCAAGACACTGGCGGCCATGTTTCCCGAGCGCATAGCCTACCCCGCCTCCTGGATCCTCAAGGGGCTGATGGTGCCCTTCGCCCCCCTTGTCTGGCTCATCAACAGCATCACCAACCTCTTGCTCAAGCTGCTGCGACTGGAACATCGCAAGGATGACTCCCTCAACACCGAAGAGCTGCGCACCATAGTCAACGAGGCGGGTAGCCTCATTCCCCAGCGCCATCAGGAGATGCTGATCAGCATTCTGGATCTGGACAAGATGACGGTGGAAAACATCATGGTGCCGCGCAGCGAGATCTCTGCCATCGACATCAACGACGACTGGAAGAGCATATTGCGCCAGCTGGCTCACTGCGCTCACACCAAGATCCTGCTCTATCGCGACAATATTGACGACGTTGTCGGATTTTTACACTCTCGTGATGCCCTCAGACTGGTCGCCAAGGACCAGTTCAGCAAGTCCAGCCTGCTGCGGGAAGTCGATCCCATCTACTTCATTCCTCAGGGCACCCCCCTCAACGTGCAGCTGGCCAAGTTCCAGCGTAACAAGGAGAGGATCGGGCTGATAGTGGACGAGTATGGGGATATCCAGGGGCTGATCACCCTGGATGACATCCTGGAAGAGATAGTGGGCGACTTCACCACCTCCATGGCCCCGGCGCCGAGCGACGAGATCCACCCCCAGCCGGATGGCTCCTTCCTGGTGGAAGGCTCCGCCAGCATCCGCGAGCTGAACAAGGAGATGCACTGGCACCTGCCCATCGACGGCCCGCGCACCCTCAACGGGGTGATACTGGAGTATCTGGAAGAGATCCCCCAGCCCAACATCAGCGTCAGGCTGGCGGGTTATCCCATCGAGATACTCGAAGTGGAGAACAACATGGTGAAGATGGCGAGGATCATGCCACACCTCTACCGTAACGAGTCAGGTTACGAGGATTGAAAAAAGGCTGCCGATGGCAGCCTTTTTCGTCTCACTCGCTCTCGTCATCCGGCTCCAGCACCAGGGTCGGGATCAACTCGCCGAACACCTGCTGCAGCTCGTCGCGGTTGGCCAGCAGATCTTGCAGCGTATAGCCGTCCATCACCGCAAGGAAGGCGTTCATCGCCTCCTTCAGGGCACTCTTGAGCAGACAGACCGAGACGATGTGGCACACCGGCGAGTTGCAGTCGATGCCGTCCAGATTGCCTTCCAGCGCCCGGATCACCTGGCCTATGTTCACGCTCTCAGGGGAACAGGCCATACGGATCCCGCCATTCTTGCCACGCTGGGACTGCAGATAACCCAACTTCACCAGCTGATTCACCACCTTCACCATGTGATTGCGAGAGACGTCATACAAGGCAGACACCTTGGCCACGCTCGACAATTCCCCCTCCGGCAACGTGGCCAGATAGAGCAGGGCTCTCAATCCAAAATCGGTATAGCTTGTTAGTCTCATAGTGCCTGTGGCGCATAGCGCAAAGAATTGATGATTGATCCAGATCAATTAAACATTTAGGATGCAACTTATTAAGTGACATTCCAGATGTTCAATTAGAAAGGACCTCCTATGTTAGACCAAGCCACCATCGCCGTCATCAAGAGCACCATTCCTTTGCTCGAATCGGCGGGGCCAGCCCTCACCCAGCACTTCTACCAGCGCATGTTCAACCACAACCCAGAGTTGAAGGATGTGTTCAACCTGGCCCATCAGCGCAGTGGTGGTCAGCCCCTGGCCCTGTTCAGTGCCGTGGCGGCCTACGCCAGGAACATCGACAACCTGGGGGCCCTGGCCGGAGCCGTGGAACGCATCGCCCACAAGCACACGGGTTTCCTGATCCAGCCGGAACAATATCACATTGTGGGTAGTCATCTCTTGGCCACGCTCAAAGAAATGGGTGGCAACGCGGTGACGGACGAGGTGCTGGAAGCCTGGGGCAAGGCCTATGGCGTGCTGGCCGACATCTTCATCGGTCGGGAGGGCGAGCTCTACCGGGAGAAGGCGAGCGAGCTCGGTGGCTGGCAGGGGGCCCGCCCCTTCCTCATCAAGGAGAAGCGCCAGGAGAGCGAGCTTGTCACCTCCTTCGTGCTGGCCCCCGTCGACGGCAAACCCGTGCTGCGCTTCAAGCCGGGGCAATATATCAGCATCAGGCTCAATCACCCGTCGCTGGAGCATCAGGAGATCCGTCAATACTCCCTCTCCGATGCCCCCAATGGCCGCGACTACCGCATCAGCGTCAAGCGCGAGCCCCATGGCCAGGCCTCCAACATGCTGCATGACCAGCTTCACATCGGTGACGAGGTGGCGTTGATGCCACCGGCAGGGGACTTCTTCCTGAAGACCGAGACGACCACACCAGTGGTGCTGCTCTCCGCCGGAGTGGGCCTGACCCCCATGCTGAGCATGCTCAACCAGTTGCTGGCCGAGCAACCAGAAACTGAAATCCGCTGGCTCCATGCCTGCGAGCATGGCGCCCACCATGCCTTCAAGGAAGAGATCCAGGCCAAGAGCCGCCAACATGCCAGTTTGCAGAGCCGGGTCTGGTACAGGGTGCCTGCCGAGCAGGACGTGCAGGGGATGGACTACGACTTCAGCGGCACCCTGGTGCTGGAACAGGTCACGGGCCTCATCCCGGCCAACGCCCACTACTACTTCTGCGGCCCCCTGGGCTTCATGAAGGCGGTGAAAGATCAGCTGAGCAGTTTGGGCGTGCCTGCCGACCGGATGCACTACGAGGTATTCGGCCCCCATCAGGATCTCTGATCCCTCCCTCTGACCGGAGAAATGCACAAGGCCCACGAACTCAGGTTCGCGGGCCTTGTTGTATCGAGTGGCCTGGCTTGCCGGGCTTAATGCATCGCCTTGGCGCGGGCGATGGCATTGGCGGGCATGCGATTGCCGAGCCGGCTCAGCAGGCTAGCCGCCTTCTGGTGGGTCGCCTTGTCGCCGATGACGGCGCCGTGCAGCCAGTGGTAGGCCTCCTCGTAGTCCAGCGGACTGCCCATGCCCTGCAGCAGCATCTCGACCCACTCTATCTGGGCCCGCTGGAAACCCAGGCTGGCGGCCTCCCGCATCAGGGTCTCGGCCCGCACCAGATCCTTCTGGACCAAAATGCCTTTCCAGTAATAGCGCCCGAGCTGCTCCAGTGCGGGAGCCAGACCCTGATTGGCCGCCTCCCACATGTATTGCACCCCGATCTGGGCGTCTGGCTTGATGCAGACGCCCCAGGCCAGCATGTCCCCCCACAGGAACTGATAGGCCGGGATCTTCATCACGGAGGCGCGCGCCTCTATGTCCTGGGTCAGCTGGCACCTGTCCTGCTTCACCCGGGCCAGATGACGTCCCTGCTCTATCCAGTTGAGCAGCTCGTCCTGCCGATAGAGCGGCACCGCCTGCAGCTCTCCGGTGGCCAGGGAGCCAGGGTTCACCGCCCTGGGCAGCGGCGCTGCCGCCGGGGTTGATGCCACTGGGGCGGGTGCATCAACGCTCGACAGCACAGGGGCCGGAGCAGCGACAGCCGTAGGCAACGCAGCCGACGCCACCGGCGCTGGGGCAACGGCAGCCGCCGGCACTGCGGCTGACGGTACAGGTGCGGTGGCCGGCAGGGTCGCTGATGCAGCCGATGCCGGGGCCAAGGCCGCCGAGGGCGCCGGGACTGTGGCGGCCGCCACCGACTGGGTTTGCGCGGCCGCCGAGATCGGCTCGGCCCCCTGCAAGGGGAGGCTGCACAGACCGACGAGGCCGATGAGGGTACTGGGTTTCATCATAGGGATCTCCTGCTGCCCTCTTTATCGGCAGCCGGGTCCATCTCCTTAGCTCTCCATGGCAAACCCCGGAAATGACAAAGGGGAGCCTGGGCTCCCCTCATGATCGACGCTGCGGCTTACTTGACGAAGTCGACACCCAGCTGGATATCGGCCTTCAGGGTAGCCAGCATGCTGTCCATGGACTCTTGCTCGAAGGCGCTCAGCTTGCCGTAGTCCAGCACGCTCTCGACGCCGTTCTTGCCCAGCAGCACCGGCTGCGCGAAGAAGGTGGCGTGCTCGCCGTTGCCTTCCACATAGGCGCACTCGATGACATTGGCTTCGCCCTGCAGACCCTTGATGAGGGACAGACCGAAACGGCAGGCTGCCTGACCCATGGAGAGGGTGGCAGAACCGCCACCGGCCTTGGCTTCCACCACTTCGGTACCGGCATTCTGGATGCGCTTGGTCATGGCAGCCGCTTCTTCCGCGGTGAAGCTGGCCCCTTCGATCTGGGAGAGCAGCGGCAGTATGGTCACGCCACTGTGGCCACCGATCACGTTGACGCGGATCTTGTCGATGTTCAGGCCCTTGGCCTCGGCCACGAAGGTCTCGCCACGGATGACGTCCAGGGTGGTCACGCCGAACAGGCGGCGCTTGTCATAGACACCGGCCTTCTTCAGCACTTCGGCGGCGATGGCGACCGTGGTGTTGACCGGGTTGGTGATGATGCCGATCAGTGCCTTCGGGCAGGAGGCGGCACACTTCTCCACCAGATTCTTGACGATACCGGCGTTGATGTTGAACAGATCGGAACGATCCATGCCGGGCTTGCGCGCCACGCCGGCAGAGATCAGCACGACATCGGCGCCGACCAGAGCCGGGCTCGGATCTTCACCGCAGAAACCTTTTACTTTCACGTCAGTCGGGATATGGCTCAGGTCCGCCGCCACGCCCGGGGTGACCGGGGCAATGTCATACAGGCTCAACTCGGAACCGGCAGGCAGGCGATTTTTCAACAGCAGAGCAAGGGCTTGGCCGATGCCACCGGCGGCACCCAGAACGGCAACTTTCATGATCAACTCCATGTCTAAGCGTAGGTTTAAGGTTGTTTCTAGTTGGGTTAACGCTGTTTCTTATTGTGCGCCTCACCTTAAAGGATCCCCTGCTAAAAAACAATCTGATAACAGTTGTAATCACGGGTTCTGTGAGCCAGGGAGCAAGCGGCGACGAAAGCGGAGAGGAATATGCGATAAATGAGAGGAAAGACACAGATTTCCTGTGTCTCCCTCACAATTAAGAGGTAAATACGACTGCTTCAGGACTGGAATGCCAGTGCCCGCTTCTCGCACCAGCGGAAACCAATTGTTAACAATCCATTCATGGTCAGGTAGAGGCCCCCGGCCACGGTGAACACCGCCAGGGTGTCATAGGTCTGGGCGTTGAGACGCTGGGCCAGCCCCATGATGTCCATGATGGTGATGGTGCTGGCCAGCGAGCTGCCCTTGAGCACCAGGATCACTTCGTTGGAGTAGGCGGGTACCAGCCGACGGGCCGCGTGGCGGGTCTTCATCCACAGGGTCTGGCCGGCGGAGAAGCCGAGCGCCCGGCAGGCCTCTACCTCGCCTGCAGGGATGGCGTCGAGCGCCCCCTTGAACAGCCGGGTGGAGTAGGCTGCGGTGTTGAACCCGAGCGCCAGCACGGCGCAGAACCAGGGTTGCTTGAGCAACGGCCAGAGCGGCCCCGCCTTGAGCCATTCAAACTGGCCAGGCCCATAGTAGATGAGGAAGATCTGGATGAGCAGAGGCGTGCCGGTGAAGACCAGCACCCACAGCTGCACCAGCTGGGTCGCCACCGGAATGCGGCGCTCCAGCACCCAGGTCATGCCCGCCGCCATCAGCACGCCGAGCAGCAAGCTGAACGCGGTGAGCTGCAGGGTAATCGCCAGCCCCCCCAGCAGGGTCATCAGGTAATCCTGCATGGTCAGCCTCCGTAACGGCGGGTGTAGCGGGCAGCCTGCTTGAGGCCAAACTCACTCACCAGGCTGATGGCCAGATAGATGAGGGCGGCCGCGGCGTACCAGGTGAAGGGTTCATAGGTGCTGGCCGAGGCCATCTGGGCCTGGCGCATCATCTCGTTCACCCCGATGAGGGAGACCAGTGCGGTGTCTTTGAGCAGCACCAGCCACTGGTTTCCCAACCCCGGCAGGGCGTGACGCCAGGCCTGGGGCAGCACGATGCGAAAGAAGATGTGGCCCTTGTCAAGGCCCAGCGCCAGCGCCGCCAGCCGCTGCCCGGCGGGCACCGCATTGAGCGCCGCCCGCAGGGTCTGGGTGGCGTAGCTCGCGAACAGCAGGGAGAGCGCCAGCACGCCGCAGGCGAAGGGGCTGAACTCCACGTACTCCCCGGTGATGAGGAACAACACCTGGGTCGAGCCGAAGTAGATGAACAGCACCACCAGCAGCTCGGGCAAACCACGAATGAGCGTGGTCAGCGTGGCCACAGGCCACACCAGCCAACTGCGCTTGCTGAGCTCGGCGGCGCTGAACGCCAGCGCCAGCACCATGCCCCCGACCAGTGATGCCAAGGCCAGCCCCAGGGTCATCCAGGCTGCATCCAACAACAGGCTCAGCATGGCTTACTGCGCGAAGTACTTGTCGAAGATCTTCTGATAGGTGCCGTTGGCCTTGATCTCGGCCAGCCCCTTGTTCAGCTGGGTCAGCAGCTCCTGGTTGCCCTTGGCCACAGCGATGCCAAAGCCGGTACCGAAGTACTTGGCGTCGGTCACCGGCGTGCCGATGACACCGTACTCCTTGTGCTGCTTGAGCCAGTCGGCGGCAACGGCGGTGTCGGCGAAGACGCCGTCGGTGCGACCGTTCATCATGTCGAGGAAGGCGCTCTGGTAGCTGGCGTAGGGCACGGTCAGCAGACCCTTGCTCACCCAGTTGTCCACCAGGTAGGACTGGTGGGAGGTGCCGTTCTGCACGCCGACCGTCTTGTCCACCAGCTCTTCAGGCCCCTTGAAGGCGCCCTTCTTGGCCACGAAGACCGCTGAGTTCTCGTAATAGATATCGGAGAAGTCGACCTGGGCGGCCCGCTCCGGGGTCACGTCCATGGCGGCGATGACGGCGTCATAGCGACGGAACTTGAGGCTGGGGATCAGGCTGTCGAAGGCCTGGTTGTGGAAGCTGCACTCCAGCTTGGCCTGCTCGCAGACGGCGCGGGCCAGATCGATGTCAAAGCCCTGGAACTCGTTCTTGTCATCCAGGTATTCGAACGGCGCATAGGTGGCCTCGGTGGCGAACTTGATCTCCTTGGCTAGCACCGAGGTGCTCAGCAGACCCATGGCAGCAACCAGCAACAGACTCTTTTTCATGACAGCTTCCTTATCGATTCAGTATCAATGCATCAAGAATTCGGCAAACCGGCTGGTTTGCGGGGATTGGAAGATGGCGGCGGTGCCGGATTCGATGATCCGCCCCTTCTCCAGATAAATCACCTGACTGGCCACCTTGCGGGCGAACTCCACCTCGTGGGTCACCACCACCTGGGTGATGCCGGTCTGGCTCAGGGTGCGGATGATCTCCGCCACCTCTTTGGTTATTTCAGGATCGAGCGCCGCAGTGGGCTCGTCAAACAGCAGCACCTGGGGATCCATCATCAGGGTTCTGGCGATGGCGACCCGCTGCTGCTGGCCGCCGGAGAGGCGCGCCGGCCAGGCATCCCGCTTGTCGGCCAACTGCAACTGGGCCAGCAGGTAGGCGCCCTTCTCGATGGCAGCCTCGCGGCTCATGCCCAGCACCTTGATGGGGGCTTCAATCAGGTTCTCCATCACGGTGAGATGGGGCCACAGATTGTACTGCTGGAACACCATGCCCACCTTGCGGCGCAAGGCCTGGGCCTGGCGGTTGAATTCCGCGGGAGAGAGGCTGGACGGGAAAGAAAATTCACTGTCGGCGATGCGCAGCACACCCGCATCCGGGGTGTCCAGCAGGTTCATCATCCGCAGCAGCGAGCTCTTGCCCGCACCGCTCGGGCCCAGCAATACCAAGGTCTCGCCGGGTGCAGTCCGGAAGCTGACCTGTTGCAGTACCGGCACCTTGTGCCAGGATTTTTCGATGCCGATTAATTCGATACCCATACAGCCCAATTGAATAAGTTTTCAAAATTTCGTCCTGATTCTAGCGCCAGCATAAGTTGATGCAAGCTATATTTGAATCAATATGCAGAACAAGCGCCGCTTCCTTGCCAAAACAGGCATATGAATGCAAAATAGCAGCGCTGTTCGTATCTGCCGCCTGAGCGTGACAGGCGGTCACCTCCCTCATTCGTGAGTCCAAGATGAAACATAACGACAAGCAAGAAAAACTGGCCAAGGCCTTTAAAGCCTTGCTGAAAGAGGAGCGTTTCGGCTCCCAGGCAGAGATAGTCACTGCCCTGCAAGAGATGGGCTTTGAGAACATCAACCAGTCCAAGGTTTCGCGCATGCTGAGCCGCTTCGGCGCCGTCCGCACCCGCAATGCCAAGATGGAGATGGTCTACTGCCTGCCGGTGGAACTGGGTGTGCCCACCACCTCCAGCCCGCTCAAGAACCTGGTACTGGATGTCGACCACAACGGCGCCCTGGTGGTGATCCACACCAGCCCGGGTGCGGCCCAGCTCATCGCCCGCCTGCTCGACTCCCTCGGCAAGGCCGAAGGTATCCTCGGCACCATAGCCGGTGATGACACCATCTTCATCACCCCGACCAGCGACACCGACATCGAAGAGCTCTACCTCTCCGCCCTCGAGCTGTTCGAACAGACCCCCTGATCCGGTCGCGCTCGCGCCACCTGAACGAAAAATCCCGGCCAAGGCCGGGATTTTTCGTTTCCGCGCACTCGGCAAGCGGTTACTTGCCCTGAGCGACCAGAAAATCGATGGAGGGGGCGAAGAAGGCGGCCCCTGTCACCGCCCTGGTGAAGCGCAGCAGGTGATCGAAGTGGCTCCCCTCCCCCTTGTACATGCTGGCCAGCATGGCATTGAAGTGCTGCGGGGTGCGGCAGCAGGAGATGAAGTAGAGCCCCTGCTCGCGCATGGTGCCCCAGGGCATGCTCTGGCGCAGTATCTCCATGGACTCTCCCTTCGGGGTCTTGAGGTTGACCCGCTTGATGTGGGAGGTCAGCGGCTTGTCGGCCGACTCGTACTCGATGTTGTCCACCTTGGTGCGGCCAATGATGTCCTCCTGCTCCTTGAGGGCCAGCTTCTCCCAGTCGCTCATGGCGTGCACCCAGCGCTGGACATGGACGTAGGAGCCACCGGCAAATTCACCCCCATCGATCAGCGCCACGTCGGCCCTGTGCTCACCCTGGGGGTTCTCGGTGCCGTCGACGAAACCGGTCAGATCACGGCAATCCTGGTTGCGAAAACCGCGGACTTCCTCGGTCAGCTCCACCAGTCCGGCCAGCAGGGCCATGACACGATGGCCGGCATGATGGAGCACGTCCACCCGATCGGCGCGCAGCTGCACGAAGAGATCGAACGGGGTATTCGGGGCCTCCTGGCCATTGGCAGACTGCGCCATGAAGCCACGGAACTGGGGCGGACGGGCGGCCGGGTAGATGGCATCCCAGCCCTCGGCGCCGACGGCGACCAGACCGCTGAAACCTGCGTCGGGGAAATCGGCGCTCACCGCATCCCACAGAACCGGCAGCCTGGCCAGACGGGTGGCCAGCTCGACACCGTCACCGGTGCGATTGAACATCAGATAGAGGGCATGCAGATTCGGCTCTGCGCAGATCCCGGCTTGGGCTTTCATTTCTCTCTCCAAAGACATTGGCTATGGGCGTGGCGCGATTATAAACCGGAACGGGGTCAATTCCTTGATTTCACATCACTATCAAGGCATCTGTTCGAACAGCACCAGGGCATGGGGGGCCACGGTCACCCGCGCCCTCTCCCCTTCGAGAGGCTCCCCTATGCTGGCCTCCAGCACCTGGCCGGCGCACTCCACCAGCACCCGGCAGTGATGGCCGAGGAACTGCTGCTCCCGCACCAGCAAGTCGCCGTCGGCGGCGGTAGCCAATGCCAGCTGCTGGGGCCTGAGCATCAGTTGCAGCCGCTCTCCCGGGGCGCGACCGTGCGGCTCATGGCCACAGATGACCCCGAGCGCTGTCTGCACGCAGTGGCTGTCCACCACCTCGGCCGCCAGATAGTTGACCCCGCCGAGAAACTCCGCCACGAAGCGGTTCTCGGGGCGGCGATAGAGTTGCTCCGGCTGGCCCACCTGCTCGATGCGACCGGCCCGGAACAACGCCAGCCGATCGGCGAAGGCGAACGCCTCCTCCTTGCTGTGACTGACGAAGATGGCGCCTATCCCCTGACGCTTGAGCAGGGTGCGGATCTCCAGGATCAGCTTCATCCTCACCTGGGTGTCGATGTTGGAGAAGGGCTCGTCCAGCAGCATCAATCTGGGCTTGCAGACCAGGGCGCGGGCGATGGCGACCCGTTGCTGCTGACCACCGGAGAGCTGATGGGGATAGCGATCCCCCAGCCCCTGCAGGTTGACCAGGGTCAGCGCCTCGTCGATCTGCTGCTGGCGGCTGTCGCGAGGCGCCCGGGTCAGCCCGAAGCCGATGTTCTCGGCCACCGTCAGGTGGGGGAAGAGGGCGTAATCCTGAAAGATCATGCCGATGTGGCGACGCTCAGGCGACACCGTCACGCCGGGCCCGTCCAGCAGGGTCTCACCAAGATGAATACGGCCTTCCGCCAGCGGCAGCAGGCCGGCGACCGCCTTGAGCAGCGTGGTCTTGCCACAGCCACTCGCCCCCAGCAGGCAGACGATCTCGTTGTCGGCCACCGTCAGGGAGAGCTGCTCCAGCACGTTCTGGCCGTTGTAACGGCAGCTAACCTTCTCTACTTGCAAGCAAGACACGACTGACTTCCTCTCGTTTCTGGCGGTGCGCTGCCTTTCGGTCAAGCACACCGTATGCAATTTCATTGGCCGACGTGGCGACTCAGTGCCCCGGACTGTCCAGGCTGCGGTTGACCCAGATAAGCGGCACCAGCCCCACCAGCACGATGACGATGGCGCCGAGCGCCCCCCGCTCCAGCATCTCGTCCGAGACGAACTGGTAGACATGGGTCGCCAGGGTCTCGAAGTTGAACGGCCGCAGCAGCAGGGCCGCGGGCAGCTCCTTCATGGATTCGATGAACACCAGCATGGCGCCGGCAAAGAGGCCCCGTCGCACCAGAGGCAGATGCACCCGGCGCAGCATGCCCCCCGTCCCCTGCCCAAGGGAGCGGGCCGCCATGTCGAGGCTGGGGGAGATCTTGCCCATGCTGCTCTCCACCGAGCCAATGGCGATGGCCACGAAGCGCACCAGGTAGCCGAATACGATGGCGGTGAGGGTGCCGGTCAGCAGCAGACCTGGCCCCTGCATCCCGAGCCACTCGGCCAGATCGTTGAGACCAAAATCCAGCGCCGTCAGCGGCACCAGCACCCCGATGGCGAGCACAGTGCCCGGCATGGCATAGCCGGTGGCGGCGATGCGCAGGGGCAGCAGGCTGCGGGTGCCGCCATCGAGGCGGCGGAAGAAGCCAAGCAGCAGGGCGATCGCCATGGCGAGCAGGGCGGTCAGGGCCGAGATGAGCAGACTGTTGCCGGCGAAGCGCACGAATTCCGGCGTCCATGACAGTGCGAAATAGCGCACCCCGTAGTCCAGCAGGATCACGAACGGCAGGCCGAAACCGGCCAGCACCAGTCCCCAGCACCAGAGCCCGGCCAGCAGACGGCTCGCCCCCTTGAGGGGGTAGCGTAGGGGCTGCTCATGGCCCATGGATTTCTGGAACACCTGCTGGCGCTGGCGGGAGCGGCGCTCCAGGGCGATGAGCAGCACTACAGCCAGCAGCATCAGGCAGGAGAGCCGGGCGGCGGTGGCCAGGCTGCCGTAACCGAGCCAGGTGTCGTAAATGGCCGTCGTCAGGGTGTTGATGGCAAAGAAATGGACGGTGGCGAAGTCCGCCAGTGTCTCCATCGCCACCAGCGACGCCCCCACCATGATGGCGGGGCGGGCCAGGGGCAGGCTGAGGCGACGAAAGCTCTGCCAGGGGGTGCAGCCGAGCAACCGGCTGGAGTGAATGAGGCTGACCGACTGCTCCAGGAAGGAGGCGCGCGCCAGCAGATAGACATAGGGGAAGAGCACCAGCGCCAGCACCCAGGCGGCACCGCCGAGGGAGCGGATGGCCGGGAACCAGTAATCGGCCGGGCCTTGCCAGTCAAACAGGGATCTCAGCCCCGCCTGCAGCGGGCCCGAGTAGTCGAGCAGGTCGGTATAGACGTAAGCCACTATGTAGGAGGGCATGGCCATGGGCAGCATCAGCGCCCACTGCAGGGCGCGGCGCCCCGGCACCTGGCACATGGCGACCAGCCAGGCGGTGGGCACCCCGAACAGCAGGCTGAGCAGCACTACCCCCAGCACCAGCCCTGAGGTGTTGCCAAGGTAGTCGAGCAGCACCGTATCGGCGAGGTGGCGAAACAGCTCTCCGTCTGCCGAGAAGGCAGAGAAGATGAGGGCAAGCACCGGCAAACCCAGCAGCAGGGCGGTGGCCCAGCTGCCGGCAATCCATCCAAAATTTTTCATGAGTCCACAGCGATTGATGGGGCCTTAGGCCCCATCTGATTACAAGTCGAATTTCACTTCATCCAGCAACTGCAAGGCGTCCTTGCGGTGCTTGGCATAGTCGCTGACCGGCATGGGGTCAGACTTGAAACTGCCCCAGGACTTGACCATGTCGGAAGGCTCGACCCCGGCCTTGACCGGATACTCGGCATTCACGTCCGCGTACATGTGCTGGGCGGTGTCGCCAGAGAGGAACTCCATCAGCTTCTGGGCGGCTTCCTTGTTCTTGGCATACTTGGTCATGGCCACGCCGCTCACGTTGACGTGGGCACCGCGATCAGCCTGGTTCGGGAAGTTGATCTCGACCGCTTCGGCCCAGGACTTCTGCGCCGGGTCTTTCAACATGGCGCCCAGGTAGTAGCTGTTGCCGAGGGAGACGTCACAGATACCGTCCTTGATCGCCTTGACCTGATCCCGGTCGTTGCCTTGCGGCTTTCGCGCCAGGTTGGCCTTGACCCCTTCCAGCCAGGTCTTGGTGTCCGCCATGCCGTGATGGGCAATCATGGACGAAACCAGCGCCACATTGTACTCGTGCTTGCCGCTGCGGGTACAAATTTTTCCTTTGAATTCAGGCTTGACCAGATCTTCGTAGCGGATGGTGTCGAGCTTGCCGAGACGATCCTTGCTGGAGTAGATGGCGCGCACCCGGGTAGTCAGGGCGAACCAGCGGTTGTCCGGATCACGATAGATGGAGGGGATGTTCTCCTGCAATGTCTTGCTGTCCACCGGCTGCACCAGGTCCTTGTCCACCAGGTCGGTCAGACGGCTGATGTCGACGGTCAGCATCAGATCCGCGGGGGAGAGCTTGCCTTCGCGCTCCAGGCGCTCGTTCAGCCCCTCTTTGGCAAACACCACGTTGACCTTGATCCCGGTCTCTTTCTCGAACTGCTGGATGATGGGCTTGATCAGCTCATCCTGCCGATTGGAGTAGACATTCACTTCAGCGGCGGCAAAGGCCGACTGGGCGATCAGCGAGGAGAACACCAGCGCCAGCATCTTCATTTTCATCATCCATTCCTTGTCTGTGCATAAAGTGATAACTATTTTCGTTTGCATTCTGCATGAATCAGGATGAGAGGATCAAGGCGGTTTGCAGAGGTAAGGCCAGATATTTAATCGTCGCTAAAACAAAAAGACCGGATGGAATCCCACCCAGTCTCTTCATGACCATGCATTCTCTTTTTCTATCGACCCGGCAGGGCCTGAGCGCTCAACCCGGCCGGCTCAGTAGCCGGGGCCCTGGCGCGGCATCACAGCGCCTCGTCGTCGCTCTCGCCGGTACGGATGCGCACTGCCTGCAGCAGGTCATAGACGAAGATCTTGCCGTCCCCTATCTTGCCGGTATAAGCCGCCTTGCAGATGGCCTCGATCACCCCTTCCACGTTCTCGTCGGCGGTGGCGATCTCCAGCTTTACCTTCGGCAGGAAGTCGACCTGGTACTCTGCCCCCCGGTATAATTCGGTGTGCCCCTTCTGGCGACCGAAGCCCTTGACCTCGGACACGGTCAGACCCTCAACCCCCAGGTTGGCGATGGCCTCGCGCACGTCGTCCAACTTGAAAGGTTTGATAATCGCAGTAATCAGCTTCATCTGGTTGCTCCCAATCCATGGTATGTCATGAAGAGGTCATCAATTCTTGTGCCAAGTATTTTTATTGTTTATTTTCATAAAGATAGCCATTAACCCTTGAGCCGTTTCGGCTCAGGATCACCAAGGAAGCGCATCTCGCCCCATAATGAGGCACCAAGCTGCACCAGACTCCCTTGATGCACCAAATGAGAGCATCACCCCATGTTAGTCATCTCCAACAGCGTGATCATTCCCTGGCATGAGCTGCAGTTTCAGACCATGCGCGCCCAGGGGGCCGGGGGTCAGCACGTCAACAAGACGGACTCCGCCGTCTGGCTGCGCTTCGATTACCGCGACTCCCCCAGCCTGCCGGATCTCTACAAGGAGGGGCTGGAGAAGCTCAGCGACAGCCGGGTTCACGATGGCTTCATCCAGATCAGGGTCGAGACCCACCGCAGCCAGGACATGAACCGCAAGGAGGCCATGAGCCGCCTGACCGAGTTGCTGAAAAAGGCCGCCTGGCGCCCCAAGGCCCGCCACGCCACCAAGCCGACCCGCAGCTCCCAGCGCAAGCGGGTTGACGCCAAGAAGCGCAAGGGCGAGATCAAGTCGGCCCGTGGCAAGCCCGGGATGGAGTGAGCCGTTCAGGCCGAGGAGGAGAGATCCATGAGATACAGTTTTTGTGACAGCGCCCAGGGCCCCCTGCTGGTCGCCATCGATCAGGATGGCCTGCGCTTCGTGGAGTTCCTGCGGGGGGAGCAGCCGGTCACCCCGACAGCGGAATGGCAGCGGGACGATGTGGCCCTGGCCCCCTACCTCGAGCAGTTCGAAGCCTATTTTGCCGGCCGGCTGCGGCACTTCACGCTGCCGCTCGCCGCCCGGGGAACCCCTTTTCAGCAGTCGGTGTGGCGCGCCCTGTGCGACATCCCCTACGGCGAGACCGTCAGCTACCTCGAGATAGCCCAGGCCATCGGCAACCCCAAGGCGGTGCGGGCCGTCGGGGCGGCCAACGGCCGCAACCCCCTGAGCATCATAGTGCCCTGCCACAGAGTGATAGGCAGCAGCGGCGCGCTGACGGGGTACGCCGGCGGCATTCCCATCAAACGCTGGTTGCTGGCACTGGAACAACAGACTGCCGACAACTTCACGCTGACTCCCTGATTAGCCGGCGGTATCCCGTTCACAACGCTGGTTGCCGGCACTGGAGCAACAGACTGTCGACACCTTCACGCTGACTCCCTGAGCCCCTGATTAGCCAGCGGCATCCCCTTCATACGCTGGTTGCTGGCATTGGCGCTGGGGAAAAGAGGCTTCGAACCGACGCCACCGGGCGTTTAGCAAAATGAACACAGCATGAAGAATCGCCTCAGAAGGGCTTCAGACTGGGAAAGGCATGATGCACTCACACTTGGATGGCACGGCTCATCCCTCATTCAAGTGGCACCCATGTGACGCTTCCAATCTGTCTTTTTCCCCGCGCCTCCTCTGAGGCGCTTTTTTTTTTTTGCCCGAGTAGCCACAACAAAGCCCGCCGAAGCGGGCTTGAATCTGAAGGCGCTAGCGCCGAGGCCACTCAGAGGGCGAGGAACAGGCCAGCGAGCGAGGCGCTCATCAGGTTTGCCAGCACCCCCGCCAGGATGGCCCGCATGCCGTAGCGGGCGATGAAGGACTTGCGCTCCGGCACCATGGCCCCCAGGCCGCCGATCAGGATCGCCATGGAGGAGATGTTGGCAAAACCGCACAGGGCGAAGGTGACTATGGCCTTGCTCGACTCGTTCAGGGTCTGATCCTGCACCAGGGCGATGAAGGCGACGAACTCGTTGATGACGATCTTGGTGCCGATCAGGGCGCCAGCCGCCTGGGCCTGATCCCAGGGCACGCCGATGAGCCAGGAGACGGGGGCGAACAGCCAGCCCAGGATGATCTGGAAGCTCAGATCCAGACCCACCAGGTCGCCGGCCCAGCCCAGCAGGCCGTTGAGCATGGCAATCACCCCGACGAAGGCCAGCAGGGTCGCACCCACCGCCACAGCGATATTGAGACCGGACATGGCGCCATCGGCCGCCGCTTCGATCACGTTGGTGGCGCGAGGGATCTCCACATCTTCATGATGATCTTCCTCATCGGCACCGGGCGGCACCAGGATCTTGGCCATGGCCAGACCGGCAGGCGCCGACATGAAGGCGGCGGCGATCAGGTATTTCAGCTCGACCCCGATGCTGGCATAGCCCACCAGGGTGCCACCGGCCACCGAGGCAAGACCGCAGCTCATCACCGCGAAGAACTGGGAGTCAGACATCCTGGAGAGATAGGGCTTGACCACCAGGGGGGCCTCCACCATGCCGACGAAGATGTTGGCGGTGGCGGAGAGGCTCTCGGCGCGGCCGGTGCCCAGCAGTTTCTGCAGGCCGCCGCCCAGCAGGGCGATGACCCGCGGCATCAGGCCGATGTGGTAGAGGATGGCGATCACCGCGGAGAAGAAGATGATGACCGGCAGCACGTTGAAGGCGAAGATGAAGCCCAGCTTGAACTTGGCCAGATCCCCGAACAGGAAGGCGATCCCCTCCTGGCCGTAGCCGATCACGCTGCTGACGCTCTCGCTGACGCCGTTGAGCACCTGCTGACCCGCAGGCAGCCAGAGCACCAGGGCGGCGAAGAGGACTTGCAAACAGAGGGCGAAGCCCACTGTTCTCAACGGGATACGACGACGATTATCAGAGCAGAGTGCGGCTAGCGCCAGGATACTCAAGATGCCGAGAAGGGCGATCATAGGGATTCCATCTAGTGGGACTGAAGATGGGCGCGGATTCTGCTCCCCTGCCCCCATCACTGCAAGTCCACCTGGTTACAACCCTGT
Organism: Aeromonas sp. EU05-FHT14A05; assembly: GCF_058791175.1. NCBI lineage: Bacteria > Pseudomonadati > Pseudomonadota > Gammaproteobacteria > Aeromonadales > Aeromonadaceae > Aeromonas > Aeromonas sp. EU05-FHT14A05. Next base: position 321,132 of record NZ_JBYTDH010000003.1, on the reverse strand, counting down.
TAGCAAAAACGTTTGCACGACATCGGTTGCGCCAACTGGCTGATTTGGCTCGTGTTTGGTATCAGGCGAAAGTCAGTGTTCCTGTATGGAAACGATTATTCCTCCACACCGGACAATCTGCCCCCCAGCCAGGGAGCCAGCCGCTGCGCCCAGTAGGGTTCGGGGCCGAAGCTCTCCTTGAGGAAGTCGATGAAGAGGCGGATCTTGGGATCCAGGTGCTCCCGCCTGGCGTAGACGGCGTGCACCGCCATCTTCTGGTTCGGGCGCCACTGGGGCAGCAGGGGGATGAGCTGGCCGGATTGCAGCTCCTTGTCCAGCAGATAGTTGGCAACATAGGCGATGCCGAGCCCGGCCAGGGCGGCATCCCGCACCGCCTCAGCCAGATCCACCCGGTAGTTGCCTGCCACCTGCACCGTCTGGCGCTCCTTGCCCTGGCGAAACGACCATTCGTGGTAGCGCCGTTCCCGGCTCTGGTAGGTGATGCAGTTGTGCCTGGCCAGATCCCTGGGGTGCAGCGGGGTGCCATGGCTCAGCAGATAGTCCGGCGAGGCCACCAGCACGAAGCCGATGTCCGCCAGCCGCTGCCCCACCAGGGCCTCGGGCTTGTCCTCGTAGGTGGTGATCCAGAGATCCAGCCCCTCATCCACCAGGTTGGTGCGGTGATCGAACAGGGAGACTTCCAGCTCCAGGTCGGGGTAACGCGCCTGGAATGCCTTGAGCCGCGGGATCACGTGCAAGCGGCCGAAGGACTGGCCCACCCCCAGGTGCAGCACGCCGCTCACCTTGCCGCGCCGCTCCGCCACCATGGAGTCCGCCTCCAGGGCCACCGCCACCAGGGTTCGGCAGTGGCGGGCATACTCCTGGCCGAGTTCGGTCAGGGAGAAACGGCGGGTGGTACGCTGCACCAGCTGGGCGCCGAGCTCGGTCTCAAGCTGGGCCAGCTGCTTGCTGATGTGGGACTTGGAGACCCCGAGCCGCCGCGCGGCCGCCGAGATGCCCTGCTCGCGGACCAGGGCATCGAAGATCACCATTTGGGGAAGACGTTGCAGCACGGGATAACCAGAGTGAGTGGCGGGCCCCCATTATTCCAGAGCCGCCCGCCAGGGGGTAGGGTCAGCGTCCCAGCGCCTGGATCAGCTGCGCCTTGAGGGGATCATCGGCCGGATTCTGATTGGCGCCATAGCTCGCAATCAGCTTGCCATCGCGGCCCACCAGGTATTTGTGGAAGTTCCAGTTCGGTGCATCCCCGTCGGCGGCGGACGCCAGCCCCTTGAACAATGGCACCGCATCGGCGCCACGCACCGAGACCCGGTTGAACATGGGGAAGGTGACCCCGTAATCCCGACGGCACACCTCGGCAGTCTTGTTCTCGTTGCCCGCCTCCTGCCAGAAGTCGTTGGAGGGGAACCCCAGCACCATCAGCCCCTTCTCCTTGTAGCTCTGGTAGAGCGCCTCCAGATCCCGGAACTGGCCGCTGTAACCACAATAAGAGGCGGTGTTGACCACCAGCACCACCTTGCCCTCAGTCAGCTGGCAGAGGTTGTGGCGCTGGGTGTTGTTGAGCTCCCGCATCTCCACATTGAAGTAGTCGGGACAGGCGGCAGATGCCGCGCCAGATCCAAGCAACAGCAGCAGGGTGAACCATTTCATCGACGTGACTCCTCGGGTTTTCTCCATCATACGCGAGATCCCCGCACAAGGTTCAGGGATCAGTGCAGCGGGATCCCGGTCAACCAGCCGTGGCCCCAGAAGATGAGCAGGGCCGTGAGTACCAGACCGGCGCCCACGCTGATCCCCGTCCCCTGCCAGTTGGCCGCCGGCCTCGGCTTGGTGCGCCAGTCCCGCACCGATATCCAGACGATGCTGACCAGAGCCCAGGCGCCCAACCCCCCGAACAGCACCAGGGAGCGCGCCTCGCTGTTGACCGCCAGATGGGCGCAGGCCCAGAGCAGGGTACCGAGCAGCTGGGGGTGTACCAGCCAACGCCTCAGGTGGTTGGGCCCCTGCCCTGCGCACAGCAGGATCAGCGCGACCGGCATGGCCGCCATCACCAGCATGGGCCCCCAGGCGGGCAGGAAGTAGAGCGGCATGGGGCTGGCGCTGCGCCAGCCGGCGAGGATGCAGCCGATGGCGACGAACACCAGCAGCGAGAAGAGTCCCTTGTAACGGTTCTCCCCCAGCCGATCCCGCAGACGGGCACGGTGCGCTGCGGCGTAGCAGGGGTAGAGATGGATCAGGGTAAACAGCAGTACCCCCAGGGTCAGCAAGATCATGGGTTGCTCCTTGTACTATGGGGGATCACTATGCCGCAAAGGCCCCTGGCAGAATACAAAAACCATATACAAGACAGCAGGATAATAAAAAAGCCGATCCTGGGATCGGCAAGGTGCGTCAGAGGGTCCGCCCTCAGGGGAGCAACCACATCCGCTACACGGGGCGGGGTGCGGCCGGTGACGGGCACCGGCCAGAAGAGGATTAACGACGCAGCAGATAGAGGGCGGCGACGTTGCGGGCCGTGAGCTGCAGGTTGGTGGTGGCGGTTGCGATCGCCTCCGGCAGGGACATGGCCCGGTTGACCACGGCAAACACGGCGTCGATGCCATGGTCATGGACCACGCCGCAATCATCGGTGAGGCAGCCGGCGATGCCGATCACCGGCTTGCCGAACTGCTTGGCGCAGCGTGCGACACCGATTGGCGTCTTGCCGTGGATGGTCTGGCTGTCGATGCGCCCTTCCCCGGTGATGACCAGATCCGCATCGGCCACTTCATCGGCCAGCTTCAAGGCTTCGATGACGATCTGGATACCGGGCTTGAGCTCGGCGCCGAGCAGGCCGACCAGGGCGGCGCCCATGCCACCGGCGGCGCCCGCCCCCGGAATATCCTTCACCTGCCTGCCAAGGGCCTGCTCGATGCAGTCGGCGTAGCGGGCCAGATTGGCATCGAGCTGCGCCACCATCTCGGGGGTCGCCCCCTTCTGCGGGCCGAACACGGCGGAGGCGCCTTTCGGGCCGCAGAGCGGGTTGTTCACATCGCAGGCCACCTCGATGACCAGCTCGCTCAGGCGCGGATCCAGCCCGCTCAGGTCTATGGTGGTGAGCTCACCGAGACCCGCGCCCCCCAGGGCTATAGGGGTGCCATCTGCTTTCAAGAGCTTGCCGCCGAGCGCCTGGATCATGCCGGCACCGCCGTCGTTGGTGGCACTGCCGCCGATGCCGAGGATGAGGTGAGTGACCCCCATCTCCAGCGCCGCCAGGATCAGCTCGCCGGTGCCGAAGCTGGAGGTGAGCAGCGGATTGCGCTGCTCCGGTGCCACCAGATGGATACCTGAGGCCGCCGCCATCTCGATGACGGCACGCTGGCCATCCCCCAGCAGGCCGACGAAGCCCTGCACCTTGTTGCCGAGCGGTGCCGTCACCTCGACCGGCAGGATGCGGCCACCGGTGGCATCCACCAGGGACTGCACCGTGCCCTCGCCGCCATCGGCCATGGGCAACTTGACGTAGGTGGCATCCGGCAGCACCTGCTTGAAACCGGCCTCGATGGCATCGGCCACCGCCATGGCGCTCAGGCTCTCCTTGAATGAATCGGGGGCAATAACAATCTTCATATCAATTCCTTAGGCGAGGCCAAACACGCCAAACATCAGGGTGGAGACAGTTGCAATGGTCAGACCCACCGCGGTTTCGTACGGGATGAGCTTGAGGCGCTCACCCACCCCCATGTGGACGCTGCCACCGGTGGCGTGGAAGAAGGAGCCGTGGGGCATGTGGTCAAACACGGTGGCACCGGCGTGGATCATGGCGGCCCCCGCCAGACTGCTGATCCCCAGCTCGATCAGGGTGGAGCTGAACACGTTGGAGGCCACCACTGTCCCGGCCGTGGTCGAGGCGGTCGCCAGCGACATCAGGGCGCCGGAGATGGGGGCCAGCAGGTAGGAGGGCAGGCCGGAGGCGGTCAGGCCGCTGATCAGCACGTCCTTCAGGCCGGAGTTCGCGATGATGCCCGCCAGGGTACCCGTCCCCAGCAGCATGATGGCCACCGGCGCCATGCGGGCGAGACCGGAGACCGCAAACTGGTTCACCTTGCTGAACTTGCCCATCATCAGGGCGCCGACCAGGCCGCCGAGGGGCAGGGCGATGAGCGGATCCACGACTATGCCGGCCACCGGGCGCAGGGCCAGCAGCAGTATGGCGACCAGAGGGGCGCTGATGGCGGCGAAGAAGCCGGGCAGCTTGCCACCGTCAAAGTTCACCACTTCGTCGGCCGCGACCTTGCTGCCCCGCTTGTTGAGGCGCTTGGCCAGCCAGTAGGCCATCACCAGACCGAACAGACCCGGGATGATGCCGGCCGCCATCACAGAGGTGAGGGGCAGGTGGAAGGCGTCGGACGCGGCGATGGCGTTCGGGTTGGGGGACATGACGTTGCCCGCCTTGCCGCCCCCTATCATGGCCAGCAGGATGGCGGCCTTGGAGAGATCGGCGCGACGGGCGATGGCGAGCGCTATGGGGGCAACCGTGATGACGGCCACGTCCACGAAGACGCCGACCGCGGTCAGGATCAGGGTCGCCAGGGCCAGGGCCAGCAGGGCACGGGTCTCGCCGAGCTTGCGGACTATGGTCTCGGCTATGGTGGTAGCGGCACCCGATTCGATCAAGACACCCGCCAGCACACCGGCCGCCAGGATCCGCATCACGGCCGTGGTGATCCCCTGGGCGCCGCCGATCATCAGGGCGACGGTCTGGGTCAGGTCGGCGCCGCCGATCAGGCCACCGGCCAGGGCACCGACTATCATGCCGTAGGCGGGCGGCACCTTCTTCAGAATCAGGAAGATGGCGATGGAGAGCGCGGCGAGAGCGCCGAGCGCGGATACAGGGATCATGACGGGCACCTTTCAAATGAGTGAGTGGTGGCCATTATGGTGATCCCGACCCGGAATGCTTTGGCTGAAAAGCCAAAACTTGCACTTCATCAGCCTTTATTTTTGTTCATATGAACAAGTCAGCCGTCGAGATTGAGCCCGAGATAGAGCAGGAACTTGTCATCTAACTTGTTGAAATTCAAGCCTGTTATCTGTTCTATCCGGGTCAGCCGATAACGCAGGGTATTGGGGTGGATGAAGAGCGTTTCGGCACAGGGATGCAGATCACAATCCTGCAAGAAATATTGGCGCAGTGTCTTTTGCAGCGTTCCCTTTGCATCCTCCTTTGCCAGCTTGAGCAGGGGGGCCCGCAGCTGATCCGCCTGCCAGGAGTCCGCCAGGCTCCCGAGCAGCACAGGCAGGCGGTAATCCTCGAAGAAGTAGACCTGCTTGCGCGGCGCCTGGCTCATGCCTCGGCGCAGGGTGTCGCGGGCGGTCTGGTAGGAACGTGCCAATCCGCCCGTCCCGGCGAAGTAATCACCCACCCCTATGCGCACCTTGAAATGGGGAATGCGGGCCAGCAACTGCTTGATGCGGCTGCGCTCCTGCGCCGATTGCCAGACGCCGTCACTGAGCTGGGCCGGCTTGAGCACCACTATCTCGTCCAGGCCGTTGATGGCCACCAGGTTGTCCCGCTCCGGATTTTCCAGGAGGTGCACCAGCTCCCGCAGGCGGGCCGGATCCGCCTCCTCCAGCGCCAGCACGGCGACGACGCGAGGCTGGGCCAGATCGAGATCGAGGAAGCGGGCCGCCTGCTGCAGCTGATCGGCCCTCCCCTCGCCGCGAATGAGCTGCAGCACCAGCTCCTCCTTGTGGCGCTTGTCCCACTGCAACTGCTCGGTGAGCGCCGCCTGCTCCAGGATCAGCTCGGCGGTCATCCGCACCAGCTCGGCGTAAGCACGCACTTCTTCCGGATCCCCCGAGATGCCGATGACGCCGAGCAACTCCCCCTGATAGGCGATGGGCAGGTTGATGCCGGGCCTCACCCCCTTGAGCTGCTGGGCGGTTGCTTCGCTTATCTCCACCACCCGGTTCTCGGTCAGCGCCAGCACGGCCCCCTCGTGACGCTGATGGAGCCGCTCCGGGTTGCCGGAGGCGATGATGAGGCCCCGCTCGTCCATCACGTTGACCGAAAAAGAGAGGATCTTCATCGCCCGGCTCACAATCTGACGGGCAAGGGTGTCATTGAGCTGCATAACATCTCCGGATAGATAGCAGAGGATTGCCGGAGGCGATGATAAGGCTGCTTTCGTTTATTACCTTGACCGGGAACGACAGTATCTTCATCGCCCGGCTCGCTATCTGACGAGCAAGGGTGTCATTGAATCTCCGGATAGATAGCAGAGGGTTGCCGGAGGCGATGATAAGGCTGTTTTCGTTTATTACCTTGACCGGGAACGACAGTATCTTCATCGCCCGGCTCACAATCTGACGGGCAAGGGTGTCATTGAGCTGCATTGCCTCTCCATACCATTCGTTGACAGGCCCCCGGGTGGCCTGGATCCGGGGGACAGACCCGTTAAAGATCCCACATCATCAAGACAAGCGCGGGGGGGATCGCTAGAATAGGCCACTTTACGCTATCTGTGCCCCACCCGGGATCATGGAATCGGCGTCACGCCGTTCCGTGTTGTGGTGGCTCCACCCTTCCGATAGGGACTCCGCTATGGACTATGAATTTCGCCGCGACCCGTTCGGTGGCTATCGCGCCCGGTTCTCCATGGGCCATGAGGCCATAGGCCAGTGGCTGATCGATGAAGTTGGCAAGGATGAGGATACGCTCGACGAGCTCTTCTCCATCATCGACCAGCTCTCCAATCGAACCCGCACGGAGTACAGGCGTCACGGCGGTGACTATTCGCTGCTGCTCACCCCTGAGGAGGCCGAGGTGAAAGCCAACGTCCTCAATATCGAGCTGGATGAGGATCTCGACGATCTCGCCTACTACGATGATGAGCAGCTGGCCATGTGCGGACTGGAAGACTTTGCCCAGGTACTCGGCTCCTGGCGCGCCTTTATCCGCAACGAGGATATGGGCTGAATACCCACATTTCGGGCGAGCATGCCCCTTGCAACCCAACAGGATTGACTATGTCCATTTACGATTTTGATGACGAACTGCCGGAAGACGAAGAACAGGAATCCAGCCAGAAAGCCGCCGTGCCTGCCAAGAAGAAAGGCAAGCAGGTGATGAATACCCAGGTCAACCTGAGCCCGCGCGATGCCAGCCGCCTGAACGGCCTGCACGTCGAAGCCATCACCACCCTGGACGACGTCAGCCTGCCGAAGAACGTCATCTTCAAGGCCGGCCTCATCGCCCTGGGCGAACTGGAAGCGAGCAAGCGCGCCGACATCATAGCCCGCGTCATCGCCGAATCCGGCCGTTAATCTGGTCTGGGCCCCTTCACTCGGGCCACCACCTGTCCCCAAAGCCGGAGCCTAGCTCCGGCTTTTTATTGCCCAGGCCGGTCAGCGCTGTCGGCAAGAAGGTGCCCGCCTGGGCTCCGACCAGTCCATTGCGCCTTGTGCCAGAGGCGAAGGCTCGTTAAGGTGCGCCCCTTGCAACCCACAAGGAGACTCAATGTTACCACTCCCTGACACCCTCATCTGGCTCGCCCTGGGACTGGCCGTGCTGCTCTGCCTGGCCCGCCAGCAGCGGAGCGGCCTGATCCTGCTGGGGGTCGCCCTGCTGACCGCGATCTGGCTGGAGAGACTCGGCCCCGTCGCCGCGCTGGCCAGCCTCGCCGGTCTCTTGCTGGCCTGGCGCACACCCACCCTGCCTCAGCCCTGGCGTGGCGTCGCACTGACGCTGGTGCTGCTGTGGGCCCTGGCCCTGACGCTGCACCTGGTGCCGGGCTTTGACAACCTCAAGGTGCTGGATCGGGTGCAGGCCGGTCCCGCCAGCGTCCCCTTCACCCTCTACCTCAATCTGGACAAGCCGCTCATCTTCTTCGGCCTGCTGCTGGCCTGGCCCGCCCTGCTCGGCCCGGGCGGCGCGATACGCTGGCGACCGCTGGCCCTGCTCATGCTGCCGCTGGCGGCCCTGCTGATCGCCGCCTGGCAACTGGGGGCCCTCAAGCCCGAAGTGGGGCTGCCCCACTGGTGGTGGCTGTTCGCTCTCAACAACCTGCTGTTCACCTGCGTGGCGGAAGAGGCGCTGTTTCGCGGCCTCATCCAGCAAGGGGTGGCGAGCCGAAGCAAGCCCTGGCTCGGCCTCCTGGTCGCCAGCCTGCTGTTCGGGGCCGCCCACCTGGCCGGTGGTCCTCTGCTGGTGCTGTTTGCCGCCCTGGCGGGGGCCTGTTACGGCCTGGCCTTCCTGCTGAGCGGGCGCCTGAGCGTCGCCATACTGCTGCACTTTCTGTTCAACTTCGCCCACCTGGCCCTGTTCACCTACCCGCTGGCCAGCCGCTAACTGCGGAGGCAGGCTCTCGCCGGATAAAAAAATGCCCCGAACCTGTGGGTTCGGGGCATTTTCATCGCATCCGGACAGCTAGTCGACGTAGAAGGTCTGCTGGAAGGTCAGCGTCTGCTGCTGCCCCTCCCCCATGATCTTCAGGGTGAACTGGTAGGTGTCCTCGTTCCGGTAGGGCAGCACCGCCAGGTAGTAAATGGAGTCCCCCTCCTTCACCTCCTGGAAGCTCAGGGTACGTATGGTGCCGGTAAGGTTCTTGGCCTCGCCGCTGATGCCCACCGCCTGAGCCACCCCTTGCTTGTTCTGCACCGCAATGTTGACGACGCCGTTGTAGCGGCTGCGCTCCAGGCCATAGGCCTTGGCCACCTCAGGGGTGAGGAAGCTGGAGTTGAAGGCGCTGTAGTGAACCTGCCAGGGGCCCAGCTCCTTCATCTGCTCGGCCCGCACCGGCAGCGTCATCAAGAGCGCCAGCAGGCAGCTCATCCAGACTGTTTTCATGATGTCATCCTTTTCCTGTTCCACTCTCCAGCAGGGCGGCGATCTCGGCGGGGATCTGTCTTGGTGCCTCTATGGCGACCGTCTTGTGCCGACCGAGCTCCCCCCGCACTATCCTGACCTGCCCCTTGGCCACCTTGCACTGCTTGGCCAGATACTTGATCAGATGGCTGTTCGCCTGGCCATCCACCGGCGGCGCCGTGATGGCCACTTTCAGTTCGTCCCCGTGCAAGCCGACGATCTGATCCCGGCTCGCCTTGGGCTGGATCATCAGGTGCAGTATCAGCGCGTCCCCTTCCAGCAGGACGGCTGGCATCAGATCATCCACCACAGCTGACCGAACAGATCCCCCAACAGATAGTTTATGGCCTGCAGCGCGATGAAGGCGACCAGTACGGAGAGATCCAGGCCACCCAGCGCCGGCAGTATGCGGCGGATAGGGGCCAGGAAGGGTTCGGTCAGCTGATGCATCACGTACTCGATGGGATTGCGGCCCTGGCTGACCCAACTCAGGATGGCGCGGATCAGCAGCACCCAGAAGATCATGGAGCCCGTCTTCTTCAGCACAGTGAGCAGGGCAAACAGGCTGAGGGTCAGCCAGTCGGTCAGCAGCACGTTCATGCTCTTGAGCAGCGCCAGCTTGGCGAAGGCGATGATGAGCGCCAGCAGCACCGAGGCCATGTCCAGCCCGCCGAAGCCGGGGATGATGCGGCGCAGCGGGATCACCAGGGGGTTGGTCACCTTGACCACCATCTGGCTCATGGGGTTGTAGAAATCGGCGCGGGCCCACTGCAACCAGACGCGCAGCAGCACCACCATGAGGTAGAGATCAAAAATCGTGTTAATCAAAAAGTAAGCCGTGTTCATCCGGGCTCCTTGCTACAAAAGGTTCAGAAAAGGGTTTCCATCTCGGCGGCCCGGGTGACGGCCGCCTGCATGGCACGAGCGGTCAGTGGCTTCAGCCCCTGCTCCTGGAATGTCCTGACGGCCTCGGCCGTGGTGCCGCCCTTGCTGGTGACCTGCTCGCGCAGGGTCTGCAGGGTGAGCTCGGGGTTCTGCTCCACCATGGCGGCGGCGCCAAGGGCGGTCTGCTGCACCAGCAGACGGGCCTGCTCGGGAGTGAAGCCCATGGCCTCCGCCTCCTCGGCAATCCCCTGCATGAACAGGAAGAAGTAGGCCGGGGCGCTGCCCGCCGCGGCGATGACGCCGTTGATGCCGCTCTCCTGCGCGACCCAGAGGGTCTTGCCGACGGCCTGCATCATCTGTTCGGCAAAGTCGCGATCCGCCTGTTCTATGCCGCTCGGGGCATAGAGGCCCGTCATCCCCAATCCCAGCAGGGAGGGGGTATTGGGCATGGTGCGGATGATGCGGTCGTGGCCCCCCGCCATCTCCTGCAACCGCTCGACCTTGATGCCGGCGGCGATGGAGACGAGCAGCTTGCCCTCAAGGGAGCCCAGCTCGGCCACCAGCGCCTCCAGCATGGCCGCCATCAGCTGGGGCTTGACCGCCAGCACTATGACCTCGGCCTCACGGGCCGCCTCGGCGTTGCTCTGGGTGATGCGAATGCCGAACTGGTCAGCCAGCGCGTCCAGCTTTGGGCGGCTGGGGTTGGCGGCAGTGATCCGCCCGGCCGGATAACCGGCCTGGATCAGACCGGCAATGATGCTGCGGCTCATGTTGCCCGCCCCGATGAAGGCGATGGTTCTCTTATGCTGCATCTTGCACTCCTGCTGATGAAATGACTGCGGAGCCCTGCGTGCTCGCCCCGATTAAGGCGAGGGTTCTATGTTGCATCACACACTCCTGTTATTGGCTTCCAATACGGCGGTGTGCCCGCGCCGGCGAAGGCGAGGAGAGGCGGCACCGCGTGCTTCTGTTCATGAATAATCACGGGCACCGAAGATGGCAGTGCCGACCCGGACCATGGTGCTGCCATGGGCGACGGCGGCCTCGAGATCCTCGGTCATGCCCATCGAAAGGGTGTCGACGCTCGGGTATTGTTGCGCAAGCTCGGTGAACAGAGCCTGCATGCGTAGCATCTGCGCGGCCAGCACCGCCTCGTCGCTGGTGTGCTCCGGGATGGCCATCAGGCCACGCAGCACCAGTCGCTCGCTCTGGGCAACCAGGGCGGCCAGCCGGAAAATCTCTTGCTCCGACGTACCGGATTTGCTGCTCTCTCCGCTAATATTGATTTGCAGACAGACATTTAGCGGTGCCAACCCGGCTGGACGCTGGTTGTTGAGGCGCTCGATGAGTTTGTCACGATCGACGCTTTGCACCCAATCGAATCGCTCCGCCACCAGCCTGGATTTGTTCGATTGCAGCGGGCCGATAAAGTGCCACTCTATGTCTTGGCAGGCGGCCTGCTCACGCAGGGCATCAATCTTGAGCGCGGCCTCCTGGGCATAGGATTCGCCAAAGCGGCGCTGACCGGCGGCATAGGCGGCCTGGATGTCTTCAAGCGGCTTGGTCTTGCTGACCGCAAGCAACTGGATATGATCGGCGCCACGGCCAACTCGCCGTGCAGCCTCTACAATACGTTCCTTTACCTGAAGCAGGTGCTGGGCAATCTGGCTCATATTTCGTTCGTGATCTTGTGATGGGAGAATAACAAATCTATGGATATCACAGAGTTATTGGCTTTCAGTGTAAAGCATAAGGCCTCGGATCTACACCTCTCGGCCGGGGTTCCCCCGATGATCAGGGTTGATGGGGAGGTTCGCAAGATCAATTTGCCCGCCCTGGATCACCGTGAAGTACACGCCCTCATCTACGACATCATGAACGACCACCAGCGCAAGGAGCTGGAGGAGAATTTCGAGGTGGACTTCTCCTTCGAGGTGCCCGGCATGGCGCGCTTCCGGGTCAACGCCTTCCAGCAGGCACGGGGCTCTGGCGCCGTGTTCCGTACCATACCGAGCACAGTCCTGACTCTGGAAGATCTGGAGGCGCCGGAGATGTTTCGCAAGATAGCGGAATTTCCCCGCGGCCTGGTGCTGGTCACGGGCCCGACCGGTTCGGGCAAGTCCACCACCCTGGCGGCCATGGTCGATTACATCAATGACAACTTCCACCACCACATCCTCACCATCGAGGATCCCATCGAGTTCGTGCACGAGAACAAGCGCTGCCTGGTGAACCAGCGCGAGGTGCATCGCGATACCAAGAGTTTCGCCAACGCCCTGCGCTCGGCTCTGCGTGAAGACCCGGACATCATACTGGTGGGGGAAATGCGCGATCTGGAGACCATACGCCTGGCCATGACGGCGGCGGAGACGGGCCATCTGGTGTTCGGCACCCTGCACACCTCGTCGGCGGCCAAGACCATAGACCGTATCATCGACGTCTTCCCCGGCTCGGAGAAGGACATGGTGCGCTCCATGCTCTCCGAGTCCCTGCGGGCCGTCATCTCCCAGACCCTGCTCAAGCGGATCGGCGGCGGCCGGGTGGCGGCCCACGAGATCATGCTGGGGATCCCGGCGGTGCGAAACCTGATCCGGGAAGACAAGGTCGCCCAGCTCTACTCCGTCATCCAGACCGGGATGACCCACGGCATGCAGACCATGGATCAGAGCCTCAAGCAGCTCGTCAACCGGGGCGTGGTTGCCGCCCTGGACGCCAGGGCCAAGGCGGCCGATCCCAACAGCATTTAAGATGCTTTCACACCCAAGGAGACACTATGCACATGGATGTTCTGCTCGCTGCACTGGTTGAACAAAAGGGCTCGGATCTCTTCATCACGGTCGATGCCCCTCCCACCCTCAAGGTCAACGGGCGCCTGGTGCCACTCGAGGGGGGGCCGCTGGACAAGCAGGCGGCGCTGGCCCTGGTCAGGGAGAGCCTGGACGAGGCGCACTTCGAGCGCTACCTGCATAGCCGGGAGGCAAACTATGCCATCCACCGCGAGGGGTTGGGGCGATTTCGGGTCAGCGCCTTCTGGCAGCAGGATATGCCGGGCATGGTGCTGCGCCGTATCGAGACCCGCATTCCCACCTTCGAGGAGCTGGTGTTGCCCCCCATACTGCAGGAGGTCGCCATGGCCAAGCGCGGCCTGGTGCTGTTCGTCGGCGCCACGGGCGCCGGCAAGTCCACCACCCAGGCGGCCATGATCGGCTACCGCAACCAGCACGGCGATGGCCACATACTGACGGTGGAGGATCCGGTGGAGTTCGTCCACCAGCATGGTCGCTGCCTGGTGACCCAGCGGGAGGTCGGCATCGATACCGAATCCTTCGACGTGGCCCTCAAGAACTCCATGCGCCAGGCGCCGGACGTCATCCTCATCGGCGAGATCCGCAACCAGGAGACCATGGAGCTGGCCATCCAGTTTGCCGAGACGGGCCACCTCTGCCTCGCCACCCTGCACGCCAACAATGCCAACCAGGCGCTGGATCGCATCCTCCACTTGGTGCCAGAGGCGAAACACCGCCAGTTCCTGTTCGATCTCTCCTTCAACCTGCGCGCCATAGTGGCGCAGCAGCTAATGCCTTGCACCGATGGCAGCCACCGGGTCGCCGCCTTCGAGATACTGCTCAACACCCCGCTCATCACCGACATAGTCCGCAAGGGCGAGATGCACAGGCTCAAGGAGGTGATGACCAAATCGGGCGAGCTCGGCATGCAGACCTTCGATCAGGCGCTGTTCACCCTGTTCTGCGCCGGCCAAATTGGCTACAGTGAGGCCCTTGCCCATGCCGACTCCGCCAACGACCTGCGACTGCTGATCAAGCTGTCGGGTCGCGAGCAGCTGGGTGCAGGCACACTCGACAACGTGACCCTGGATGAATGAGGGGCGTGCGTCACCGCTAGTAAAGGACAGTTATGCTGATTGTGGTTTCCCCGGCCAAGACGCTGGATTACGAGTCGCCGCTGGTGACCTCCCGTTTCACCCTGCCCGAGCTGCTGGATCACTCCGCCCAGCTGATCCACAGGGCGAGGCAGCTGACCCCGGATCAGATCGCCAGCCTGATGAAGATCAGCGACAAGCTGGCGGGACTCAACGCCGCCCGCTTTGCCCAGTGGCAGCCGGACTTCACCCCGAGCAATGCCCGCCAGGCGCTGCTGGCCTTCAAGGGGGACGTCTACACCGGCCTGGCCGTGGAGGATTTCAGCGAGGCCGACCTCGATTTTGCCCAGGCGCACCTGCGCATGCTCTCCGGCCTCTACGGGGTGTTGCGACCGCTGGATCTGATGATGCCCTATCGGCTGGAGATGGGGATCCGCCTCGACAACGAGCGCGGCAAGGATCTCTACCAGTTCTGGGGTGACATCATCACCGAGCACCTGAACAAGGCGCTGGCCGTGCAGGGCAGCGAGGTGCTGATCAATCTGGCCTCCGACGAATACTTCAAGTCGGTTCGCCCAAAGGCCCTGAAGGGCCGCATAGTGACGCCGGTGTTCAAGGACGAGAAGAACGGCCAGTTCAAGATCATCAGCTTCTACGCCAAGAAGGCCCGCGGCATGATGGCTCGCCACATCATCAAGCACAGGCTGACCGAGGTGACCCAGCTGACCGGGTTCAATGAGGCTGGCTACTATTTCGTGCCACAAGAGTCCGACCATCGCACCCTGATGTTCAAGCGCGCTGAAAATTAATTACAAATGGAGGGAACCAAGTTCGGGATCCCCGGGTCTGAACCTATGAATCCTCTGTTGTAAGCACTTTTTGTTGGCCGACGTTCATGCGTCGGCTTTTTTCTGCGCGCTTCTCACCACATCGGCACAGGCCCGGGTGACAGGCAGCAAAACGGCCATCCGAGGATGGCCGTTGCAGCGTCGATGGGCATTACTTCTTTTTCTTCTTGGCGCTCTTCTTCTTGCCATCCTTCGGCTTTTTCTTCTTCACCGGCACCCGCGCCTCCTTGTGTCTCGGACGCAGCTCCTCGATCACCCGGCGCTTGAGACGCTCCTCGGTGTAGCGCTCTATCTTGGCCACCATGGCCATGTCGTGGGCTTCCACCAGGCTGATGGCGCAGCCACGGTTACCGGCACGGCCGGTCCGGCCGATACGGTGCACGTAGACGTCGGTGCCGTAGGGCATGTCGTAGTTGATGACGTGGCTGACGTTGGGCAGGTCGATGCCACGGGCGGCCACGTCGGTGGCGATGAGGAAGGGCACCTCCCCTTCATGGAACTTGCGGATCGATTCAATACGCTTGCTCTGCTCCATCTCGCCACGGATCCAAGCACAGGGGACGCCGGCGGCCTGCAACTGACCGGAGAGCTCCGCCAGCCGCTCGCGGGTCTTGACGAAGACGATGGCCTTCTGGGTCTGGGGATCCTTCAGAATGTGGATCAGCAGCGCCAGCTTGTGGGCGGCATCATCGGCCAGGTGCACCCACTGGGTGATGGGGCGGCGCTCGCTGCGGGGCGGCTCGGCATGCAGCTCCACCGGATCGTTGAGGATTTCGCTCGCGAACTTCTCGAGACCGGCCCCTTCCAGGGTGGCGGAGAAGAGCATGGTGTGCTTGCGGTAGCGGGCCTCTGCCACGATGCGGTTCACATCCTTGATGAAGCCCATGTCCAGCATGCGGTCCGCTTCATCCAGCACCAGCACCTCGATGTCGTGGCTCTCGAACTCTTCCTTCTCTATGTACTCCAGCAGGCGACCCGGGGTGGCCACGACTATGTCGGTGGTCTTGGTCAGGGCCGGCAACTGCTCTTCATGGCTGACGCCGCCGATGATGGTCTCGATGCTGAGATGGGTATGCACCGCCAGCGCCCTGGCATGGGCACTGACCTGCAGCGCCAGCTCGCGGGTCGGGGTCAGGATCAGCATGCGGCACGGGCCCGGCTTGCGACGCGGGAAGTCCAGCAGGTGCTGCATGGCGGGCAGCAGGAAGGCGGCTGTCTTGCCGGTACCGGTCGGAGCGGATGCCAGAATATCGCGGCCGTCCAGGGCTGGCTCCAGCACCATCTGCTGAATGGTGGTGGGGCGGGTGAAACCCATCTCGGCCAAGGCCCGGTTGAGGGCTGGATTCAGGTCGAAATCATCAAAGGACTGGCTCATGGCAATACTCGGTCATTAAGGAAACGGCAGATTATAGGCGATTATGCCGCCGGCTCCTATGGCGACTGTGGCTTAGCCGCTATAATCGCCGACCATTTTCGCCATGGCAGACGAGCAACGAGGGTCAGATGGGGCGTAGCAGCGGTTTTACCTTCAAACAATTTCACATCGACCATGACCGCTGTGCCATGAAGGTGGGCACAGACGGCATACTGCTGGGAGCCTGGACGCCGGTCGACAACGCCCGCCGGATCCTCGACATCGGCACCGGCACCGGCCTCATCGCCCTGATGCTGGCCCAGCGCAGCACGAACGACTGCCGGATCGACGGGGTGGAACTGGATAAGGATGCAGCCGAGCAGGCCAGGGACAACGTGGCGGCCTCCCCCTGGGCCGCCCGGGTCAGCATCATAGAGAGCGCCATTCAGGATTATCGGGCGGCGCCTTACGATCTCATCGTCTCCAACCCGCCCTATTTCGTTGCAGGTCAGGTATTTAGCGATCCGGCCAGGGCGCTCGCCCGGCACACTGGCGCGCTCGATCCCCATTCGCTGCTGGCGGCAAGCCGTCGTCTGCTGAGTCAGGATGGGCGGCTGGCGCTGGTGCTGCCCACCGCCATGGCAGATGAAATTTTATGCATCTCGGCAGATTATGATCTGTACAGCCTTTGTTATACAGCTGTTATCACCAGGGAGGGGAAAGAGGCAAATCGCGTTTTATTGCTACTTGGCAGAGGATTAAGCAGGTGCGAGCAGGGTGAAATTGTGATCCATTCTACTGCCGGAGGCTATTCCGACAGATACATCCAACTAACCCACCCCTTCTATTTGAAGATGTAAATTTCGCCTTGAACTATTTTTTCACATCATTATGCTGACTAGCAAACGAGCGCCCGCTCAAGACCAGCTCAAACCACTGGTGGCGATGAAAAAAGCAGCGGGGCTCCTTTTTTTTACCCCTGAACAACGCCGGTCACTGACCAATAAAAAACTATAACAAGCAATAGTTTACAAGACAGACGAGGTTGAACTTGACGAAATCACTCACATTGTCCGATGTACTCGGATTGGGCTTCATGACCTTCGCCTTCTATCTGGGCGCAGGCAACATCATCTTCCCGCCCCTGGCCGGTTACATGGCGGGTGAGCACCTCTCCCTGGCCATGCTGGGCTTCCTGGTGACCGCTGTGGGTCTGCCCCTCATCACCATTCTCGCCGTCGCCAAGGCTGGCAACGGCTGGGCCGGCATGACCAAGTTGCTGCCCACAGGCGTCGCCACCGCGCTGGCCGTCGCCATCTACATCATCATAGGCCCGGCCTTCGCCGCCCCCCGTACCGGCCTGGTGGCCTACGAGATGGGCCTCAAGCCCTTCCTCGGTGACATGGGTCAATCCGGCCTGGCCGCCTACACAGTGGTCTTCTTTGGCGTGGCCATTCTGGTCTCCCTCAATCAGGGCAAGCTGATGGATGCCATCGGCAAATTCCTGACCCCGGTGCTGATGCTGCTGCTGCTGACCCTGGCCGTCGGCGTCTTCGTCGCACCGCAGGGCACCATGCCCGCCGCGTCCGGCGACTATCAGAACAGCCCCCTGGTGAAAGGGATCCTGGAAGGCTACAACACCATGGATACCCTGGCGTCCCTGATGTTTGGCGCCCTGATCGTCGATCTGCTGCGCAAGAAAGGCATCCACGATTACCAGAGCCAGTTCAAGTACCTGGCCATCGCCGGCATCATCTCCGCCATCGGCCTGTCCGTGGTCTATGTCTCCCTGTTCCAGCTGGGCAACACCGCAGCCGGTGTCGCCACCGACGTCAGCAATGGCGGCGCCATCGTCAACGCCTATGTGCTGAGCCTGTTCGGCCAGCCGGGTCAGTTTATCCTGGCAGCCATCATCACCCTGGCCTGCTTCACCACAGCCGTGGGCCTGATCTCCGCCTGCTCCGACTTCTTCCACAACCTCACCGGCGTGAGCTACCAGAAGCTGGTTCTGCTGCTGGGGGTCGTCTGCGCCGTGGTGGCCAACGTCGGTCTGAGCCAGCTCATCAGCCTCTCCATCCCGGTGCTGGTCGCCATCTATCCGGTGGCCGTGGCCCTGGTGCTGGTCACCTTCCTGAAGGGTTACTTCGGGCGTCCCCGCCTGGTGTTCCGCTCCGTGCTGCTGGTTGCCTTCCTGTTCGGCTGCCTGGACGGTCTGGGTGCTGCCGGCATGAAGATGGATGCATTCGCCTTCCTGCCGCTGTTTGACAAGGGCCTGGCCTGGTTGCTGCCCACCCTGCTGGCCTGCGGCCTGGGCACCCTGGTGCGCGGTGGTGACAAGCTGGCCGCCGAAGCCGCCTGATCCTCATCCCGACGACATGAAAAAGAGGCCAGCTTTCGCTGGCCTCTTTCATTTGTGCAACGGGTGCATGGCAAATCGGGTTAGTGCTCAGAGCACGGATGCCGGCCTGGGTTTGCCGGCCAGCCCGTACCAGTGGCTCTCGACCTGGCCGGCATGCCAGCGCAGGGTGCCCCAGGGCTGCTCACTCTGCCAGCGCGGGAAGTTGATCTGCACGCTGTTGTCTTCGTACTTGTAGAGGGAGGTGCTGATCTGGATATCCGACAGGATAAGCAGCACGACTCCCCCGATGACAGTCCATTTCAGCATCGTCCACATGGCGGTTACTCGAAGCAGATCTCTATGGTGGCACGGCCGTACTCGGAATCGAACGGCATCATGATCTTGGCACCGTCAGCCCTGTGGGTGATGGTGTGGTTGGGACCGGAGACTATGATGGGGGTCGCCATGTCGAACTCATAGCCCTTCTCCCCCAGCATGCGCTTGGCGCCGCCGGTCACCATGTTGGTGATCTCGCCCACCATGTCGGTCACCTCTTCGTTGATGGTGGCCGGTGCCTCCCCCAGCATGCGGCGCATGATCTCCAGCGCCAGCCCCTTCTCGAAGCTGATGGAGAGCGACCCTCGGGTCTGCGGACCCACCATGCCGATGAGGCCGGAGACATCCCCCCGCGCCAGCTCGTCCGTCTTGCGCTTGGGTGCGCCGGGTTTGAGCTCCAGCTGTGCCATGGTGGAGAGCACATTGAGCAGGGAGAGCAGGAACGGGTTTACAAAATCAGCCTTCATCTTCACTTCCTACTGTGTCAGAGCAACGAGCACATTGACCATGGGCCTCTATGGTCTTGTTGGTAATAGTAAAACCATGCTGGCGAGCCTGCTCGGAAAAGGCGCTGTCGATGGCGGGATCGTGCAGCTCCACCACCTCCTTGCAGCGATCGCAGATCAGCAGCTGCATGGGATGGGCATGGTCGAAGTGGCAGCAGAAGATGAAGGCGTTGAGCGACTCCACCTTGTGGGCGAACCCCTGCTCGAGCAGAAAATCGAGTGCCCGGTAGACGGTGGGGGGTTTGGCATGTGCCTCGGTCTGCTGCAACTGGGCCAGCAGATCGTAGGCGCTGATGGCATTGCCATGGGCGGCAAGCAGCCGGAACACCTGGCGCCGGGTCGGGGTGAAACGGATCCCCCGCTGGTCGCAGAGACGTTCCGCTCGTTGTAGAAGTAGGTCTTGATTCATGTTCACGCAGATACCCTGTCAATTAGCCGGATACTATCACAGGGCCCCCTGTGCGCGGCGACAAAATTCATTTTCTGAGGCTGTCTCACCTTGTGGTAGAATCCGGCCCCTTATTTTGCCAACCCGGATGATTTTTATGCAGGCGCAGCGCTTCTCCATCGCCCCCATGCTGGACTGGACCGATCGGCATTGCCGTTATTTCCACCGTCTGATGACCCGCCAGACCCTGCTCTATACCGAGATGGTGACCACGGGCGCCATCATCCACGGCAAAGGGGATTATCTGGGTTACAGCGAGCAGGAACATCCCCTCGCCCTGCAGCTGGGTGGCAGCAACCCGGCGGACCTGGCCCGTTGTGCCAGGCTGGCCGAGGAGCGCGGCTATGACGAGATCAACCTCAACGTGGGTTGCCCGTCGGATCGCGTCCAGAACGGCCGTTTCGGCGCCTGCCTGATGGGAGAGCCCGCCCTGGTGGCCGACTGCATCAAGGCGATGCGCGATGTGGTGGGCATTCCGGTGACGGTGAAGACCCGCATCGGCATCGATGAACAGGACTCCTACGAATTCTTGCAGGCCTTCATCGAGCAGGTGCGCGATGCCGGTTGCGAGACCTTCATCGTCCACGCCCGCAAGGCCTGGCTGAGCGGCCTGAGCCCCCGGGAGAACCGCGAGATCCCGCCGCTCGACTACCCGCGCGTCTACCGGGTCAAGCAGGACTATCCCGAGCTGACCATCGCCATCAACGGCGGGGTCAACTCCCTCGAGCAGACCCTGGAGCACCTGCAGCAGGTGGACGGAGTCATGATGGGGCGCGAGGCGTACCAGAACCCCTACATCCTGGCCGAGGTCGACAACCGGGTATTCGGTCTGGGGGGCGAGGTGCCGAGCCGCCACGAGGTGGTGCGCATGATGCTGCCCTACATGGAGCAGGAGCTGGCCAAGGGCAACTACCTCTCCCACATGACCCGCCACATGCTGGGCCTGTTCCAGAACATGCAGGGGGCCCGAGCCTGGCGCCGTCACCTGAGCGAAAATGCCTGCAAACTCGGGGCCGGCATCCAGGTGGTGCTGGACGCCATGGCCAAGGTGCCGGAATTCGCCAGCGCCGAGTCGGTGGAGTAAGCATGTATCGCTTCACCGGTTCCTGGCTGCACAAGGCGCTGGTTCGCCTCTGTGCCGGCATGCTGGCCATCCTCGGCCTCAAGCTCAGCGCCTTCTATCTGCTCGGGCTACTGATAGTGCTCGGTCTGCACAGGGAGCAGTTGCTCGGCTGAGCCCGCCAGCCACTCAGGCAAGAAAAAGCCGGAACAGCGATGTTCCGGCTTTTTTATCTGGATGATGGCGCCCGTTCACTCCTCCGGTGCCACAAACTGCAATTCCGGAGGGGAGGAGGTCAGCACGTCGGCGCAGTAATCCCAGGTCGAGATGCGATAGTGCTGCAAGTCCTCGTCTAGGTGCAGGCCATCGGACTCCTGATGGAACCAGCTGGCGAAACGGGACGGCGTGATCAGCTGGATCTGCTCCTCGATGACGTGGCTGTCCCGCCCTTCCGCCAGATCGCAATCCTCCATCACCCTCACGGCGAAGATATGGCGGAAACTGACCCGGCACAGCGGCTGCGGCGGCAGGTCTATGCTGCGGGCGCGCCCCAACACGACCGTCAGATTGTCACTCCAGATATCCTGATGCAGTTCGGCCACAACCAGGCCGGGGGGAAGTTGGCGGGAGGGTGCCCAGGGCACGGCCACCTGCCGGATGGCATTCTTCTGTTCCATATCCACCTCACTACAGCGCATGCCATATCCTGAGTGTATCTGAAACAAATTTTAACGAAGATGGCAAGAAAAAACCCGGCAATAGCCGGGTTTCATTTGATTACTTTACGCGATTACTTGACGGCGTCTTTCAGCGCCTTGCCTGCCACAAAGGACGGCACATTGGCGGCTGCAATCTGGATCTCTTTACCAGTTTGCGGGTTACGACCGGTGCGGCCCGCGCGATGGTTGACCTTGAAGGTACCAAAACCCACCAACTGAACGGCATCGCCCTCTTTCAGGCTCTGGGTAATACCATTGATGATCTCTTCCAGAGCAACTTTGGCCTGAGCTTTGCTCAGGTCTGCTTTGGCGGCAATTGCATCGACAAGTTGAGCTTTGTTCATAACATTTCCTTTATGATCGGGCATTTAGCACCGGGCCACTCTATTCAAAAAAAAACACTCAGGCAAAGGCTTTATCAGCCGGATTGGCTTGAATGCTGGGGTTTTCATCAAGATCTGCGGAAATAGTCACATATCTCGCCCCTGCGTCCTCCTGACAAGCGACGCGGGACCAGAAACCGACGGAGACTTGTATGCAAACCCCCGCCTGATGTAACAATATCCCCACACTCCTATTGACGGTCAACAGGATTTTCCCTAGTTATAGGAGTGTCGTCAGTCGCTGAGAATGACCGAAGGCCTGCAGCCATCGCGCTTCATGCCATGCCCATGGAGGGACTATGTTAACTGAACTGGAACAAACCAAGCGCGCGTTGGCAGGCAAGCACAGGGCTATCGATGACTGGCTGGATGCCAGGCAGGCATTGCTGGTCGAGTACATGCGACTGGCCGGGCTCATGCCCACCAAGTCCAAGCAACGCTCCCTTCCCGGTCATGTCGAACTGCAACGCTTCTGCGAGCAACTGGTCGACTACGTCAGCGCCGGTCATTTCGAGATCTACAACCACGTGGTCACCGCCTTCGAGCAAGCCAGCGGTGACAAGCTGGAACTGGCCAAACGCATCTATCCCCATATCCGTGCCTGCACCGAGTTTGCCCTGGAATTCAACGACAAATACAGCAATGCCGACGAGGCCCAGCTGTTGCAGCTCGATGAGGATCTGAATCAGCTGGGTCCCGTGCTGGAGGACAGGTTCAAGCAGGAAGACAGGCTGGTCAAGGCGCTTCAGGTGGTCGAATCCCTCAGCCGCCAGCAGGTCTGATGTTCAATATTGGAGCCAGTTCAACATCCTGATGCGCCGGCTACATTACACTCTGGGGCATGGATGGTTAGCACTGTGCTCCCACGCAGACCGGAGATGAACATGGCCGAGCGCCGCCACTTTACCCGAATCTTCTATTTGACCGCCGCCAAGCTGACCCAGGGGGTGCGCCAGTGGCGTACCCAGCTGGTGGATGTCTCCCTGCAGGGAGCCCTGCTGCTCAGGCCCGAGGATTGGGTCGGCAGCGACGACAAGGAGTACGAGATCTGCTTCATGCTGGGCGGCAGTGACATCGAGATCAAGATGCAGGTCGAACTGACCCACGAGGCCAGCAAGAAGCTGGGGTTCTACTGCCACCACATCGACATCGACAGCGCCACCCACCTCAAGCGGATGATGGAGCTGAACATAGGTGAAGAGCAGTTGCTGTATCGCGAGCTGGAGCAGTTGCTGCAAGAGCACAGGGAGCACAACCCCCCCTCCTGACCCGCCAGCAATGAAGAAGGAGCCTGACTGGCTCCTTCTTGTTTCTCTTTTCGGTGGTTACAGCGCCTCGAGGGCATCGGACAGCTTCTTCACCGGCACCACTTCCATCCCCTCGATGGGGTGCTTGGGGGCGTTGGCATGAGGCACTATGGCGCGGCGGAAACCGTGCTTGGCCGCCTCCTGCAACCGCTCCTGGCCGGAGGGCACGGGCCGGATCTCCCCAGACAGCCCCACCTCGCCGAACACCACCAGATCCTTGGGCAGGGGCTGATCCCGGAAGCTGGAGACCATGGCCAGCAGCAGCGCCAGATCCGCACTGGTCTCCTCGACCTTGACCCCGCCGACCACGTTGATGAAGACGTCCTGATCCGCCATCTGCAAGCCGCCGTGACGGTGCAGCACCGCCAGCAGCATGGCGAGACGGTTGTGATCCATGCCCACCGCCACCCGCCGCGGATTGGAGACCTGGGAGTAGTCCACCAGCGCCTGCAACTCCACCAGCAGGGGGCGCGTCCCCTCCCAGATCACCATGACGATGGAGCCGGGGGCCTGCTCCTCGCCGCGACTCAGGAAGATGGCGGAGGGGTTGCTCACCTCCTTCATCCCCTGCCCCGTCATGGCGAAGACGCCAAGCTCGTTGACCGCGCCGAAGCGGTTCTTGTGGGAGCGCAGGGTCCGAAAACGCGAGTCGTGGGCACCGTCCAGCAGCACGGAGCAGTCGACGCAGTGCTCCAGCACCTTGGGGCCGGCCAGGGTGCCGTCCTTGGTGACATGGCCCACCATGAAGATGGCGACATGGTTCTGCTTGGCGTAGCGGGTGAGCAGGGCCGCGGATTCGCGCACTTGGGAGACGGAGCCGGGGGATGACTGCACATCCGCCACATGCATCACCTGGATGGAGTCGATGACCATGATCTGCGGCTGTTCCTGCTGGGCAATGATGCAGATCTGCTCCACGCTGGTCTCCGACAGCATGCGCAGCTTGTCGGTGGGCAAGCCCAGCCGACCGGCCCGCATCGCCACCTGTTGCAGGGACTCCTCCCCGGTCACGTAGAGGGTCTTCATCCGCTGGGCCAGGCCGCACATGGTCTGCAGCAGCAGGGTCGATTTGCCCGCCCCCGGGTTGCCGCCGATGAGGATGGCCGAGCCCGGCACCACACCGCCGCCGAGCACCCGATCCAGCTCCTTGAAGCCCGAACTGAAGCGGGGGATCTCGGTGGTCGCCACTTCGGCCAGGGTCTGCACCTGGCTGCCGACGGCGCCGGCATAACCTGTGTAGCGGGCACTCTTGCCGGGGGTAGCGACGCCCAGCCGGACCTCGGTGATGGTGTTCCACTCCTTGCACTCGCTGCACTGACCTTGCCAGCGGGTGAAGTCGGCGCCACATTCGGAACAAACATAGGCGGTTTTGTTTTTGGCCATGGATAACTCGGGGACAGGATGAATTCCTGCTTGATATACTGGTTTGCGACCGGCAGATCAAACCCAGAATCGGAAAAGTGACTTTCCGCGGCAGGAATACATGGATTCAGAACAACCACTCCACCTGATAGAACAACTTGTCCCCCTGCTCCGGGAAAAGGACTTCGACGAGATCTTCAACCGCCTGACCCAGAACGAGAATACCAACGGCCGTTCCCTGCTGAAGATGGAACTCAAACGCAAGTGCACCCCCTGTCGGCGGGTGATCGACATGCGCAACGAGCTGGGGGCCCTCTGCCAGGTGCACGAGTTCGAAGGGGTGACCCACTTCATGCCCGCCGAGGCCGTCGAGCAGTTCCAGTCCCAGTGCTACCTCTACCGGGACAGCTACACCCTCGGGGTCTACGAGGCGCTGCAAGCCTGGTACAGGCTCAATCAGGGGCGCAGCGAGAGCCTCTCCCTGCCCGCCAGCCCGTTCAGCCCCTTCGACGTCAACGCCATCCCCTTCGCCAGCCACTACGGCCGACAGGAGGAGCGGATGCACTTCAGCTCCCCCATGGTGCTCAAGCTGGCGAGCGGGGAGAAGCTGCAGGCCAAGAGTTCGGACATCTCTCTGGGCGGGATCCGGGCCTCGGTCCCCCATCTGCCCGACTACCAGACCGGCGATCACATCGAGGTCTTCTTCACCGGCCTGGAGCGCGAACACCCCCACCCCCTGCTGCGTGGCTCGATCAGCTACCAGCTCCTGGGAGAGGAGCAGAAAGAGGGGAAATTCTGGCTGCGGCTGGTTCGATGCGGCGAGCACCCCGCCTTCGACGAGTTCCTGCGTGACTTCATCGAGCGCAACCGCAGCCGCTATCGGGTCAGTGTCGACTACCTGCTGTCGGCCGCCATCATCAAGGGATACGAACAGTTCTACCTGCCGCGCATGACCGGCATGCCGCTCTACTTCGGCAAGGGCGACGCCCCTGGTCTCGAGATCGCCCTGCGCACCGAGAACAACCAGCACATCCTCGAGTACTGGCGTGACGCCAAGAACCGCGACATGCTCGCCAGCCTCTTCACGGCGGCGCGCATGCCCTCCCTGTTGCCCGCCAAAGGGGGGCTGCGCGAGACCCTGATCTACAGCTTCACCCACTCGGTGCGCAGTCACCTCTACTTCTTCTCCGCCACCCGCGAAGAGTTGCAGCAGAGCGGCCTGACCGCCCTCTTCTTCCAGGTCGGTGCCCGTCGTCCCAGCTGGCGCGTCTACAAGTTCAGCCTGGAGGCCTGCGCCCTGCATGAGGCCGACCTCGACAGCCAGCGGGGAGAGTCGCATCAGCTGCAGGACATGCTGCTGCGCGAACGCCTCGCCCAGATAGGCTATGTCGGCCTGCTGCAGGAGATAGGGCTGGACCACCAGCGCAGCGAATTCCACTACGACAACCAGCAGCCCAACGCCAACGCCTTGCAACGCTTCGGCCACGACACCCAGGCCGCCCCCTTCGAGATAGAGACGCTGCACTATGTGCAACTGCGCAAGGAGGCCCGCTACGTCCACAAGACGGCGATAGTGCTCAGGCACAAGGATCGCGCCTGGATCGGCTGGACCCGAGACATCTCGGCCCATGGCATGCAGATCGAGCTGGAGGAGGCATTCGAGGGGGAGAAGGGGGAGACGGTCACCGTCGCCCTGCCCAGGTTGCAGGAGCTCGCCAAGACCATGGACTTGCAGCGCCTGCCCTATCGGCTGGTCAGCCTCAATTTGAGCCGTACCGTGCTGCATCTGTGCATCGAAGGCACGGCGCAGCGCCACATCGGCCATCAGTTCTTCAGCCTGCTGATAGAGAGCAACCAGAACAAGCTCAAGACCACCCGGGAGCACAAGCGCTACCGCGGCATGGCACGGGCGCTGCGCAACCTCTATACCCACCACCTGTTCAACTCGCCGGTCTATGTCAACAAGCTCAAGGCGGCCGCAAGGCCTGCCGCAGTGGGCATGGCCCCCCGACCGCGCAGTCTCTCCGGCCTGCTGCAGGCCTGCGCCGGGCAGGAGAAGCAGCTGAACCTCTACCCTCTGTTCCAGGGGGCCCTGCTCAAGACAGTGCTGCTCAACCCATTGCGCACCCTGGCGCGGGAAGACAAGCCGGAGGAAGAGGAGGTCTACATCGCCAGCCTGCACTCCCGGGGCGGCGCCCCCCTGTTTCGCAGCCACCTGGCCAGCAGCTTTTCCTCGCCGGAGGCGAAGCGCCGCTTCATCGAGCTGGCCCTGCAGCAGGGCGAGTTCTACTCGGTGCTGGTCGGTATCTCCCGCACCGGTCGCCCCGACACCAGCTTCATCGCGGGTGAGCTGGACTACATCGCCAAGTTCGCCATTCACAAGGCCAAGCAGCTGGAGGAGGAGCTGTGGAGCGTGGTGGGAGTCGGTGAGCTGACCGATACCACAGAGGCCACCCTGTTCCGGCTCGGCATCAAGCCCCCGGCGAAATAGCCCGGAAGAGGCCGACCCCAGGTGCCCTCACCCGTCAGGTGTCGGCATCAGGGGCGGGAGGCGGGCAGATGGCTGCCCGTTTCAGCGGGCGCTCAGGCCGCCTGGGGGTTGAGCAGCCAGGCGAGGATCTCGGGGAAGTGATCCTCCTGGGCCTGGGGCGCCGTCAGCATATTGATGTGATCGTAATCGAGCCGGTTGCCGTTATCCCGGCCGAGGCGGGTATGGCGGGTCGCCGACCCCATCTCGGCGCTGAAGCGACGCACGTCTGTGGGGTGACCCAGCACCTTGTCCGCCTTGGCCGAGATCATCCAGAGCGGCGGCCAGCTCACCCTGGCGGCGGCCTCGTCATAGGCAAAGCCGTCGTGGGGATCCTGCCAGGGCCCGCATTTCACCCAGGGAATGGTCTCCTGCAGGTAACGCAAGGGCTCATCATCGGCCCCTATCTTCAACTTGCGGGCAGCCAGAAAACCCTGGCGGCGCGCCAGCCAGGGCGCCAGCCGGTTCCAGATCAGGTCCACCTTCAGCCAGCGCTCGGGGTTCTGCACCGAGACCCCCCGCTTGGTGCCGAAGAACACCAGGCTCGCTATCTGATCCGCCAGCTCGGGGAAGCGCACCAGGGTCGAGGCCATGATGACCCCGCCCCAGGAGTGGGCCATCCAGTGCACCCTGGCCGCGGGATGGCGCGCCGCCACCCAGTGCTGCAGCGCGGGCAGATCCTCGGTGATCAGCTCATGCTGGCCGTGACCGGCCCGCTCGGCGATGGCCGGCGTGCTCTGACCCCGGCCGCGCAGGTCGGCCACGTACACCTGATAACCATGCCGCGCCAGAAAACAGGCCAGCCCCTTGCCGGATTCGGTGTAGAAGATGCGCCCGTTCTCGATGGCGCCGTGCACCATCAGGATGGGGTCGGCATGGATGGCGACACCGGGCTGGATATGGCGCACATGGAGCCGATGTTCGCCACAGGGGACAAACAGGGATTGTTGCAACAGTTCCATCTTGTTCTCTGCTCCTCCTTGAGCGGGTTTCAACTCCAGCGCCTGTCGCGGCAGGAGAGCGCGCCGAGCAGGCAGAGCACCCCTTCCAGATCATGGTGATTGAGGGTGGCGGCCGCCTGGGCCCGCACCAGGGGCTTGGCGTGGATGGCGATGCCAAGCCCGGCCACCCCCATCATCTTGAGATCGTTGGCGCCATCGCCGACCGCCACCGTCTGGGCGGCGGGGATCCCATGCTGCCGCGCCAGCTGCAGCAGCGCCTCGGCCTTGGCGGCGGCATCCACTATGGGACCGCTCACCTGGCCGGTCAGCAGGCCCCCCTCCACCGCCAGCTCGTTGGCGAAGATGGCGTCCAGCCCCAGCGCCTGCTGCAGTTCGCCGGCGAAACGGGTAAAGCCGCCGGAGGCGATCGCCACTGTCCAGCCCGCCTGCTTGAGGGTGTCGACCATCAGCTGCAGGCCGGGCATCCAGGGCATGGCGGCCGCCACCTCATCGAGGATGGCGACAGGGGCCCCCTTCAGCAGGGCGACCCGGTTGCGCAGGCTGTCGGCAAACTCCAGCTTGCCCTGCATGGCCGCCGCCGTCACGGCCGCCACCTGCTCACCCACCCCGGCCAGACGGGCTATCTCGTCGATGCACTCGATCCGGATCGCGGTGGAATCCATGTCCATCACCAGCAGCCCGGGGAGCGCCAGGGTGGGCAAGGTGGCGAGATGGCAGGCATCTATGTCCCACTCCTGCCCCTTGAGGGCCTGCACCAGCTCGGGGGAGAAACGGCTGGCGCCGAGCAGCAGCAGGGGCACTCCGGCCTGCTCCCCCACGGGATAGAGGCTGGCCTCGACCCCATGGTCTGCCAGCAGCGTCGCCACCTGTGTCAGGTGGCGGGCACCTAGCGCCTTGCCAAACAGCAACAGCCAGGCGCCGTCATGGGCACTGGCCGCGGGCAGCAGGGCCTCGGGGGTAAGCTGCCAGCAGGGAGCACCGCACAGGGCCTCGGGGGTAAGCTGCCAGCAGGGAGCACCGCACAGGGCCTGGGACCAGTCGTGCGGGGAGCGGGGGAGTTGGGACAACAACATAAGAGAGACGCCTTCCTTGGGGATCATGGGGTTCATCATGCGGGCCCAGAGTAGCGTATTGCTTTTTGTACAGGCAAGCGCCAAGATCCCGCCACCATTGTCCATTCACCCCAAGAGGCTCAGCGCTGTGCGTCATCTCCCCATCAAACGTGTTATCAGCCTGGCAGCGGGGATCCTGCTCGGTCTCTGGGTGCTGGTGCTGATGATCCACATGCAGGGAGCAAGCCAGGCCGCATTGCACAGCGCGGCGCGGGACAGGGCCCAGGCGCTGGTCGCCTACGCCGCCCGGGACATGCGACGCTGGATCAAGGAGGACAAGGAGAGCGAGCTGGAGCGCCTGGCCCAGGATCTGGCCGCCGAGCCCGAGATCCTCGACGTCACCCTCTACGACGCCCGCGGCATCCCCCTCGCCCAGTCGGATCAGGCCGTTCCCCTCGAGAACCTGTTGCCCATCGGCACCGACAACAAATCCCTGCCGGAGCAGGGCAAGGGGCGCACCCAGTTCGTGCAGGAGATCCAGGAGGGGAACCTGACCCTGGGCTACCTGAGGATCACCCTGGAGGAGCAGCGGCTGCTCGCCGCGCAGGACACCCACCTCAAGGTGAATCAGGAGAAACAGCGGCTGATGCTGCTGGTGATGCTGCTGGCCGGCCTGCTCATCTCCTACGGGGTGCGCCGTAACTACATGCGGGTGCGCAAGCACAAGAAGAGATCGGTGCAGAGCCAGTCCTCCGCCGACAACGCCCCGCCACCCGGCATCGAATAAGGCGCCGCTCGCGAAACCCCTTGGTCCTGTTATTGCCCCAGCCGTTCGAGTCTCTGATCGAACAGAGCATCGCGACGCTTGGCTCCGCTGAAGCGCTCGATAACGAAGTGACGATCCACGATCACCTCATGCCGTAGTTCCTCAACCTACCTATCCAGCCATTTGTGCTGCATCGACAGCCAGCTTCTCGAGCTTCTCCATCCCCAAGTGCCTTGATTGAATCTCGAGCACCACCCAAGGCGGTATCCCATAGCCCTTAACTTCTCAGATCTGCCCACCTGACTTTGGTGACATCCAGGGCTTCAGGCGTAGCTTGAAACAGAAACAAACGAATTTTTCACCCCTTTCCAGCCGGTTTGGGGTGTGATCTCGATTCGTGGTTTATGTTTTCGGTATGAGACGCCCGCATTGAATGCAATGAGATACAACGTTTGTGGACATCTTCAGGCAAGAGGCGCATCAGCCACTCCAGCAGAAGGAAACAAGGTCATGAAACAACCCCTATTTCGCCGTAGCGCGTTGGCGGCAGTGATCGCCCTCGGCACGGTATTGGCTGCCTGCAAGGAGGAGCCCCCCCCCGTCACGCAAAGTGTCCAGCCCAGCGCAGCCTCCAGCACAACCAGCGCTGCGGTCGCACCGCAAGCGCAGCCTCAGCCGATTAACACACAAGCATCGCAATATACCCCAGAGGCGCTCGAGACCCTGCTTGCGCCCATAGCACTTTACCCCGATGCGGTATTGGCCCAGGTGCTGGCCAGCGCCACCAATCCGCAAGAGGTGCTCGATGCCGGCAACTGGCTGGTCGCCCACCCGAATCTCAAAGGGAAAGAGCTGACCGCCGCCATTGCGCCGCTGGGCTTTACGCCGCCCACCATGTCGCTGATGCACTTCCCGACCGTCATGGACATGATGTGCTTGAAGATGGAGTGGACGACCGAGCTGGGCAGTGCCTTCCTGGCCGATGAACCGGGCGTATTGGCAGCCGTTCAGCGCCTGCGCCAACAGGCGATGGAGGTGGGCAACCTGAAAGACTCGGAACAGATGAAAGTGGCCAAGGATGAACAGAACAATCAGCAGATCGTCACCATTGCGCCTGCCAACCCTGACGTCATCTACGTCCCGCAATACGACCCGAGCGCCGCCTATAGTGCGCCCGCCGCCGGGCCGGCTCCCGCGCCGGTGACCACAGAAACCACGACAACGACCGCACCTGCGACAACCACCACGACAGTGGTAGAACATGATGATGACGACGAGGATGAATACGACCGCGGTGATATGGTCTTGACGGGCTTGCTCGCCTTTGGTGCGGGCATGTTGGTCAACGAGGTCTTCAACGACGATGATGATGAAGGCGATTACTATTACCCGCGGTGGGGATCGGGTTATCCCGACGGTTATGTTCCCTATCGTTATAACCCCAACTATGGCAATGGTTTCCGTCCCGCCAATGGGTACAACCGTCCGGTCAACTATCAGCGGGGCTCTAACAACAAGATCTATATCAATGCCGAGGGGGACGATTACTTCAAGAAGTTTGAGCGCGGCCCCAACAACTACCTGCGCCAGGCCGACAGCCCCATCACGGCGGCGCGCCCCCAGCGTGCCGAACTGGCGACCCTGGAACAACGCCCGCTGAATAATGCGGCAGGAACGGCCCGACGAGATGCCGCACCCAAGGGGACTTATGCGGGGGCCAATCGCCAGCCTGAAGGCGCATACGCTGGCGCACCGCGCGCGGTCAACGAGGTGAATCGGGAGGCACGCGCAACCGCGCCGAAGGGGAGCTATGCGGGAGCCAACCGCCAACCCAACAGCGACAATGCCAAGGTGACGCGCGACGCCAGACAGGCGAACAGGGAGGCGAATGTGGCCCAACGCACGCCGCGCCAGGGCGACTACGCAGGAGACAAGGTCAAGCGGCAGCAAATCACGCCACAGACCGCTGGAGCGCGCGATCGCGGCCATGTCCAGCCACGCGCCACTCACAGCAAGAGCGCAACACAGACGGCGACGCGCAGAGCACCTGTTGCCTCGGCCTCAACCTCAAGGAGTGCCTTCCAAGGGGTACATAATTCGGGTAGAACCGAGCGCGCCGCCAGCCAACGTGGCCGCGAAAGTGTGGCCAGTAGCGCGCGTGCCGGGCGCACCACTCAACCCAGACGGAGTACGCGATAATGAAGCCTTTGTTGAAATGGAGCTGGGCTCCCTCATGGGTGTTGGCCATGCTGGCCCTGACCGTTGCCTGCGACACAAGCGCCATGGCACAGCGTACCTTCGCCACCCCGGATGAGGCGGTGCAGGCCCTGATCACGGCCCTGGAGCGGAATGATGTCACCGCACTCACGCTGTTGCTCGGCGAACACAGTGAGGAGGCCATCAGCTCGGGGGATGAGGTGGCCGATGCCAATGATCGCACCGCCTTCGTCGCGAGCTTCAAGAGCAAGCACCAACTGGTGGCCGACGGTAAGGATAAAATGATACTGGTCGTGGGGGAGTCGGATTGGCCACTGCCCATCCCCCTCGTGGCCACAGATGGCAAGTGGTATCTCGATGGCGCCGCAGGGGCCAAAGAGATCGTCTATCGCCGCATCGGCCGGAATGAGCTGGGGGCGATTGCGGTGTGCCGTGGCTTTATCGACGCACAGATAGAGTACGCCGCCATGGGGCATGATGGCCAATCCGCGGGACTCTTTGCGGCAAAACTGCGCAGTGATCCAGGCCAACAAAATGGACTCTATTGGCCCGTAAGCGAGGGGGAACCAGCCAGCCCGGCCGGCGAGGAGGTCGTCCGTGCCGCCGCAGAGGGCTACAAGGCCGTGGTCGGTCAACGTACCCCCTATCATGGCTACTACTACCGTATCCTGTATGCCCAGGGGGCTGCGGCCAATGGAGGGAGTAAAGAGTACTTTGTCGAAGGACAATTAAGAGACGGTGTCGCCCTGATCGCCTGGCCAGCCGATTATGCCAACAGCGGGGTGATGACCTTCATGGTCAATCACGAGGGGCGGGTTTATCAAAAGGATCTAGGGGCCGAAACCGCAACGGCCGTCGAGGCGATCCAGCTGTTCGATCCCGATGAGAGCTGGTCGCTGGTGGTGAGCGAAGAGGGTGAGTAGGGCCCTTTATCCACCATGGGATCCTGAGCCGAGAGCGCCGTGATTGAGAGCGCAGGAGGTGATGCGGGCCAGCTGGCCCATGCGATGTTCGGCATCAGAATGAAGCGCCGCTGAGTCAGAATATGCTTTCGTTTCATGGCGTTGAACTCGTGGTTGGCGGCCAGAAAGGATAGACGGCACAGCGGGCCCTCCGGGCTGACTCCCCAAATGAGGCATAAAAAAACGGCGACCCAGGGTCGCCGTTTTGCATGGAGCCGAAGCTGCGGGATCAGTCGCCCAGCAGCACGGAGTCCAGTGCGATTTCGATCATGTCGTTGAAGGTCAGCTGACGCTCTTCGGAGGTGGTCTGCTCGCCGGTACGGATGTGATCGGAAACGGTGCAGATGGTCAGGGCACGGGCACCGTACTCTGCGGCCACGCCGTAGATGCCGGCGGCTTCCATCTCGACACCCAGGATGCCGTATTTTTCCATGACGTCGAACATGGAGGGGTCCGGGGTGTAGAACAGGTCGGCGGAGAAGATGTTGCCCACACGCACCGGCGTGCCCTTGTTCTTGGCGGCCTGCACGGCATTGGCAACCAGGTCGAAGTCGGCGATGGCGGCGAAGTCGTGATCCTTGAAGCGCAGACGGTTGACCTTGGAGTCGGTGCAGGCACCCATGCCGATCACCACGTCACGCAGTTTCACGTCTTCACGCACGGCACCGCAGGAGCCCACGCGGATCAGGGTCTTCACGCCGTAGTCGGTGATCAGCTCCTTGGCATAGATGGAGCAGGACGGGATGCCCATGCCGTGGCCCATGACGGAGATGCGACGGCCCTTGTAGGTACCGGTGAAGCCGAGCATGCTGCGCACGTCGCACACCTGCTCGACGTTCTCCAGGAAGGTCTCGGCGATGTACTTGGCACGCAGGGGGTCGCCCGGCATCAGCACTGTGTCAGCAAAGGCGCCATCTTTTGCATTGATATGAGGAGTTGCCATTCTCTTGATTCCTTCACACTAGGTTGAGTTTTATTGTTTTATAAAATTGCCCGCCACCTGAGTGGCAGGCGGGTCAGTTACAAAAAGCAGAGACCCTGCTGCAACCGGGCAGAGCGCACCTGAGATGCCGCCCTGCCCAAGGCATCAGAGGAAGCTGGTGCCGTATTGCAGCTTGGGCAGACCGTGGTAGGCCGCTATGCTCTGGCCGATGTCGGCGAAGGTCTCGCGGCGGCCGACGGAGCCCGCCTTGACCGGCTTGCCGTAGAACAGCACCGGAATGTATTCACGGGTGTGGTCGGTGCCGCTCCAGGTCGGATCGCAGCCGTGGTCTGCGGTCAGCACCACCACGTCGCCATCTTGCAGTATCTCGAACAGCTCCGGCAGGCGGGAGTCGAAATACTCAAGCGCATCGGCGTAGCCCTTGACGTCACGGCGGTGGCCGTAGGAGGAGTCGAAGTCCACGAAGTTGGTGAAGACGATGGTGTTGTCACCGGCCGCTTTCACCTCTTCCAGGGTTCTGTCCCACAGCTCGGTCAGGCCCGTGCCCTTTACCTGCTTGGTGATGCCCTGCTGGGCATAGATGTCGGCAATCTTGCCGATGGAGACCACCTGGCCCCCCGCATCCTTCATGTAGTCCAGCACGGTCGGCGCCGGCGGCAGCACCGAGTAGTCGTGACGGTTGCCGGTGCGCTTGAAGTTGCCCTTGCCGCTGCCCACGAACGGACGCGCGATGACGCGGCCTATGTTGTAGGGCTCCAGCAGCTCGCGCACTATGTGGCACAGCTCATAGAGCTTCTCGAGGCCATAGGTCTCTTC
The DNA here is from genome assembly GCF_058791175.1 of Aeromonas sp. EU05-FHT14A05. Taxonomy (NCBI): domain Bacteria; kingdom Pseudomonadati; phylum Pseudomonadota; class Gammaproteobacteria; order Aeromonadales; family Aeromonadaceae; genus Aeromonas; species Aeromonas sp. EU05-FHT14A05. The sequence goes on along the minus strand of NZ_JBYTDH010000003.1, from coordinate 286,613 downwards.
GTGGCAGGCGATCTGGAACACGGAGTCGGCAGAGGTGTAGAGAATGGGCTTGCCGGTACGCATGTGCTCTTCGCCCAAGTCATCCAGCACCTGGGTGCCGGAGGCGTGGCAGTTGCCGAGGTAACCCGGCAGGCCCGCCTTTTCGACGATGGCGTCCAGCAGCTCCTGCGGGAAGCTGTTGTGGTGATCGTGGAAGTAACCCCACTCGAACAGCACGGGCACACCGGCGATCTCCCAGTGGCCGGACGGGGTGTCCTTGCCGGAGGAGAGCTCCTGGGCGAAGCCGTAGGCACCGACTACCTCGATATCTTTCTTCAAGCCAGCCGGGAAGTAGCCGGAAGCCTGCTCCCCCGCGTGGCCCAGGCCCAGCTTGTTGAGGTTGGGCAGGTTGAGGGCGCCACGGCCTTCAATCTCACCGGCGGCGCAGGCCTTGGCGATATGGCCAAGGGTGTTGGCGCCCACATCTCCGAACTTCTCGGCATCGGCAGCAGCGCCAATACCGAAGGAGTCCATCATCAGAATAAAGGTACGTTTCATGGGACTTCCCCTTGTTACAAATCGGCCAGACCGATGCGACGGTAAACCTCGGGCAGTGCCTCTGGTCGGGTGTCACCGATCTTGACGGCTGCCTGCACCATGCGGGCGGCCTCGGCAAATTGAGCTTCTGTCTGAGCGTGGATCAGCGCGAGCGGCTTGTCAGCCTCGACGCTCTGCCCCAGGCGGATAAAGTCGGTCAGACCGACCGCATAATCGAGTTTGTCCCCGGCGGCCCGGCGACCACCGCCCATGGCGACCACGGCCAGGCCCAGTTCGCGGGTATCCATGACGGTCACAAAGCCGCTCTGCGCCGCATACACGGGGCGCACTATGGCGGCCTTGGGCAGGTAAGCGTCGTAACGCTCCATGAAGTCGCTCGGACCACCGAGGCCGGTCACCATGCGACCGAAGATCTCGGCGGCCTTGCCGTTGTCCAGCACCGCCTGCAGCTTGGCACGGGCGTCCTGCTCGTTGCTGGCGAGGCCCGCGGAGATCAGCATCTCGGCACACAGGGCCAGGGTCACTTCGTGGATGCGCGGATTGCGATACTCGCCGGTCAGGTAGCGTACCGCCTCGCGCACTTCCACCCCGTTGCCGGCACTGGAGGCCAGCACCTGGTTCATGTCGGTCAAGAGCGCCGAGGTGCGGCAGCCGGCACCGTTGGCCACGGCCACTATGCTCCTGGCCAGCTCTTCGGAGGCTTCAAACGTCGGCATGAAGGCGCCGGAACCCACCTTCACATCCATCACCAGGGCTTCGAGCCCGGAGGCGAGCTTCTTGGAGAGGATGGAGCCGGTGATCATGGCGATGGATTCGACGGTGGCGGTGATGTCACGTACCGCATAGATACGCTTGTCGGCCGGAGCGAGATCGCCGGTCTGGCCTATGATGGCCACGCCGGCTTCTTTCACCACCTTCAGGAAGCGATCGTTGTCGACCGAGGTCTGGTAGCCGGGAATGGCATCCAGCTTGTCCAGGGTACCGCCGGTGTGGCCCAGACCGCGGCCGGAGATCATCGGCACGAAGCCGCCGCAGGCGGCGACCATGGGGCCCAGCATCAGGGAGACCACGTCACCCACGCCACCGGTGGAGTGCTTGTCGACGATGGGGCCACCCAGATTGAGGTGATCCCAGGTCAGCACCATGCCGGAGTCTCGCATGGCGCAGGTCAGGGCGACCCGCTCATCCATGGTCATGTCCTTGAAGTAGACTGCCATGGCCAGCGCCGCTATCTGCCCTTCGCCTATGGTGTTGTTGGTAATGCCCTGGACGAAGAATTGAATCTCTTGGGTACTGAGCGCTTCACCGTTGCGCTTCTTGCGAATAATTTCTTGAGGCAAAAACATCTTTCATTCCCTCCGTGCGCCTTGCACGAACACAGACCGAAATAGGGGACGGCATGCCGTCCCCTGCCACCGCTTAGTAACCGCTGGTATTGGCGGGCTTGTCGCCGTGGCCCAGGGTCGCCAGCAGGCTGGCCAGCAGGCTGGAGGCGCCGAAGCGGAAGGTGCGCGGGGAGACCCACTCCTTGCCCAGGATCTCTTCGGCCATAGCCAGGTACTGACCAGCAACGGCTGCGTCTTTCACGCCACCAGCAGGCTTGAAGCCCACCTTCGGGTTCTTGGCCTTGATCACTTCCATCATGATGCGGGCCGCTTCCGGGGTCGCATTGACCGGCACCTTGCCGGTGGAGGTCTTGATGAAGTCGGCACCGGCATCGATGGAGATCTCGGAGGCGCGACGGATCAGCGCCTCTTCCTTCAACTCGCCGGTCTCGATGATCACTTTCAGCAGCGCCTTGTCGCCACAGGCTTCCTTACAAGCTTTGACCAGATCGAAGCCGACCTGTTCATTGCCGGCCATGAAGGCGCGGTACGGGAACACCACGTCCACTTCATCGGCACCGTAGGCGACAGCGGCGCGGGTCTCGGCCACGGCGATCTCGATGTCGTCGTTGCCGTGAGGGAAGTTGGTCACGGTGGCGATGCGCACGTCGGCGGCGCCGATCTCGCGCAGGGTCTTGCGAGCGATGGGGATGAAACGAGGATAGATGCAGACGGCGGCGGTGAGGCCGGCCGGGGACTTGGCCTTGCGGCACAGGTCGATGACCTTCTGATCGGTGTCGTCATCGTTCAGGGTGGTCAGGTCCATCAGGTTCAGGGCGCGTTGGGCGGCCAGTTTCAGATCAGTCATGCTATGTCTCCAAAGTCTCGATAAGTCCCTCCACCCACGATCCGCCACCACCGAACACGCAGGATCGGCAAGGAGAGATCCCGGACGAACGGGATATGGAATTACAGCGCAAATGCACAGGCAATACGGCTGCAAATAAGGCAAGAGCCCTGTCACTTTCTTACAAAAGTGCGGACTTGGTTCCATGAAGACTTGAGAAAGGCCGACAACCGCAGACCCGACTTCCCAATCAATTCCATTTGACCGCCAACACCCACCTCATGTGGGCATTAGTCAATGCCAGCACCCTGCTGGCATCGCCTATTTCAGCCGAGATACCCCGTGTTTGCAAGCCGGATTTGCCAATTTCAGAGGTACCTCACACCCGGCAAATCCAGCACTGGAAGGTGCTTAAGAGAAGAAGCGGGTCAGGATCCAGGAGTAGGCAATCCCCCCCAGATAGACCCCCACAATCCCCATTACCCCGGACAGTACGGGAGGTGCCGGGATCGGCAACTTGAGGAAAGAAAACAACACGCCAACGATAAAGCCGGCAGCAATCGCCAGTAGCACTTCATTCATAAAACCTCCGATTTGACTCATTTTATTATTAGTCTAGAAAGGAAAACGGTTGTCACCGCCCCAAACGAGAACGCCACAGCTTTTCGCTGTGGCGCTCGTTTCAACTTGTCTGTCAGACAAGCATTACATGGCTGTCAGTGCCAGGAAGAAGCCTGCGATGGTGGCAGACATCAGGTTGGACAGAGAGCCGGCCAGCACGGCCTTCAGGCCGAACTTGGCGATGGTGCCGCGACGGTTCGGTGCCATGGAGCCCAGACCACCCAGCAGGATGGCAACGGAGGACAGGTTGGCGAAGCCGCACAGGGCGAAGGAGATGATGGCCTTGGTGTGGTCGGACATGGCCACGCCGTTGATCAGCACTTCATCCTTCAGGTAGGGGGCGAAGTTCAGGTAAGCCACGAACTCGTTCACCACCAGCTTCTGACCGATGAAGGAACCGGCCACGACCGCTTCGCTCCAGGGCACACCGATCAGGAAGGCCAGCGGGGAGAACAGCCAGCCCAGCAGCAGCTCCAGGGAGAGCTCAGGCATGCCGAACCAGCCACCCACGCCGGAGAAGATGCCGTTGATCATGGCGATGAGGCCGATGAAGGCCAGCAGCATGGCACCCACGTTCAGGGCCAGTTGCAGACCGGCGGAGGCACCGGCAGCGGCGGCGTCGATCACGTTGGCAGGCTTGTCGTCCAGATCGCCATCGGCGGAGTTCTCGTCGTAGCTCGGGGTCTCGGTCTCGGGAACCAGCAGTTTGGCGAACAGCAGACCACCCGGGGCAGCCATGAAGGAGGCGGCGATCAGGTATTCCATCTTGACGCCCATGGAGGCGTAACCGGCCAGCACGGAGCCGGCAACAGAGGCCAGGCCACCACACATGACGGCGAACAGCTCGGAGTCGGTCATCTTGGAGATGAAGGGACGCACCACCAGCGGGGCTTCAGTCTGGCCGACGAAGATGTTGGCAGTGGCAGACAGGGATTCGGTACGGGAGGTACCCAGCACCTTCTGCAGACCACCACCCAGCAGCTTGATCACCCACTGCATGATGCCGAGGTAATAAAGAACCGCGATCAGGGAAGAGAAGAAGATGATGACGGGCAGGACGCGGAAGGCGAAGATGAAACCACCGCCACCGAACACTTCGAACATCTTGTTGCTGACCAGACCACCGAACAGGAATTCGATGCCGTTCTGACCATAACCGATGACGCTGGAGACGGCGTCGGACACGCTCACCAGAATATCCCGACCAACCGGGACATACAGCACGAAGGCACCCAGGCCTGCCTGAATGGCAAAGGCACCGCCCACGGTACGAATTTTGATTGCCTTGCGATTGCTGGAGAACAGCACCGCGATAAGGATGAGCGTCGCCATCCCCACCAGACCCATTATCAGATTCATTATTAACACTTCCTCTTTAGTAGCACCTGCCAGCTTGTTAACGTTTTGTGTATGAAAGCCGCTAATCAAGGGTGCGCATTATACTAATTACGGTGCGACAAAATAGAATACTGGTCACATTTTATAAGCCTGAAATGGGCTGAACGTCGTTTAATTAGACCGCAAACGATTTTTATGGGTCCTGTTTTTTATCACACCGGCATCGGTCGTTAATCGGCTGTTAAATTCATGGTCGCCCGCGGGAAAAGCCGCAGAGTGGATTCATGTAACACCGAAATAACATCCCCCAGCGGTTGCTGCCGTAATTGCGCCAACAACCGGGCTATGGTCGGCAGGCTGGCCGGGGTGTTCACCTCCCCCTGCTGGCCCTGAAGCGGCATGTCCGGGGCGTCGGTTTCCAGCAACAAGGCCTCCAGCGGCATGGCGCGGATCGCCTCCCGGGTCTTGTTGGCCCGCTCATAGCTGATGACTCCCCCGATCCCCAGCCTGAAACCCAGTTGCCAGAACGCCTCGGCCTGATGCAGGGAGCCGCTGAAGGCGTGGATGACGCCCCCCCTCGCCGGTTTGAAGCGCCGCAGGATCTTGGCAACAGTGTCGTTGGCCCGCACCGAGTGGACGATGAGAGGCAGATCATGGGCCATGGCCAGCCTCACTTGCGCCTCGAACAGCTCGAGCTGCCCCTCCTGGGGCACCTGGGTGCGCAAATCCAGCCCGCATTCGCCGATGGCCACCAGCCCCCTGGGCTTGCCCGCCAGCAGGGCCTCCAGCCTTGCCAGCGCCCCCTCCGTCTGGGCCCCCACATACCAGGGATGCACCCCCAGACCATAGCGAATGCCGTGATGGCGCTCGGCCAGCGCCATCACCCGCCCCCAGTTTTCCTCTCCCACGGCGGGGATGATATACTCCCCCACCCCCAGCTGGCGCCACTGGGCCAGCAATGCCTCCCGATCGTCATCGAACACCGGAAAATCCAGGTGGCAGTGGGTGTCTATCAGTTCCATGTCGCGCTTACCTGTTTGTCGTACTCAATGGGTTGATTCCATGCCAAAACACCTTTCCCACGGCTTTACCCTGCTAGAACTGGTGCTGGTCATCGTCGTGCTGGCCATACTCGCTGTTACCGCCCTGCCCCGCTTCATCAACATCCAGGACGATGCCCTCAAGAGCAGCGTCTCGGCGACCGCGGGCGGTTTTGCCAGCGCCGTGCAGCTCGCCCATGCGGGCTGGGCGGTCAAGGTGAAGGGGGAGCCGCTGGCACTCTATAACTTTAGCGGCATGGGCAAGCAGGATCTCGACATCAACAGCCACGGCTGGCCTGTGGGCACCAAGGAGGATCAGGGAGGTCAGGGACCCGATGCCGTCTTCCCAGGTGGCGACAGCGATCAGATCTCCGTCAGCAGCCGGGACGATTGCGAGAGCCTGTTCGGCGCCCTGCTCGATACCGATCTGACGGCGGCCGATGAACTCGATAAAGATTCAAAGAGTGACTACATCTCCCGGCTCATCCCGGCAGACGGGCAGGCTGATGGCAAGCTGCGCCACGACAACTGCCGCTATACCCTGCGCGACTCCGTTGGCCGCTTCCCGGCCTACCCTGAGGGGCTCTCTTTCGACTACAACAGCGTCAACGGCGCCGTGACGCGCAATGTTCAGTGAGGCCGTCCTCGTCCCTGTCTGAGGCTTTCTCGTCCTCATCATGACGCACCGGCGCGCAACAGCGCCGGTTCTCCGGGGTGAGTCCCCACTCCTGGCACCAGGCATCGTAGCGAGCCAGCCAACGCAGCAATATCCCCTTCATGGACCCTCCTCGTCTCAGTCATTCTCCCGATACAGCCTGCCCCAATCGTGCGCGCCGAACCAGCCTCACGGGCCCAGCGGCGTCATGGGGCCGTGAACGGCAACAGCAGCCCCATGCTGATCTCGTCGACATAGCCCTCGTCCAGCCGATACGCCTGCCGTCGCAGCCCCTCATCCAGGAAACCGCACTTGCGATAAAGTGAATGAGCCACCTCGTTATGGGCCATCACCCCCAGCTCCAGTCTGCTGATGCCGCACTCCGGTGCACTCGCGATCAGGGTACGCAGCAGCCGCTCGCCCCAGCCCTGGCCGCGCGCACTCGACCGCAATCCCATCACCACCAGGGCGCAGTGGCGGTTGCGCGCCAGGCCGCCACCGATGAGCACGGCAAACCCCTGCACCTCTTCGGCCAGCACCAGCAGCCACATGGCCTGATTGGGGACCGCTGCCATGGCCTCGAGCCGCTGGCGCTGCCCCTCGATATTTGAGGGGCGCTCCCCCGCCTCATAAAGCATGAAGCGGGTCTCCCGATCCAACTGCCCAAAGAAGTGATCCAGCGCCGCTGCATCCTCCACGTCCGCCAAACGAATCATCACCCCGCTCTCCCTGCCTAGTTGTCATGCCGACCCACGGCCATAAAAAAACGACTCCATTTGGAGTCGTTTTTATCAGAGCCATCTGGCTAATGCCATGCCCTCGTGGCGCGGCAGCCCACTCAGCCTTGCGCCGGCAGGCTCAGACGGGCGACCGCTTCCACGTGCATGGGATGGAGGAGGAAGATGTCAATCTCTCCACACCAATGCCCGATCAGGCTTGCGCCGGCAGGCTCAGGCGAGCGACCGCTTCCACGTGCATGGAGTGCGGGAACATGTCCACCGGCTGCACCTCGTCCAGCACGAAGCCCTGCTTGACCAGCCAGGCGAGATCCCGGGCCAGGGTCTGGGGGTTGCAGGAGACATAGACCAGACGGCGCGGCGCCATGGCGACCAGGGTCTGCAGCACCGCCTTGTCACAGCCCTTGCGGGGCGGATCCATCACCACCACATCGGCGGTCACGCCCTGGGCGTGCAGCTCGGGCATCAGTTGCTCGGCCTTGCCCACGTGGAATTCGGTGTGCTCTATGCCGTTCAGGGCGGCGTTGCGGCGGGCGTCGCTGATGGCGCTCTCCACCGACTCTATGCCCACCACCTTGGCGGCCTTGCCAGCCAGGAACAGGGAGATGGTGCCGATGCCGCAATAGATGTCGAACACCGTCTCGTTGCCGGTCAGCTCGCTGTATTCCAGCGCCTTGGAGTAGAGCACATCGGTCTGGCTCGGGTTGTTCTGGAAGAAGGAGAGGGGCGAGATCTCGAACGCGAGCTCGTGGATCTTGTCACGGATCACCCCTTCCCCCAGCAGCACGCGGTTGCTCGTCCCCAGGATGCGGTTGGTGCGCTCGTCATTGATGTTCTGCACTAGCGTGGTGATGGGCAGATCCCTCAGGGCCGCCAGCAGTTCGGCCTCGAAGGGCAGCGCCTCACCCAGGGTCACCAGCACCACCATCAGCTCACCGCTCTTGAAACCCTTGCGGGTCATCAGGTTGCGCACGCAGCCGGTGTGAGCAACCTCGTCATAGGCGGCGATGTCGTGCTCGCGCATCCAGCCGCGCACCCGGGCATTGAGCTCCACGTGCAGGGAGTCCTGCACCGCGCAGTCGTCGGCGGTGATGAGATCGTGGGAGTGCTTGCGATAGAAGCCGATCTCGGCGCCCGCCTCGCTGCCACGCACGGCGTACTGCGCCTTGTTGCGGTAGGCGAACGGGCTGTCCATGCCGAGAATGGGGTTGACCTGGGTCTCACCCAGCCCGACCTGCTCCAGAGCGCTCTGCACCAGGGATTGTTTCAGCTTGAGCTGGGCCGGATAGGCCAGCGGGCGCACCTGGCAGCCGCCGCACTCGGTGTTGGGGCAGAAATCGGCAACCCTGTCGGCGGACGGCTGGGTCAGCTCGACCAGCTTGCCGTGCAGGTAGTTCGGCTTGACCTCGGTCAACTCGACCAGCGCCTGCTCACCGGGCAGCAGACCCTCGACAAACAGGGGGCGATCGAACAGGCGACCCTTGCCATCCCCCTTGTCGGTCAGTTCCAGAATATCGATCTGATGTTGGTGTCCCACTAACGGCATGAGCGGCTCCGAAGGCATAGAAGAAAGGGTGAAAGCAGGGCTGACCCGGCTACCCCAAATAAAGGGTGGCAGAGTTTAGCGGAGATCCGGCCAAATTGCAGGCATAAAACATCCCTGGAAGGAAATAACGGCAGGCAGGATCAGGGCACGCTGGATGGGGGGCGCCTCATGGGGCGCCATAAAAAACCGCCGGACAAGGCCGGCGGCAGGTGGTCAACGGGCGCCTGAGGGGATCACAGGCTGTAGGCTTTCTCCCCATGGCTGGTGACATCCAGCCCTTCCCGCTCGGCATCCTCCTTGACCCGCAGGCCAATCAGCAGATCCACCAGCTTGTAGGCCACGGCGGAGACCAGGGCAGTCCATGCCACCGTCACCAGCACACCTATGACCTGGATCTTCACCTGGGTCAGGATGGAGTAGCCCTCGGCCACCTGGTTGGTCACATAGTCCCACACCCCGGTGCCACCCAGATCCGGGCTGGCGAACACCCCGGTCAGCACGGCCCCCAGGATACCGCACACCCCGTGCAGGCCGAACACGTCCAGGCTGTCATCGGCCCCCAGCAGGCGCTTGAGACCATGCACCCCCCACAGACCGGCCACACCGCTCAGCAGACCTATGATGAGGGCACCACCGACACCGACGAAACCGGCGGCGGGAGTGATGGCCACCAGGCCCGCCACGGCACCGGACACGGCACCCAGCAGGGAGGGACGACCCTTCATCACCCATTCGGCCAAGGTCCAGGAGAGCGCGGCACCCGCCGGCGCCAGCCAGGTGTTGACGAAGGCCAGAGCGGCCGTGCCGTTGGCTTCCAGCGCGGAGCCGGCGTTGAAGCCGAACCAGCCGAACCAGAGCAGGGCGGCCCCTATCATGGTCATGGTCAGGCTGTGGGGAGCCATGGGATCACGACCGTAGCCAACCCGCTTGCCGACCATGAAGGCACCGACCAGACCGGCGACCGCCGCGTTGATGTGCACCACAGTGCCGCCGGCGAAATCGAGGGCGCCGTGCTGGAACAGATAGCCTGCGGTGGCACCGGCAGCCTCGGCGGCAGCGGCATCCGTGTAGGCATCCGGACCGGCCCAGTACCACACCATGTGCGCCATCGGAATGTAGGCGAAGGTGAACCAGATCACGGCGAACAGCAGCACGGCAGAGAACTTCATCCGCTCGGCGAAGGCACCGACGATGAGCCCGCAGGTGATGGCGGCAAAGGCCCCCTGGAACACCACATAGATGAACTCGCTGATCCCCACCCCCTTGCTGAAGGTGGCGGCGATCGACTCAGGCGTCACCCCGACCAGCAAGAGCTTGTCGAAGGAACCGTAGAAGGCCCCGCCCTCGGTGAAGGTCAGCGAATAGCCGTAGATGACCCAGAGCACGGTGATCAGGCAGAACAGGGTGAACACCTGCATCAGCACGCTCAGCATGTTCTTGGCGCGCACCAGGCCACCGTAGAACAGGGCCAGCCCCGGGATGGACATCAGGATCACCAGGGCGGACGCCAGCATCAGCCAGGTGTTGTCCCCCTTGTTGATGGTCACGGTTGCGGCAGCCTGCACCACCTCGGCCTGCGCGGCCACCTCTTCGGCCCAACCAGGGGCGGCCATGGTGGCGCTCAGCGCCAGCAGGCCAGTCATTACGAGTCTCTTGAACATACAGCCCTCTCCTTGTCGTCCCGGCACCCGGCCGGGTCCATTTCCTGATATGAATGTCAAACTTGGCCACTTGCACGCATCGTCACATCCAGCTTGCCCACCCCCTCGGGCATGACGCGGCGGGCTCTTCATGGCGACCTGGCTTATCTAAAGCATAAAGCAGGCCAAAAAATATAATCCTTTACTTTCAATTGGTTGACTTTGGTTGCGCCATTTGATGCACCATATTGGCGCATCCTGCCCACTATCAGTAAGGGAGGCGCACTTCGGCTGTGCAGCGCCGGGCAACTGCACCAAGATGGCAACTGGGCGCCCAAAAGGGGAGGATCCCGGGGCAACGGGGCCCGTTTTGCCCTCGAGATCATTTATTGAACAAATGAAAGATGCGTTTGCATTAAATAATCAAATGATGACAGCGGGGGAGAACCCCCATCCGAGGGGAGGGAGGGGATCACAGAGGGGGGATGCAGCGCCGGATCTGGCCTGCCCCCGATCTTTCGGGCCATACTGGCGCAACCAGGTTTGCCCTGTCACCCGAACGAGGAACCCATGCCCAATCTCACCGTGACCGAAATCAAGGCATTCGTGCCTGCCCGCGACTTCAGCCTCTCCAGGCAGTTCTATCAGGATCTCGGGTTCACCCTGGCCTCCGACGGCGATGGGGTGGCCTACTTCCATTTCGGGGAGGCGAGCTTCCTGCTGCAGGATCATTACCACGAGGCGCTGGCCGAGCACTTCATGATGCACCTCCTGGTGGAGGACGTAAGCGCCTGGCGGGCCCAGGTGGAGGCGAGCCAGGTCGCCAGCCGCTACGGCGTCAAGGTGACCGAGATCGTCACCCAGCCCTGGCGCATGAAGGAGTTCTGCCTGTACGACCCCTCCGGCGTGCTGTGGCGCATCGCGCAGAATATCGACTGAGGGTCTGAGGGTCTGAGGGTCTGAGGGTCTGAGGGTCTGAAGGTCTGAAGGTCTGAAGGTCTGAAGGTCTGAAGGTCTGAAGGTCTGAAGGTCTGAAGGTCTGAAGGTCTGAAGGTCTGAAGGGACAAGTATCCAGACCACCCGGAAAAACAAAAGGCCATCCGTGAGGATGGCCTTTTGTCATGGAATCTGAATGGTGCCCGGGGTCGGACTCGAACCGACACGTCTTGCAACGGCGGATTTTGAATCCGCTGCGTCTACCGATTTCGCCACCCGGGCAACTGCGAGGGATTATACGAATGGCGTTTTGGCATGCAAGGTGTTTTTCTTGCGCGGCCGTCGTTTGCTCAATTATTCAACGCCTTGCCGATGTTCGGCCAGTTACATAGAATGCCCGCATCATATTAATGGAATAATCATCATGGCCAAGCGCAAGACCCCCTCCTCTCTCCAGCCTCCCCCCCAGCACCAGCACCCTTCGGCCGGCCTGCTGCGGCGCCTGGGGGCCCTGCTCTATGACTACCTGGTGGTCATCGCCTTGCTGATCATCGCCGGTTTCATCGGCATGGGAGTGGCGCAACTGCTGCTGGCCACCGGGATGGCGACAGTCCCCGAGGGCAAGGATGCGGCCTGGCTGCTGACCAGCCCCCTCTACAGCGCCTGGCTCGCCCTGGTGATCTGCGGCTTCTACACCTGGTTCTGGACCCGTGCCGGCCAGACCATAGGCATGCGCGCCTGGCGTCTGCGCATCCAGAATCTGGACGGCAGCAACATTCGCATCACCCAGGCCCTGATCCGGCTCGCGACCTCGGCCTTCGGCCTCGGCAACCTGATGTGCGTGTTCAATCGCGCGCGGCCCCGCGCCTTCCAGGACATCTGGGCCGAGTGTGAAGTGGTGGTGCTGAGCAAGCAGGAGAACCTGGAGCAGCTTAACAAGTGACCCAGTGAGTACGAGATGAGAAACAAGAAGGGCACCCAGTGGGTGCCCTTCTTGTTTCTTGTCGTCTCACATAACAGCATCACTGCTTGCGGCTCAGGATATAGAAGGAGATGCCGCCAAACAGCAGGCTGGGGGCAACGGCTGCCAGCATGGGGCTGGCACCGCAGCACGCCTCCTTATCTCGCTACTGCTTGCGGCTCAGGATATAGAAGGAGATGCCGCCGAACAGCAGGCTGGGCGCAACGGCTGCCAGCATGGGGTTGGCACCGCAGCACGTCTCCTTATCTCGCTACTGCTTGCGGCTCAGGATATAGCTGGAGATGCCGCCAAACAGCTGGCTGGGGGTTATGGCCGCCAGCATGGAGTTGGCACCGCAGCACATCTCCTTATCTCGCTACTGCTTGCGGCTCAGGATATAGAAGGAGATACCGCCGAACAGCAGGCTGGGCGCAACGGCCGCCAGCATGGAGTTGGCACCGCAGCACATCTCCTTATCCCGCTACTGCTTGCGGCTCAGGATATAGAAGGAGATGCCGCCAAACAGCAGGCTGGGCGCAACGGCTGCCAGCATGGAGTTGGCACCGCAGCACATCTCCTTATCTCGCTACTGCTTGCGGCTCAGGATATAGAAGGAGATGCCGCCAAACAGCAGGCTGGGGACGATGGCCGCCAGCATGGGGTTGGCACCGCAGCACATCTCCTTATCTCGCTACTGCTTGCGGCTCAGGATATAGAAGGAGATGCCGCCGAACAGCAGGCTGGGCGCAACGGCTGC
>NZ_JBYTDH010000003.1:262471-273575 GCF_058791175.1 Aeromonas sp. EU05-FHT14A05 | reverse complement strand
GCCAGAATGGGCGGCACCGCATACACCAGGCTGACCGGGCCGAACACCCGATCGCTCACATAGACCGCGAAGCCGGTCATGATCCCCATCAGCATCCGGGCCCCCATGCTCACCGAGCGCAGCGGGCCGAAGATGAAGGAGGAGGCGAGCAAGATCATGGCCACCACAGAGAGCGGCGACAGCAGCTTGCGCCACATCTCCAGCTTGTAGCGCCCGGCATCCTGCTTGTTGGCATCCAGATAGCCGATGTAGTCTCGCAGTCCCGAGATGGGCAGGTTCTCGGGATCTATGCTCACCACCCCCAGCTGCTTGGGGGTCAGCTCGGACTGCCACGCCATCTCGGCATGTTTCTCGTCCAGGATCTGCTTGGGATCGTCGAAACGGGTGATGTGCACCTGCTTGAGCAGCCAGTGATGCTGCTCGAACACCCCTTCCTGCGCCTGGACCACGTCGATCAGGTTGCGGGACGGGGTGAAACGATACAGGGTGATGCCGGTCAGGGCGCCGTCGTTGCGCACTCCGTTGATGTTGACGAAGTTGTTGCCATCCCGCGCCCAGACCCCGTAGGCCGAGACGGTGAGTCGCCCTTCCGACATGGCACCCGCCTTGATGTCATCCGCCATCCGCTTGGCGGCCGGGGCTACGTACTCGCCCATCAGGCCCACCAGCAGCATCAGGGGGATAGCCGTCTTGAGCGCCGCCATGACGATGCTGATCTTGGAGCGGCCCGCCGCCTGCATCACCACCAGCTCCGAGCTGGTGGCCAGCTGGCCGAGACCGATGAGGCCACCCAGCAAGGCGGCCAGCGGGAAGAAGAGCACCGCCTCCTTGGGCATGGAGAGCAGCACGAAATAGAGGGCATTGAGCATGTCGTAGTTGCCCTCCCCCACGGCTTTCAACTGCTCCACATACTTGATGAGCGCCGCCAGCCCGACCAGGGTCAGTTCGCACAGCAGGATCGACATGAAGATGACCCTGCCGATATATCTATCGAGAATGCCAAACATCAGCCGAGACCCCTATCTTGTCGCTTCATGCTGATTTCTCCTGCAATACGGTGCACCGGATCGGCATCAAAAATGACCCGACTGTCATGTCTATCGAGAATGCCAAACATCAGCAGAGACTCCCAGGTTGCAGCATCATGCTGACTTGCCTTTGACAAAGTGACTCTTGACCCCGTTCCACCAGCTGGTGCCCTGCAGGTTGAGCGGCAGCCCGATCAGCAGCAGATAGACCAGGGGCACCAGGAACATGCCGGGCCAGTGGGGCAGACGCCCGCTGTCGATGGCCGACCGGGCGGCGCTGAGCAGCAGGAAATAGGAGAGATAGAGCAGTATGGCCGGCAGCAGCTTGGCGTAACGCCCCTGGCGCGGGTTGACCCGGGCCAGCGGCACCACCAGGAAGGTGAGCACCAGGATGGAGAGGGGCAGCGACAAGCGCCACTGCAACTCGGCCATCAGCTGGTTGCTCTGGGTACCGAGCAGCTCCAGGGTCGGCTTGGCCGCCGCCTTGCGGTTGGATCGCTCCATCTCCTGCTGACGGATCACCAGGCTGTATTCGCTGAACTCGGAGACCTGGAACTGCTTGCCGGTGAACTGGCCCTCGTAGCGGGAGCCATCCTTCAGGGTCAGCCACTGCAAGCCGTTGCTGTCGGCCGTCACCTGCCCCTCGTTGGCCACCACCACGGAAGGGGGCGAGCCCCCTTCGGCCCGCTGCAGCACGAAGATCTTCTGCAACTCCGAGCCCTTGTCGTTCAGATCCTGGATGTAGGCCACCAGACGCCCCTTGTCGAGCTCCATGAAACGACCCGCCTGCAGGAAGGAGATACCGGGATCGGCCTTGAACTCGTCGATCACCTGGTACTCGCGCTCCTTGGCTTGGGGGGCTATCCAGCCGGTGTTGAAGGCCGCCACGGCGGCCGTCAGCAGGGCCAGCAGCAGGGCGCTGCCCATCACGAAGCGGTGGCTGAAGCCCACCGCATGCATCACCGTCATCTCGCTTTCCGCATACAAACGACCGTGAGCAAACAGAATGGCTAAAAACAGACTGATAGGTAGCATCAACAGGGCCATATTCGGCAGGTTGAGCAGCAAGAGGGTGGAAACCAGGCGCGTCGGCACCTCGCCATCGGCGGCATCGCCAATGATCTGGATAAATTGCTGGCTGACGAAGATAAGCAGCAGTACGAACAGCACCGCCAGCTGGGTTTTCAGGGTCTCCCTGAACAAATATCGGAAAACGATCACAGTCATTCCCAAGTAAACTTGTGTTTTTAGTCGAATGCCTGAAAAATAGGGCCCTATATTGGATTTTTACCAGTTTGAACTGCGGAGCCTGTGGCTGTTCGCTCCGCCTCTGATACCCCAACAAGCACCGCATTATTCAATAAATGGTGCCTTTTGTCTTTAGGATGTAGGAGATTCCATGGAGTTCAGTGTAAAGAGTGGCAGTCCTGAGAAGCAACGCAGCGCCTGCGTCGTGGTCGGCGTATTTGAGCCTCGCCGCCTCTCTCCGGTTGCCGAACAGCTGGACAAGATCAGCGACGGCTACCTCAGCTCGCTGCTGCGCCGCGGCGATCTGGAAGGCAAACCAGGCCAGATGCTGTTGCTGCATCAAGTACCGGGCGTGCTCAGCGAGCGCGTGCTGCTGGTCGGTTGCGGCAAGGAGCGGGAACTCGACGAACGCCAGTACAAGCAGATCATCAACAAGACCATCACCACCCTGAACGAGACCGGGTCCATGGAGGCTGTCTGCTTCCTGACCGAGCTGCACGTCAAGGGCCGGGATACCTACTGGAAGGTGCGTCAGGCGGTGGAAACCACCAAGGCGGGCCTCTACAGCTTCGATCAGTTCAAGACCAACAAGGCCGAGCCACGCCGCCCGTTGCGCAAGCTGGTCTTCAACGTGCCGACCCGTCGGGAACTGACCATAGGCGAGCGCGCCATCACCCACGGCCTGGCCGTGGCCAAAGGGGTGCGCATCTGCCGCGATGTGGCGAACATGCCGCCCAACGTCTGCAATCCGGCCTACCTCGCCTCCCAGGCCCGCCGTCTGGCGGATGCCTATGACAACATCACCACCAAGGTGATCGGCGAGCAGGAGATGGCCGAACTCGGCATGAACTCCTATCTGGCGGTGGCCCGCGGCTCCGAGAACGAAGCCATGATGGCCATCATCGAATACAAGGGCAACGCCGACGCCAAGCCCATAGTGCTGGTGGGCAAGGGGCTGACCTTCGACTCCGGCGGCATCTCCATCAAGCCGGCGGACGGCATGGACGAGATGAAGTACGACATGGGCGGCGCCGCCTCCGTGCTCGGCACCATGCATGCCCTGGCCCAGTTGCAGCTACCCATCAACGTCATAGGCGTGCTGGCGGGCTGCGAGAACATGCCGGGTGGCAACGCCTATCGCCCGGGTGACATCCTCACCACCATGTCCGGCCAGACCGTCGAGGTGCTCAACACCGACGCCGAGGGTCGCCTGGTGCTGTGCGATGCCCTCACCTATGTGGACCGCTACGATCCCGAGACCGTGATCGACGTGGCGACCCTGACCGGCGCCTGTATCATCGCCCTGGGTCACCACACCTCGGGTCTGCTGGCGAACCACAACCCCCTGGCCCACGAGCTGCTCAACGCCTCCGAGCAGGCCGGTGACCGCGCCTGGCGCCTGCCCCTGTTCGACGAGTATCAGGAGCAGCTGGAGAGCCCGTTTGCGGACATGGCCAACATCGGCGGTCGTCCGGCCGGCACCATCACGGCCGCCGCCTTCCTGTCGCGCTTCACCAAGAAGTACAACTGGGCCCACCTGGATATCGCAGGAACCGCCTGGAAGAGCGGCAAGGATAAAGGCTCCACCGGTCGCCCGGTGCCGCTGCTCACCCAGTTCCTGCTCAATCGAGCCGGCGTGGCGGACGTCGAAGACAAGGAGTAACTCCTCTCTTCGGATGCCCGCATCAGGGGAGTGGTACCACAAGGAAGAGGCTCGCCTCTTCCTTGTTTCATTGAGAGAATCCGGGAAGACCGTGCCTGGCACGGCGCCCCGCAGACGGCCAATCGCTGTCCGTCACAGCCAAACGGGACCAACCTGATGAGCCAAGTGACCTTTTACCTGATGAGTGAGCCGGACGACGCTCAGGCGTCTGCGGTCGAGCGCCTCGCCTGCCAACTGGCAGCCGATGGCTGGAGTGCCGGCCACCTCTATCTGTTTTGCAACGACGAGGCCCAGGCCCTGCGCCTGGACGAACTGCTGTGGCAACTGCCACCGGATCGTTTCGTGCCGCACCAGTTGCAGGGGGAGAGCGGCCAGGCCCCGGTGGAGATAGGCCATCAGCCACCGAAGCGGCGCTATGCCCGCCTCATCAACCTGGCCGAGCAGACACCTTTGTTTGCAGGACACTTCGCTCAAGTGGTAGATTTTGTCCCCACTGACGAAACGCAAAAGCAGCAAGCCCGCGAGCGCTACAAGCACTATCGCCAGGCGGGCCACACCCTCGAGATGAGGGATCAGCCCGTCCTTGCCGCACCGGATCCGGCGCAGCCCTGACTGCGCCACCTTCGATCCACGACGACCCAACACCAGACTCCATCCATCCAGAATACGGCGAGACCATGGAAAAGACTTTTAATCACAACGCCATCGAACAGGCGCTCTATCAGCACTGGGAAGCCCAGGGTTACTTCAAGCCCCACGGCGACACCAGCAAAGACTCCTTCTGCATCATGATCCCGCCGCCGAACGTCACCGGCAGCCTGCACATGGGTCACGCCTTCCAGCAGACCCTGATGGACACCCTGATCCGCTACAACCGCATGCAGGGCAAGAACACCCTGTGGCAGGCGGGTACCGACCACGCCGGTATCGCCACCCAGATGGTGGTTGAGCGCAAGATCGCCGCCGAAGAGGGCAAGACCCGTCACGACTACGGCCGTGATGCCTTCATCGACAAGATCTGGCAGTGGAAGGAAGAGTCCGGTGGCACCATCACCCGCCAGATGCGCCGCCTCGGCGACTCCGTGGATTGGGAGCGCGAGCGCTTCACCATGGATGAGGGCCTCTCGAGCGCCGTCCAGGAAGTGTTCGTGCGTCTCTACGAAGATGGCCTGATGTACCGCGGCAAGCGTCTGGTGAACTGGGATCCCAAGCTCAACACCGCCATCTCCGATCTGGAAGTGGAAAACCGCGAGATCAAGGGCCACATGTGGCACCTGCGCTATCCGCTGGCCAACGGCGCCAAGACCGCCGAGGGCAAGGATCACCTGATCGTCGCCACCACCCGTCCGGAGACCATGCTGGGCGATACCGCCGTGGCCGTGAACCCGGAAGACCCGCGCTACAAGGCGCTGATCGGCCAGCACATACTGCTGCCGCTGGTGAACCGCCTGATCCCCATCGTCGCCGACGAACACGCCGACATGGAGAAGGGCACCGGCTGCGTGAAGATCACCCCGGCCCACGACTTCAACGACAACGAAGTGGGCAAGCGCCACAACCTGCCGATGATCAACATCTTCACCCTGGACGCCCACGTGCGCGCCGAGGCCGAAGTGGTCGACACCAACGGCAACCCCAGCACCGCCTATGACGCCGCCCTGCCGAGCGAGTTCGCCGGCATGGAGCGCTTCGCCGCCCGCAAGGCCATCGTCGCCAAGCTGGACGAGCTGGGCCTCTTGGCCGAAATCAAGGACCACGTGCTGCAGCAGCCCTACGGCGATCGTGGCGGCGTGCCCATCGAGCCCATGCTGACCGACCAGTGGTACGTGCGCGTGGCACCCATGGCCAAGACCGCCATCGAAGCGGTGGAAGATGGCCGCATCCAGTTCGTGCCGAAACAGTACGAAAACATGTACTTCTCCTGGATGCGCGACATTCAGGACTGGTGCGTCTCCCGTCAGCTGTGGTGGGGCCACCGCATCCCGGCCTGGTATGACGACGCCGGCAACGTCTACGTGGGCCGTGACGAGGCGGAAGTGCGTGCCAAGCACAGCATCCCGTCCGTGACCGTACTGCGTCAGGACGAAGACGTGCTCGACACCTGGTTCAGCTCCGCCCTGTGGACCTTCTCCACCCTGGGCTGGCCGAACAACACAGAGGCGCTCAAGACCTTCCACCCGACCGACGTGCTGATGAGCGGCTTCGACATCATCTTCTTCTGGATTGCCCGGATGATCATGATGACCATGCACTTCATCAAGGACGAAAACGGCCAGCCGCAAGTCCCGTTCAAGACCGTCTACATCACCGGCCTTATCCGTGACGAAGAAGGTCAGAAGATGTCCAAGTCCAAGGGCAACGTGCTGGACCCCCTCGACATGATCGACGGCATCTCCCTGGAAGATCTGCTGGAGAAGCGCACCGGCAACATGATGCAGCCGCAGATGGCCGAGAAGATCGGCAAGCGTACCGCCAAGCAGTTCCCGGAAGGGATCGAGGCCCACGGTACCGACGCCCTGCGCTTCACCCTGGCGGCGCTGGCCTCTACAGGTCGTGACATCAACTGGGACATGAAGCGCCTGGATGGCTACAACAACTTCTGCAACAAGCTGTGGAACGCCTCCCGCTATGTGCTGATGAACACCGAGGATCAGGATTGCGGCCTGCACGGCGGCGAGATGCAGTTCAGCCTGGCGGATCGCTGGATCCAGTCCCAGCTGCAGCTGGCCATCCGTGACTTCCGTACCGCGCTCGATACCTACCGCTTCGATATCGCGGCCGGTGTGCTGTACGAATTTATCTGGAACCAGTTCTGCGACTGGTATCTGGAGCTGACCAAGCCGGTGCTGGGCAAGGGCTCGGACGCCGAGCAGCGCGCCACCCGTCACACGCTGGTGACCGTGCTGGAAACCCTGCTGCGTCTGGCGCATCCCATCATCCCCTTCATCACCGAGACCATCTGGAAGTCGGTGGCCCCGCTGACCGGTGTCAACGCCGACACCATCATGCTGCAGGCCTTCCCGGAGTTCGACGCCGCCAAGGTGGACGAAGCCGCCATGGCGGATCAGGAGTGGGTGAAGGAGTTCATCGTCAGCATCCGCAACATCCGCGCCGAGATGAACGTGGCCCCGAGCGTCGCCCTCAACGTGCTGCTCAAGTGCGATGCCAAGGATAGCCAGCGTGCCGGTGACAACGAGGCCTTCCTCAAGTCCCTGGCCCGTCTGGAGTCCATCCGCGTGCTTGGCGAAGGTGAAGTCGCCCCCCTGTCGGTGAAGAAGCTGATCGGTGCCACCGAGCTGATGATCCCCATGGCGGGCCTCATCGACAAAGAGGCCGAACTGGCCCGTCTGGCCAAAGAGGTCGCCAGGCTGGTCGGCGAGTGCGGTCGCATCGAAGGCAAGCTCGGCAACGAGGCCTTCGTCGCCAAGGCGCCGGAAGCCGTCATCGCCAAGGAGCGCGAGAAGCTGGAAGATTACCGTCTCCAGCTGACCAAGCTGGAAGCCCAGCAGGCCGAGATCGCCGCCCTCTAAGTGCCCCTCCCGAGCCCAAAAAGCCCCCGTCTATCGGGGGCTTTTCATTTTCCGCCCCGGATGGCAAGGCCGCTTGTATCGTGCAGCAGCCAGCATGACGACGCCGCCGTGCGGGGCTCACGCCCCCTTGCAGCGGGAGAAATTGAAAAATTCACGGGCCAAATCACCTCCTTTCACAAGCGCTGCGCCCGCAAATTCATTACACTGCCAGCGATCTTTTCTACCGGGAGTGCTGCTGCAGTATGGAAATATTGATCCTGCTTGGATTGATTTTGCTCAATGGCGTCTTCGCCATGTCGGAAATCGCCATCGTCACCGCACGCAAGGCCCGTCTCAGCAAGATGGCCAGCGAGGGAAGCCGCTCTGCCGCCATCGCCCTCAAGCTGGGGGAGAATCCGACCCATTTCCTCTCCGCCGTCCAGATCGGCATCACCAGCATAGGCCTGCTCAACGGCATCTATGGCGAGTCCCTGCTGGCCCAGCCCTTCGCACAGTGGTTGCAGGAGTGGGGCCTCTCTCCCAAGAGCAGCAGCCTGATCGCCACCGTGATCGTCGTGGTGCTGGTGACCTACCTCTCCATCGTGGTGGGGGAACTGGTGCCCAAGCGCCTCGGTCAGCTCAATGCCGAGCGCATCGCCTGCCTGGTGGCCCGCCCCATGCTCTGGCTGGCGACCCTGACCCGCCCCTTCGTCTGGCTGCTCTCCGCCTCCACCAACGCCAGCCTGCGCCTGCTGCGGGTCGATCAGAACAACAGCAACAACGTCACCCAGGAGGAGATCCACGCCATGCTGGTGGAAGGCTCCGAGGCCGGGATCATCGAGGATCACGAGCACACCATGTTGCGGAACGTGTTCCGCCTCGACGAACGCAGCCTCTCCTCCCTGATGGTGCCCCGCAGCGACATCCGCTATCTGGATCTCTCCCTGCCGCTCGAGACCAACCTGCAGCGCCTGGTGGAGTATCGCCACAGCTTCTTCCCGGTCTGTGACGGCAGCCTCTCTGATCTGGTGGGCATCCTCAACGTCAGCAAGGTGCTGCACGCCTACATCAAGGGGGAACCCATCGATCTGGCGGCCCTGACCCAGGACGGCAGCCTGTTGCCGGAGACCCTCAACGGCCTGGAGTTGCTCAACCACTTCCGCGCCCACGCCGAGCACATGGTGCTGGTGGTGGATGAATACGGCGAGCTGCAGGGGCTGGTCACCCAGCAGGATCTGCTGGAGACCCTGGCGGGCGACTTCCAGCAGGAAGACGGGGAGGACAACTGGGCCTTCCAGCGTGCCGATGGCAGCTGGCTGCTCGACGGCCTGATCCCGCTGCCGGAATTGAAGGACTGTCTGGAACTGGTTCGCCTGCCGGAAGAAGAAAAACATCACTATCACACCCTCGGAGGGCTTATCATGCTGCTCCTTGGCCGCCTTCCCCAGACCGGAGACCTGGTCACCCTGGAACAGTGGCAACTGGAAATCGTGGATATGGACGGCCTGCGCATCGACAAGGTGCTTGCCATGCCCTTGACCGACCAACCCAGCTAACCTGCGGAGTTTGCATGTATGGAGCAGTTTTACCACCTGGCTCACGCCTTCATTAATCAGGATCTGGCGACCCTGTCCGACCCCAAGATGGTCTTCATGGTCTACATAGTCCTGCTGACCTTCCTGGTGCTGGAAAATGGCTTCATCCCGACCGCCTTCCTGCCCGGTGACACCCTGCTGATCCTGACCGGCGTGCTCATCTATCAAGGGGTGCTGCCGCTCGCCGTCATCCCGCTGCTGATCCTGGCGACCTTCGTCGGCACCTGGCTCGGCTACATGCAGGGGCGCTTCCTCGGCCACACCCAGATGTACCACAGGCTGATGTCCCACCTGGATGAGAAGCACAAGGAGAAGGTGCACTACCTGCTCAACAAGTACGGCATCATCACCCTGATCACCGCCCGCTACATCGCCTTCGTGCGCACCGCCTACCCCTACATAGTCGGCGCCAACGAGATACCCCAGGGCCGCTTCCTGGTGGTCAACCTCATCAGCTCCATCATGTGGATCTGCCCTCTGGTCGGGCTGGGTTACTACCTGAGCCACACCAAGCTGGCCGCGCAGTATGAGTCCCAGTTCCTCAGCATCATCCTCTGCCTGCCGCTGGTGCTGCTGGTCGGCGGCTTGATAGCGCTGGTCTGGCGCTGGCTGAGCAAACGCAAGGTCCACGTCTCCAGGGACTGAGAGAAATCACAGGGGTCGCCGAGAGGCGGCCCTTTTTTATGGAAATAGTGGCGAATTCCGCCCTCCCGCTCTTGTAAAGCGAGGGCAAAAATGAGTGAATCTAGCGCCTTTTTTCGCTGTGGATGGAGTCGGTTGTATGGGGTGTCGGATTCGCGCAATCGCGCTGGTATGTGGATTGATGGGACTGCTCGGATCGCAGGCAGCCCTGGCGGCGCCCAACCCGGCCAAGCTGCAACTGAAATCGGGCAGTGCCCTGGTGATGGACATCAACACGGGCAAGACCCTCTACCAGAAGAACCCTGCCCAGGTGCGCCCCATCGCCTCCCTCACCAAGCTGATGACGGCCCTGGTGGTGCTGGATGCCCGCCAGAACCTCAATCAGACCCTGACCATAGATCAGAACGACAGGGACAACCTCAAGCACACCTACTCCCGGGTGCGCATGGGCACCAAGGTGAGCCGCCGTGACGCCCTGCACCTGGCGCTGATGTCTTCCGAGAATCGCATGGCCTCTGCCCTCGCCCGCCACTATCCGGGTGGCCGCTCGGCCTTCATTCGCGCCATGAACAACAAGGCCAGACAGCTTGGCATGCGCAACAGCCGTTTCTACGACTCCACCGGCCTGTCGACCCGCAACGTCTCCACCGCCCGGGATCTGGCCAGGCTCATCGCCGCCGCCTATCGCCAGCCGCTGATCCGCCAGTTCACCCAGGACACCAACAAGGAGATGCGCTTCAGCACCCCCGCCTACAGCCTGATGTTCAACAACACCAATCCCCTGGTGAAGAACCCGGACTGGGACGTGCGCCTCTCCAAGACCGGCTACACCGACGAGGCGGGGCGCTGCCTGCTGATGCGTGCCAAGCCGGACCGTCAGGAGCTCGCCATAGTGCTGCTCAACTCAGTGGGCAAACGCACCCCCATCGGCGATGCCAACCGCATTCGCAAGTGGCTGAAAAGCTGAGTGAACCACTCAAACAAAAAGGATGCCTCGGCATCCTTTTTATTTGCCCGCCAAAGGCTGCTGTCGGCCGCCAGGGCGCGCAACGTCCAGAGCCTGGGTTCATGCCGCCCTCGTGGTACCAGTGGGCACAGAGCGTGCCTGCAGCAGCGCCTATGAGCAGCAGGAGACAGCATGGGGCTGGGATGACAAGACGCGAGTGGCAGGGTCTGATCCGGATAGGGGGGAAGATAGGACGAAGACAGGGAGTGATGTGGCGAGAACGACAAGGGTCGTTCAATGCGGCGGCACATCGATCGCCATCAGGGCAGCAGAGCCCCACGACCGGGGAAATGGCGCCCATAAAAAAACAGCCCCGACTGACGTCGAGGCTGTCTGTATGGTGCGCCCGAGAGGATTCGAACCTCTGACCACCTGGTTCGTAGCCAGGTACTCTATCCAGCTGAGCTACGGGC
>NZ_JBYTDH010000003.1:155507-262375 GCF_058791175.1 Aeromonas sp. EU05-FHT14A05 | reverse complement strand
GGTATGGTGCGCCCGAGAGGATTCGAACCTCTGACCACCTGGTTCGTAGCCAGGTACTCTATCCAGCTGAGCTACGGGCGCAAAATGGCGGAGAAGGGGGGATTCGAACCCCCGATGCGGGTATAAGCCGCATACTCCCTTAGCAGGGGAGCGCCTTCAGCCTCTCGGCCACCTCTCCGTTTGCGGGGCTGATAATACTTCACAGGGATTTTTAGTCAAACACTTTTTTGGAGAAAACAGCGTGTTCGCTCAGCATTTGGTCAAAGCGTGGAATATTCAAGCAATATCGACACTTACCCCCTGGTTCCGCGCCTCGCAAGCCGATTTGCAGGGCCCGGAAAAACAAAAGGCGACACCTGAGATGTCGCCTTGAGGCTGCCAATGGAATGGCTTAGAAATTCGGTTGGCCCGGTACTTTCTCGGCCTGTATCCGCATGTAGATCTCTTCGCGGTGCACGGAGACCTCTTTGGGTGCGTTCACACCGATACGAACCTGGTTACCCTTAACGCCCAGTACGGTGACTGTCACTTCGTCACCGATCATCAGGGTTTCCCCTACACGACGAGTCAAAATAAGCATTCGCTTGCTCCTGTATCCTGTTTTGTATTTATATCGATATGCGCCATTATCTTACAAAGATACCGATATGGTAAATGGTTGAAACTAAATCAATCAGGGATTGTTCCCCAAGGGCTGCTCATGAGGCTCATTATCCAGCCCGAACGCTGAGTGCAACGAACGCACGGCCAGCTCCAGGTACTTCTCGTCAATCACCACGGATATCTTGATTTCAGAGGTGGAGATCAGCTGCATGTTGATCCCCTCCTCGCCCAATACCTTGAACATGGTGCGCGCGACCCCGGGATGATTCCACATGCCGACCCCGACGATGGAGACCTTGGCGATCTCCCCGTTGCCCTGCACGCAGGCGGCCCCCAGCTCGGTGGCGGTCTCCTCCAGCAGGGCGCGAGCCCGGCGATAGTCATCGCGATTCACCGTGAAGGTGAAGTCGGCGGTGCCATCCCCCATGGTGTTCTGCACTATCATGTCGACATCTATGTTGGCATCGCTGATCGGATTCAGGATCTGCGCGGCCACCGTCGGCCTGTCCGGCACACCCAGAATGGTCAGGCTGGCCTCGTTGCGATTGAACGCAATGCCGGATACCAGGGGTGCTTCCATCCTCTCACCTCCATATGTGATTAAGGTTCCCTCTCCGTCGACAAAACTCGACAGCACCCGCAGCGGTACGCGGTACTTGCCCGCGAATTCCACCGAACGGATCTGCAGCACCTTGGCCCCCAGGCTCGCCATCTCCAGCATCTCCTCGAAGGTGATGGTGGAGAGGCGGCGTGCCTTGGGCTCGATGCGCGGATCCGTGGTATAGACCCCATCCACATCGGTAAAGATCTGGCATTCATCGGCCTTGATGGCGGCCGCCACGGCAACCGCCGTGGTGTCCGAACCACCTCGCCCCAGGGTGGTGATGGCGTTGTGCTCATCACGGCCCTGGAAGCCGGCGATCACCACCACCTTGCCCGCACCCAGCTCGGCCTGAACCTGCTCGGTGTCGATCTGGGTGATGCGCGCCTTGCCATGGGCGGAATCAGTGTGGATACGAACCTGATCACCGGTCATTGAGACCGCAGGACAACCCCGTTTGTTCAACGCGATGGCCAGCAGCGCTATGGTGACCTGTTCACCGGTCGAGACCAGCACATCCATCTCGCGCCGGTTGGCATCCGGATCCAGCTGCTGGGCCATGCCCAGCAACCGGTTTGTTTCGCCCGACATGGCGGACACCACCACCACCACATCATGCCCCTGGGCCCGGCTCAGCTGAACGCGATCAGCTACCGCCTCGATCCGCTCCAGCGTGCCGACCGAGGTGCCGCCGTACTTCTGTACATAGAGTGCCACAGATCACCTCGCCCGTTTACAGGCGCTCTTCCAGCCAGGAGTGAACGGATTGCAGGGCCGCCGGCACCGCTTCAGGCTGGGTACCACCCGCCTGGGCCATGTCAGGACGGCCACCGCCCTTGCCACCCACCTGCTGGGCCACCAGGTTGACCAGCTCGCCGGCCTTCACCTTGGCGGTCAGATCGTTGGTCACGCCGGCGATCAGGTTGACCTTGTCCTCGCTGCTGGTTGCCAGCAGGACGACACCGGACTTCATCCGGTTCTTCAGCTCGTCCAGCATGCCGCGCAGGGACTTGGGATCGGCTCCGTCCAGCGCTGCGATCAGCACCTTCTGGCCCTTGATCTCGATCACCTGGCTCAGCAGGTCGCTGCCAGCCTGAGCGGCCAGCTTGGCCTTGAGCTGCTCCAGCTCGCGTTCCATCATCCTGGACTTGTCCAGCAGCTGGCGCACCTTGCTGCCGATGGAGAACTGGTCCCCTTTCACCAGGGCCGCGGCCTCTTCAAACTGCTCTGCCAGCTGGTGCATGAAATCGATGGCGCCCTTGCCGGTCACCGCTTCGATACGGCGCACTCCGGCGGCAACACCGCTCTCGGCGATGATCTTGAAGAAGCCGATGTCACCGGTGCGCTTGGCGTGAGTACCGCCACACAGCTCGGTGGAGTAATCGCCCATGCGCACGACACGCACGTCCTCTTCATACTTCTCGCCAAACAGCGCCATGGCGCCAGCGGCCTTGGCCGCTTCCAGATCCATCACCTGGGTGACGACATCGTGGTTGGCACGGATCTGGGCGTTGACCAGCTCCTCGACCCGGCGAATGGTCGCCATGGTCAGGCCTTCGAAATGGGAGAAGTCGAAGCGCATGCGCTCCGCCCCGACCAGGGAGCCCTTCTGGGTCACGTGATCACCCAGCGCCTGGCGCAGGGCCGCGTGCAGCAGGTGAGTGACCGAGTGGTTCAGGGCCACGGCCTGACGGCGCTCCCCGTCGACCACGGCTTCCACCTCGGCGCCCTTCTCCAGGGTACCCAGCTCCATATAGCCCTTGTGGATGATGGCATTGCCAGCATACTGGGTGTCGGTCACGGCGAAGATGCCGTCATCCACTTTCAGAATGCCGCTGTCGCCCACCTGACCACCGGATTCGGCGTAGAAGGGGGTCTCGGCCAGCACGATCACTGCTTCTTCACCGGCGATCAGCCCGCTCACTTCGACAGCATCCTTGTAGATGCCGACCACCTGAGTCGTTTGGCTCAGCTGCTTGTAACCGGTAAATGGGGTCTCGAAATCGAGTTTCAACACCTCGTTGTAGTTCACACCGAAGCTGGAAGCCTCCTTCGCACGGGCGCGCTGCTTCTCCATCTCGGCCTTGAAGCCTTCCTCGTCGATACCGATCTCGCGCTCGCGGACCACATCGGCGGTGAGATCTGCCGGGAAGCCGTAGGTGTCATACAGCTTGAACACCACCTCCCCCGGGATGACCTTGGCATCCCCCAGGTTCGCCAGCACCTCTTCGAGCAGCAGCAGACCTCTGTCCAGGGTGCGGACGAACTGCTCCTCCTCGATGCGCAGCACGCGCTCGACCAGCGGCAGCTGGGCGATGAGTTCGGCAGCCACGTCCTTCATCTGCACCGCCAGCTCGGCGGCCAGCTTGTAGAAGAAGATCTCGGTGGCACCCAGCTTGCGACCGTGGCGCACGGCGCGGCGGATGATGCGGCGCAGCACATAGCCACGGCCTTCGTTGGAGGGCATGACGCCGTCAGCCACCAGGAAGGCGCAGGAGCGGATGTGGTCGGCGATGACGCGCAGGGACTGATTGCTCAGATCCTCGGTGCCGACGATCTCGGCGGCCTTCTTGATCAGCGCCTGGAAGATGTCGATCTCGTAGTTGGAGTGCACCCCCTGCATGATGGCGGAGATGCGCTCCAGGCCCATGCCGGTGTCCACGGACGGACGGGGCAGCGGCTCCATGGTGCCGTCAGCCTGACGGTTGAACTGCATGAAGACCACGTTCCAGATCTCGATGAAACGGTCGCCGTCTTCCTCCGGTGAGCCGGGAGGGCCACCCCAGAGGTGATCGCCGTGGTCGTAGAAGATCTCGGTGCATGGGCCGCAGGGACCGGTGTCACCCATCTGCCAGAAGTTATCGGAGGCAAAGGCGGCACCCTTGTTGTCGCCGATGCGCACGATGCGCTCGACCGGCACGCCGATCTCGTTTGCCCAGATGTTGAAAGCTTCGTCGTCCGTTTCATAGACGGTCACCAGCAGGCGCTCTTTGGGCAGCTTGAGGGTACCGGTCAGGAATTCCCAGGCAAAACGGATGGCATCCTGCTTGAAGTAGTCACCGAAGCTGAAGTTGCCCAGCATCTCGAAGAAGGTGTGGTGACGAGCGGTATAGCCGACGTTTTCCAGGTCATTGTGCTTGCCGCCGGCCCGTACACAGCGCTGGGCCGTGGTCGCGCGGTTGTAGGCACGCTTCTCTGCGCCAAGGAACACGTCCTTGAACTGGTTCATCCCTGCGTTGGTGAACAGCAAGGTCGGATCGTTGTGCGGCACCAGCGAGCTGGAGGAGACAACCTGGTGCCCCTGGGAGCGGAAATACTCGAGAAACGCTGCGCGTAACTCTGACGTGGACATATACATGGAAAATCCTGCTTGATTCGGATACGGACTTTTAATCGCAATAATGTAAGTTTTCTGCGGGGTAAAGTAAAACGCGCGGGCCCGTCACGGGTGAAAAAGCCCCCAATGGACGGGGCAGCGGCAGGACGCCGTACAGGAGCAGGCTGAAAGGGGAGTCGGCTGGGTGGCGGATCATGGTGCCGCGGCCATCAGAAACAGGATAAAACAGGGAAAAGGCCCTCTCTTATCAGCGCACGGTGCAGGAACACGCATGGCGCCATGACCAGCACAGGCTCTTTATTCCTCCCCCTGCTGCAGGGCAGAGATGGCGTAACGCGCCTGATCCTGGGTAAAGCCCCGCCCAAGCAGGTACTTGAGCCATTTCATCCGCAGCTTGAAATCGGCCAGATCGGCGACGCTGGCACGCCGTGCCAGCAGGGCGAGCGCCAGCTCGAACCAGTCCAGCTCCGGCTGGTCGAAGGCGGCGTCTATCTGCATATCGTCCAGCCCCTTGCGGCGCAGATCGAAGCGGATCTTGATGGGACCATGGCCCTTGGCCGCACCGGCCCGCACCGCCATGGCGCCGTAACGATCGTCATTGACCCAGTTGTAGCCGCGGCAATACTCGATAACCGCCTCGATCACCTCTTCATTGAAGCCCTGCAGCCGCAGCCGCTTGGCCAGCTCCGACTCGGCGCTCTCGCGGCGAGCCAGACTGCGCATGGCAAAGGCGCGGGCGGCGGCAAACATGTCTTCAAAGGAGAGTTCAACGGGTTCGGGGGAGGATTCATCGACCATAAATGACAAGGCCGGGTATCAACCCGGCCTTCCTTGTTCCTTATTCGAACTCTTGTTCGCTTTCGTCTTCAAACTCTTCGGCGACCGCGGCCACCGGCTTCTCGACCGGTACGGCACCGGAGAGCAGCAGCTCACGCAAACGGGCTTCCACCTCGGCAGCCATCACCTTGTTCTCGGCGAACAGCTTCATCACGTTGGCCTTGCCCTGACCGATCTTCTCGCCGTTGTAGCTGTACCAGGCACCGGCCTTGTCGATCAGCTTGTGCTTGACGCCCAGATCCACCAGCTCGCCCTCTTTGGAAATGCCGGCACCGTAGAAGATCTGGAACTCGGCCTGCTTGAAGGGCGGGGCCACCTTGTTCTTGACTACCTTGACGCGGGTCTCGTTACCGACCACTTCGTCACCTTCCTTGATGGCGCCGATGCGACGGATATCCAGACGCACCGAGGCATAGAACTTGAGCGCGTTACCACCGGTGGTGGTCTCCGGGCTGCCGAACATGACGCCGATCTTCATCCGGATCTGGTTGATGAAGATGCACAGGCAGTTGGCGTTCTTGATGTTGGCGGTCAGCTTGCGCAGGGCCTGGGACATCAGGCGGGCCTGCAGGCCGACGTGGGAGTCACCCATCTCCCCTTCGATTTCCGCTTTCGGCGTCAGGGCGGCCACCGAGTCGACGATGATGACGTCAACGGCGTTGGAGCGCACCAGCATGTCGCAGATTTCCAGGGCCTGTTCACCGGTATCCGGCTGGGAGATCAGCAGGTCGTCGACGTTGACCCCCAGCTTGGCGGCATAGATGGGGTCGAGGGCGTGTTCCGCATCGACGAAGGCACAGGTCTTGCCTTTCTTCTGGGCTTCCGCGATCACCTGCAGGGTGAGGGTGGTTTTACCTGACGATTCCGGGCCGTAGATCTCGACGATACGACCGCACGGCAGACCGCCGATGCCCAGCGCCACGTCCAGGGAGAGGGAGCCGGTGGAGATGGCTTCGATGTCCATGGTCTTGCTGTCGCCCAGACGCATGATGGAGCCTTTGCCAAACTGCTTTTCGATCTGGCCCAGCGCAGCCGCCAGTGCCTTCTGTTTGTTCTGATCCATGCCAATCTCCGCTGGGAATCGTGATGTAGAAGTGAAGTTGGGCTAAGTATACTGTTTATGCATACAGTATCAAGCCCAATTTATCTGAGTAGGGCCAGCAGTCCGGACAAGGCCTGTCTGACCGCCTGCTGGCGCACCTGATGGCGGTCACCATCGAAGCGGGCGAGCAGGGAGTGATGACGGCCCGAGCGATCCGCCCAGGCGAACCAGACGGTGCCGACCGGCTTGTCGTCACTGCCGCCACCGGGCCCGGCGATGCCGCTGATGGCGACGCAGATCCCTGCATCGGAACGGGCCAGGCACCCTCTGGCCATCTCCAGCACCACGGCCTCGCTGACGGCACCATGGCGCAGCAGGCTGTCGATGCTCACCCCCAGCATCTGCTGCTTGGCTTCGTTGGTGTAGGTGACAAAACCGCGGTCGAACCAGCCTGAGCTGCCCGCAATATCCGTGATGGCCGTGGCGACGCCGCCACCGGTGCAGGACTCCGCCGTGGCGGCCAGCCAGCCTCTTGCCTGCAATGCCTCGCCGAGCTCCCGGGATAAACGGTCGATCTCTGCCTCAAGCCCCATCATCATGCCCTCTCTGGCCCCTTGCGGGGGAAACATGGGGGTCATTATGCAGTTGCCCCGAATCGCGAGCAACCGACCCGGGACCGGCTGCGTCAGCGACCGACCGGCATGGCCCTGCCGGGCAAACGCACCACAGCGGCAAGTCGCCCGCGCTTAAGCTCCAGTACATGGGGCTTCCTATAATCTGCAGGCACCGCCATGTATGCGGTTTCTATCTTTTTGGATACTGGAGAAAGCAGATGAAGCATCAATTTAAAGTCGCCATGACTGCCCTGGCGATCTGTTTTGCCACCAACACCTTCGCCGCCGAGAGCACCCCGGAGCTGCAGAGCGAGACCACCCTGGCGCAAGAGCTGAACCTCTCCACCGCACAGGTTGAGCAGATCAAGAGCCTGCGTGAGCAGGCGGCCAAGGAGCTCGGCGCGGTCAAGCTCGACGCCATCGGTCAGGACGTCATCATCAACATGATCAAGACCGGCAAGTGGGACGAAGCGGCCGCCAAGAAGCAGTTGCAGACCATCAGCAACGTGCAGGCCGAGGCTCGCTACTACCGTGCCCATTACCTGTTCGAAGTCAGCAAGGTGCTGACCCCGGAGCAGAAAACCAAGCTGCACGAGATGCTCAGTGGCAACGAAGCCATGTATTGAGAGACGGCTCCCGTTTCTGTGATGCCAATCCCCGCGCTGATGGCGGGGATCTTGCCCCTTACTCCCCCACGCCTCGCACCCCACCCTCCTCTTAGCTTCTGATCCCGGTGATGGCCTGCCAGCGCCACCCGCCCCCTGAAACCTCAGGACAGCCTTCCCCAACGCGAGATAACCCCTCACCATCTCGGCCCGACCATGTAGAATGGCCACCAGATTCAGACCCATTACGGCAGACGCTTGCCCGCAAGAGCACCTTCTGGAATAGAACATGACAGCACAGCACCAAGCCACCAGCGCCAACCTGAGCGCCCACACCCCCATGATGCAGCAGTACCTTGGCCTCAAGGCCGAGAACCCGGAGATCCTGCTGTTCTACCGGATGGGCGACTTCTACGAGCTGTTCTACGACGATGCCCGCAAGGCGTCCCAACTGCTAGACATCTCCCTGACCAAGCGCGGCCAGTCCGCGGGCAGCCCCATTCCCATGGCGGGCGTCCCCTATCACGCCATCGAGGGCTATCTTGCCAAGCTGGTGCAGCTCGGTGAATCCGCCGCCATCTGCGAACAGGTGGGGGATCCCGCCACCAGCAAGGGGCCGGTGGAGCGCAAGGTCATTCGCATCATCACCCCGGGCACCGTCTCCGACGAGGCGTTGCTCAGCGAGCGACAGGACAACCTGATCGCCGCCGTCTATCACGATGGCCGCCGCTTCGGCTACGGCACCATGGACATAGGCTCCGGCCGTTTCTTCATCAACCAGTTCGAGAAAGAAGAGACCCTGCTGGCGGAGCTGCAGCGCACCAATCCGGCCGAACTGCTCTACCCGGAATCCTTCGAGTTCCTGCGCCACGTCGAGGGGCGCCGTGGCCTGCGCCGCCGCCCGGAGTGGGAGTTCGAGCTGGGCACTGCCCGCAAGCTGTTGTGCCAGCAGTTCGGCACCCAGGATCTGGTGGGCTTTGGGGTCGAGCAGAGCGAGACCGCCCTGTGCGCCGCCGGCTGCCTGATGCAGTACGTCAAGGACACCCAGCGCACCGCCCTGCCCCACATCCGCAGCGTACGCCTCGAGCAGCCCGATCACGCCGTCATCATGGATGCCGCCACCCGCCGCAATCTGGAGCTGACCCAGAATCTGGCCGGTGGCTACGAAAATACCCTGGCCGAGGTGCTGGATCGCACCGCCACCCCCATGGGGAGCCGGCTGCTCAAGCGCTGGATCCACCAGCCGATCCGCGATCGGGTGATCCTGAAAGGTCGCCAGAGCACCATCAAGGAGCTCATCGAGCAGAACCTCTACGAC
Source organism: Aeromonas sp. EU05-FHT14A05 (assembly GCF_058791175.1). Taxonomy (NCBI): domain Bacteria; kingdom Pseudomonadati; phylum Pseudomonadota; class Gammaproteobacteria; order Aeromonadales; family Aeromonadaceae; genus Aeromonas; species Aeromonas sp. EU05-FHT14A05. Next base: position 253,418 of record NZ_JBYTDH010000003.1, on the reverse strand, counting down.
GAGCTGGGCGGATTGCTGCGTCAGGTGGGCGATGTGGAGCGGGTGCTGGCCCGTCTCGCCCTGCGCTCGGCCCGCCCCCGCGACCTCACCCGCCTGCGTCAGGCCTTCGCCCAGCTGCCCGAGTTGCAGCGCCTGCTGGCGGATAACGAGCACGAAGCGGTGCAGCAGCTGCGCGAGCGCGCCAGCACCTTCCCCGAGTTGCTCGACCTGCTGGAGCGCGCTGTGATGGAGGTGCCGCCAGTGCTTATCCGCGATGGCGGCGTCATCCGTGACGGTTTCAATCAGGAGCTGGACGAGCTGCGGGATCTGGCTAACGGCGCCACTGCCAGCCTCGCCCGCATCGAGGAGCGTGAGCGCCTGCTGACCGGCATCAACACCCTCAAGGTGGGTTACAACAAGGTGCACGGCTTCTATATCGAGGTGAGCCGCGCCAACAGCCATCTGGTGCCGGCTCACTATATCCGCCGCCAGACCCTCAAGAACAACGAACGCTACATCATCGACGAGCTGAAGAAATACGAGGACAAGGTGCTCACCGCCCAGGCCCAGGCCTTGGCACTGGAGAAGCGCCTCTACGAAGAGCTGCTCGATGCCCTGCTGCCGCACCTCGGCGATCTGCAGGAGTCCGCCGCGGCGCTGGCGGAGCTGGACGTGCTGGCCAATCTGGCGGAGCGGGCCGAAACCCTCGACTACCGCTGCCCGACGCTCATCGACGAGGATCAGATCCTGATCGAGGCGGGCCGCCATCCGGTGGTGGAGCAGGTGATGACAGACCCCTTCATCGCCAACCCCATCCGGCTCGAGCGGGAGCGGCGGATGCTGATCATCACAGGTCCCAACATGGGCGGTAAATCCACCTACATGCGCCAGACCGCGCTCATCGTGCTGCTGGCCCATATCGGCGCCTTCGTGCCCGCCGACAGCGCCCGCATCGGCCCCATCGACCGCATCTTCACCCGGATCGGGGCGTCGGACGACTTAGCCTCCGGCCGTTCCACCTTTATGGTGGAGATGACCGAGACCGCCAATATCCTCAACAACGCCACCGCCCGCAGTCTGGTGCTGATGGACGAGATTGGCCGCGGCACCAGCACCTACGACGGCCTCTCGCTGGCGTGGGCCTGTGCCGAACAGCTGGCGAGCAAGATTGGCGCCTACACCCTGTTCGCCACCCACTACTTCGAACTGACCCGCTTGCCGGAGCTGATGAGCGGGCTGGCCAACGTCCATCTCGATGCGGTGGAGCACGGCGACACCATCGCCTTTATGCACGCGGTACAGGAAGGCGCGGCCAGCCGCTCCTACGGTCTGCAAGTCGCCGCATTGGCGGGGGTACCGAAATCGGTGATCCAGCAGGCCCGCCACAAACTGCACGAGCTGGAAAGCGCCATCCCGGTGGCCGCCGGTGAAAGCCGCCCGGCTCCGGTGACCCTCGCCCCGCAGATCCATCCGGTGGTGGAAGAGCTGGCAGCGCTGCGCCCGGACGAGCTCACCCCCCGTCAGGCGCTGGACCTGCTCTATCGCCTCAAGCAGATGCTGTAGATACCGGCCGCCGCTCAGGCATGAAAAAAGGGGAACCGCGAGGTTCCCCTTTTTTCCTGGTTGGCACTGGAGCATCAACCCGGACCTATGCGATCCAGCAGGCTCAGATTGACCGAGCCGGGATGGCGCTTGAGCTTCTGCCGGTATTCGAACTGGTGCTGGCTCTCCTGCTTGAGCCCCTGCATCAGCGAATAGCACATGGCCAGCATGATCAGCGAGAAGGGCAGCGCGGCTATGATGCTGGCCGCCTGCAGGGCCGCCAGGCCGCCGGAAACCAGCAGGATGGCCGCCACCAGCCCCTGGCCCAGCCCCCAGATGGCGCGGTGCAGCACGGGGGGATCCTGATCGCCGATGGAGAGCAGCGTCGTAATCACGAGCGTGCCCGAGTCGCTGGAGGTGATGAAGTAGGTGCAGATAAGCAGGGTCAACACCCCTTTCGCAATCCAGCCAAAGGTCTCCCAGTGCAGCAGATCCACCGTCTTGTAGAGCGCCAGGGTCACGTCCTGGTTGACTGCCGCCACCACGCCACCGCCGCCAAACAGCTCCAGATGCATGGCCGTACCGCCGAACACGGTGAGCCAGAACATGCCGAGCAGGGAGGGCACCAGCAGCACGCCGAGCACGAACTCACGAATGGTGCGCCCCTTGGAGATGCGGGCGATGAACATGCCGACGAAGGGGGCCCAGGCTATCCACCAGCCCCAGTAGAAGGCGGTCCAGCTCGATTGCCAGGCCGAGGTGCCGTTGGCTTCGGTGTTGGTCCAGAAGCTCAGTTTGACGATGTTCTGCAGGTAATCGCCGATGTTCTGCACATAGGCGTTGAGGATGTAGGTGGTCGGCCCCAGCACTAGGAAGAGGGCGAGGATGAAGGCGCTCAGCCAGATGTTGAGCTCGGAGAGGATCTTCACCCCGCGCCCCACGCCGGAGATGGCCGACAGGGTGGCGATCAGACTGATGCCGCCGATGAGCCAGAGCTGGCTGTGCTGGGAGACTTCCATGCCGAACATCTGGTTGAGGCCGGTGTTCATCTGGGAGACGCCAAGCCCCAGGGAGGTCGCCACCCCGAATACGGTACCGAACACCGCCAGCACGTCGGCGGCATGGCCCCAGAAGCCGTAGATCCGCTCGCCGAGAATGGGGTAGAGCACGGAGCGAATGGCCAGTGGCAACTTGCGGCGGTAGCTGAAGAAGGCCAGCGACAGGCCGACGATCACATAGATGGCCCAGGGGTGCAGACCCCAGTGGAAGAAGGTGAGGCGCATGGCCATCTGGGCCGCTTCCGGCGTCATCCCCTCGGTGACGAAGGGGTTGCCCTGCAGGTGATACATGGGCTCGGCGATGCTCCAGAACACCAGGCCTATGCCCATGCCGGCGCTGAACAGCATGGAGAACCAGGCGAAGTAGCCGAACTCCGGTACCTGGTCGTCGTCGCCCAGTCGAATGCTGCCAAAACGGCTGAACATCAGGTAGACGGCGAAGAACAGGAACAGGGCGACCACCAGGATGTAGTACCACTTGAAGCCAGCAATGATGGTGTCCTTGGCGCCGGTGAACCAGGTTCCCGCAGTATCCGGGTCAAACACCCCAAACAGCAGGAACAGGGTCACGACGGTGAGGGCCGTCATGGCCATGGTGGGATTGAGGCCTTTCAAAAGCCCTTTGGTTGCTCTCATCTGGCCTCCTTAGTCATTGTTGAAAAAATCTTCACCCACGTGATCCCCCGCACCACCGATGGCGCGATAGACCAGTCGACCCGCCACCCGCTCGCGGTGATCCACCAGGGTGACCGAAGGCTGGCCGTTCACGGCGTGACGCTTGCCGAGGAAGATGGCCATGGGCACCCCCAGACTGGAGACCCCGCTGGTGATCCAGAGCCGGTTGAAGTCATAGGAGCCGCCGATGAACTCGAGCTGGGCCAGGCCATTGTCCAGACCGGCCAGGTAGAAGTTCATGGCGCTCTCGTCGGGGAAGAGGTGCACCAGCACATAGGCGTAGCGCAATTCGTTCACCAACTCCTTTAGACTGAAAGAACCTGTGTCGCTGCAGGAGAGCGGCAGCTCACCATCGTAGTGATGGACTTGCAGGTTGTTGGGATCCTCGTCATAGGCGGGCTGATAACGCACGAAAGCCGAGGTATCTGGCAGTTCATAGCGGACCCTGACCACGCGAAGGTCGGCAACCAGGGACTTGATATCCAGGTCGTCATTCATGATGTCACTCCTCAAATATCGGGTTTAAATGCGGCAATTGTCCAATAACCTAACATAAAATTCATTAGAGCAGAAATGATTACACCAAAAACCATATTGACCTTGTTGTGGATTAGGCGGAGAATTTTGCGCCTCTCCACTGCCCTGCGATGACCCCGACTCCATGGAAAAACATGATGAAGTGCTGATTGCTCTGCGCCAGATCATCCGTGCCATCGACATGCACTCCAAGCGCCTGATCAAGGAGGCCGGACTGACGTCGCCGCAGCTCCTGCTGCTCAAGGGGATCAACGAGCTTGGCCAGATCTCCATGCGCCAGCTCGCCGATCACACCAACATGAGTCAGGCCACCGCGACCACCATCATGGACAGGCTGGAGAGCCGCCAGCTGGTGCAGCGGATCCGCAGCGAAACCGACAAGCGCAAGGTGCATGCGACACTGACTGACGCGGGGCGCGCCCTGCTCGCCCAGGCCCCCACCCCGCTGCAGGAGAGCTTCATCCAGCGCTTCCAGGCCCTGGAGAACTGGGAGCAGGGACTGCTGCTCTCCTCCCTGCAACGGATCTCGGCCATGATGAATGCCGACGGCATAGACGCGGCTCCCGTGCTTAGCGTCAGGCCGCTCACCGAAGAGCGAGCATAAAAAAAGCTCCCGGATGGGAGCTTTTTTTATGGGAAGCGTGGGGGAGATCACTCTTCCAGGCTGATGCCTATGTTGGAGACGCCGCCCTGGGCCGCAAAGGTGCGGATAGCCAGGATGCGATCGCTGTCGCGCTCATGGGCGACCCGCTTTAGCAGCTCGACCTGGAACTCCAGCTCGGCTTCCATGTACTCATGCTCGTAGAGCTCTTCGTCACTGAGATCCCGCTCTTCCAGCATCTCGATGAAACCGGCCACGGTACCGACCGAAGCATGGCTGGCATCGTTGGCCTCTTCCCCCACCCGGCAGATCACCGAGTTGTAGGCACAGCCCAGCGCCACGCAGGCATCCAGCGCCGGGTAGGCGCCGTAGGACTCAAATTTGCCAGGCTCGGGAATATAGACTTCAAACGCCTCCAGGATAGCCCCAAGGTTGACGCGGGAGCCCTTCACCGTCAGGTAATTCCACATCTGATCCAACGCGTGGCGAAATGCCTTCGCATCCCCAAAGCCGGAGGCCTGGGTAAACAGCGCATAGTTGGGGTACATGCGCTCTGCCAGCGCCAGGGTGTAGACGGTCTGCTGCCAAGGCTGCAGCTCGGCCAGTCGCTTATAAAACTTGTCACCAAACACTGGAGTCGGATCCTTTGCAAAATGTGGGGCAGATTGTAGCCCACGAGGGGCGTGGCGAAAACGAAAAAGCGCCCTGGTCGACTATCTTGCCCGATCAACTGGGGTAAGATGAGGACAGACACCTCCTCCGCCGTGCCGCAAACATGATAAGGAACAAGAGTATGAGCCAACGTACCCTGCTTCTGCTCAGCCAGGACAACAACCACTATGAGCGCCTGCTCAAGGCCGCCCGCCTTCCCCATCTGCACATACTGCGGGCCGACAACCAGAGCGACGCCGAGAAGCTGATCGGTGATGCCCACATCCTGATGGCCGAACCGGCACGGGCCAGACCCCTGCTGGCCAAAGCCGGCAGGCTGAGCTGGCTCCAGTCCACCTACGCCGGGGTCGATGTGCTGCTGGATGCCAGCTGCCGCCGCGATTACTTGCTCACCAATGTGCGCGGCATCTTCGGGCCGCTGATGAGCGAGTACGTGTTCGGCCACCTGCTCAGCCTGTCGCGCCAGTTGCCGCTCTACCGCGAGCAACAGCAGCAGCGACTGTGGCAGAGCCACCCCTATCTGGGGCTCAAGGGACGCACCATGCTGATCCTGGGCACCGGCAGCATAGGCCAGCACATAGCCCACACCGCCAAGCACTTCGGCATGCGGGTGCTCGGCATCAGCCACAGTGGCAATGAGCGCGCCGGCTTCGATCAGGTGTATCAACTGCCGGCACTGAACAAGATGCTGGCCCAGGCCGACGTCATCGTCAGCGTGCTGCCGGCGACCCGCGAGACCCGCCATCTGTTCACCGCCGATCGCTTCAACCACTGCAAGCCGGGGGCCATCTTCTTCAACGTCGGCCGGGGCAACGCCGTCCATGAAGGGGATCTGCTGGCGGCATTGCGCGGCGGCAAGCTGGGCACTGCAGTGCTGGATGTGTTCGAGCAGGAGCCCCTGCCCGCCGACAGCCCGCTCTGGCATCAGCCCAATCTCATCATCACTCCCCACAACAGTGCCTACAGCTTCCCGGAAGATGTGGCCCAGATCTTCATCCGCAACTACATCCGCTTCATCGACGGCCAGCAACTCGACGGCCGCATCGACTTCGACAAGGGTTACTGAGTCCGGGCCACCAGCAAAAAGGCCCCGCCAGATTGGCGGGGCCTTTTTGTATCCGCAGAGAGGGGCTCAACCCGCCTCCATTTCCTTGCGATAGCTCTTCACCTTGGCAAGGAACTGGCGCTTGTCCTTGCCGGAGAGCGGCTCCGCCATCGGCAGCTTGACCTTCATGGGGTCCACCGGACGGTTGTTGACTCGCACCTCGTAGTGCAGATGGGCACCGGTAGAGCGACCCGTGTTGCCGGAGAGCGCTATCTTGTCCCCCATCTTCACCTTCTGGCCGGGTTTGACCAGCAACTTGCTCAGGTGCAGATAGCGAGTCATCAGGGTGCGGCCATGCTTGATCACCACATAGGTGCCCGCGAGGGGATGGCGGGTCGCCTTGAGCACGACACCGTCGCCGGTCGCCATCACGGGCGTCCCCACCGGCAGGGCGAAGTCAGTCCCCTCATGGGGGCGGACCTGGCCGGTAATGGGGTGGCGTCGGGCCGGGTTGAAGCTGGAGCTGACCCGGTAGCGACTATGGGTCGGATACCGGCGGAAGCCGCGCTCCAGGCTGTTCGCCTGGCCATCATAATAGTTGCCATCTTCCGACAACCAGGCAGATACCGTCTTGCCCTGGCTGAACACTTCGACGCCCAGCAGCTGGGTGTTGCCGGTGCTCTTGCCCTCGACCGTCTCCTGTCTCACCAACACCTTGAACTTGTCGCCTCTTTGCAGATCCTTGGCGAAATTCAGGCGCCACTGGAACAGGTTGGCAATCTTCTGGATGTGGTTGGCCGGGATCCCCGCGTTGCGGGCGCTGACGTAGAAGCTGCCATTGATGACACCGTCATAGCTCTTCTGCTGCCACTGCACCTCTTCATTGAGCATGTTGGCGCTGTAAGTGTCGTCGGTACGCTCCAGCACCAGGGTCTGCTTGATGTTCAGGCGGATCTTCAGCTGCTGCAGTATGTTGTCCTGATCGATCAGCAACTCTATGGTCTGGCCGGGCTTGAGGCGGGCCAGATTGTTCTTGGCATCCGCATCCAGCACCTTGTAGAGGGTGGTGGTGGAGAGGCCGAGATTGTTGAAGATAGTGGTCAGGTTCTCGCCGTTGCGCACCCGGTAGTCCTGCCACTGGGGCGTGGCATCGGCCGGAATGTCATCTTCCGGCGCCGCGGCTTCCACCAGTTCGTGATCCGGGATGTCGTTGAAGTCGGTGTTGTCTTCGTTGGTTGCGGTGCCAGTGGTGGCAATCGGCAACTCCAGACGCAATGGCCGCTCAAGGATGTCACCTGGAGCTGGCAATACGGCTACCGCTGACAGCGTCATGGCCGTGAGCAATAGCATGGCGTAAAAATGCTTGCGGGGAACCGGGGGTTCCCAGTTGGCAGCCTGCGCTACCAAGGGACGGAGACGTTTCATCCGCTATCCTGTTATTAGATCTAAGGGTGGTAGTTGTGGGTCTGTTTATATGATTTTTTATTATGAAAACCGAATATCTGGGTTTTAGACCTAAATACTTACAAAAAGTTCATCGCGATATGCACGAAACTCACATTTTATGCATAACCTTCCTGCATGGGCAGAAATGATCGCCTTTTTCAGCCATTTTTTTCTATTTTTAAGAACCAAGTCCGGTTGCGTTCCCCCCCGGACCATCAGATGTTGCAAAAACATTTCCAGGGAGTGGGTATGTCATTGGCAAGATTGTTAAATGTAATCATCCTGATCCTGTTCATCATTGGTGCCATCCTGCTGCTCATGCTGGAGATCACCACGGTACGGCAGTCCATCCTCGATCAGATGTCGGCCAACCTGGAGACGGCCATCACGGCCCTGGGTCTGGTGCTGCAGGGCACCCTGCTCAACGATGACAAGGTGCTGGCGGAAACCATAGTCAACGCCATGTTCGATGGCGGCTTCGTCAGCTCGGTCACGCTGCTGGATCCCGATGGCCAGTTGCTGTTCCAGAAGGTCTTCCACACGGCCCAGCAAAATATCCCCAGCTGGCTGCCGGCTGTCGTCCACATGCCACCGGTCAAGATCGAACAGGAGCTCACCGACGGCTGGCGCATTCTGGGCACCCTCACCCTCGAGGGCCACGAAGGGTACGCCTACCAACACCTCTGGAACGCCATCAGCCGCACCGGACTGGCACTGCTCGCGGGGCTGCTGGTATTCACTCTGGTGATCACCTGGGTGTGCAGCCGCCTGCTGCGTCCCCTCGAACAAGTCAGCCTGCAGCTGGTGCAGATCCGCAAACGCCAGTTCAGCGGCAATCTGCCAACCCCATGGCTTCGCGAGTTGCAGGAGGTCGTGGTCTCCATCAACCAGCTGGTCTCCGAGCGCAAGCGGGATCTGCTGCAGCAAAGACTCAAGATCACCCAGCTCGGCAAACATGACAACCTGCAGGCCCATCAGAAACTCGCGGGACTGACCGACATCGCCAACGGCATGTACCTGCAACACTTTTTCTCAACTCAGGGAAACATCCGGCTCTATAGCCGGCTGCTGCCCCAGACCCCCCCCACCACGGACAGCTCGCCGGACGAGATCCGGGCACTGCTCAACGACTGGCTGACCCAGAAGGCGGAAGGGCTACAGCTCCCCCTCAGCCTGCTCAATCATCCCGACTGGGCACAGTTCGCCCCCACGCTGGCCAGCGCCAGGGGCAAGACCCTGGACTGGCGCTGGGATCTGGCAAGCTTCCCTCCCCTGGCCGAGGAGCATCTGGGAGCGCTTCAGGCCCAGGGTGTCGAGATGGCATTCAGCAATGTGCCCATGAACAACGACAACCTGACCAAGCTCGATCCCATCAAGCCGGTCTTCATCAGCTGCCAGCTGACCCAGGCCCCCCTCTACTGGAACCTGCTTTCCCAGTGTCTGCATGCCTCCGGTTATACCCTGCTGGCAGAAGCCGGCGACATCAACGACACGGATACCCTGCGCAGCTGGGGCATCGATGGCTATGCCAGCCAGGAGGCATCATGAGAATACCTATTCTATTGCTTGCCCTGCTGTGGCAGCCCGGCTCGCACGCTGTGTCCATGACCATAGGCACGGGGGGAGAGCAGGGTATCTATTACCAGGTCATCAAGGAGTTTTGCCGACTGGCTCACAAGAGCGACCCCGCACTGCAATGCAAACCGCAGGCCAGCTCGGGTTCCATCGAGAATCTGCGGCAGTTGCAAGCCGGAGACATCCCCTACGCCCTCGTCCAGTCTGACTGGCTCTATCAGGCCAGCCAGGGCACGGGAGCATTTGCCAAGCAACCCCAGCCCGAATTGAGAAGCCTCTTTGCCACCCACGCCGAGCCTTTCACCATAGTGGTGCGGGCCGATGGCGACATCACCACCCTGGAGCAACTCAAGCTGGCCCCCATCGACATGGGACTGAAGAGTTCGGGCACTCGCCAGACGGCGCTGGCGCTGTTCAACGTGTTGGGGGCAAAGGAGCAGGATCTCGATCTGAAGAGCGTGGCCAATCTGTCCGAAGCCTTGTGCAGCAAACAGATCGATGCATATGGGCTGGTGATGGGGCACCCGAACCGGATAGTGCTGGAGACATCCAAGCGCTGCGCCATCCATTTCATGGCCATCGAGGGCGCGACCCGGGATCAACTGCTGCAAGGCATCAAATACTACCAGCGCAGCCAGGTTCCGGCCCGCATCTATCCCGGCAACCTGAAAGCCACCCCCACCTTTGCCATCGCCGCCACCCTGGTGACCAATGCCGCCACGCCGGAGGAAGACGCCTATCGCCTGACCAAGGCCATGCTGAGCCAGCAGACCAGTTTCAACGAGCAGACCTATGGCTATGCCAACCTGTTCCACAAGGCGCGCAACAAGATAGGCCCGGTGCTGAACGCCCCGCAACATCCGGGGGCAGCAAGGTATTTCGAGGAGTTGAAAGCCGCAGGCAAGCTATAGCTGGCGACGGGGGGCTCGCAGATGTTCGCTGGAGAAGCGGCTCTGCATCGATTTCCACTGGGTCAGGCGATCGGCACTCCCGGCCAGCGTTCCCTCACGACGTGACTTCATGACCCAGATGCTCTTGGCATCGAAGCTGTAAACGGGTTGCAGGTCGTTGCGCTTGCTGCCGGGCAGGATGCGACCATTGATGTTGTCCAGTACCAGAGGGTCGGACTTGGTCGTCGGGAAATAGAGCGTCACCATGTGAAACTGGTTGTAACGGATCGCCTTCACATAGGCCAGCCGCAGCTTCTTCTCGTCAACGCCGAGCTCCATCAGGGTGTAGTACTTGGAGATGCTGTAATCCTCGCAGTCACCCCCTCTGGCCCCGATGAATTCCAGCGGATTGGCCCAATAGTCCTCGTCCCCCCAAAGCCTGGGATCCTCGCTGTAGGTCAGATTGTTGAAGTAGTTGTTGACCAGTTCCAGCTTCTGCTGATCCGTGGTGCCCGCTCTGGGCGCGAGCAGGCGGGAAAAGGCCTCGGCGCGCTGGATGGCCCTGGCGCCATAGACTTCCTGCATTTTTGCCTTCAGCTCGGGGCTGGCAATGTGTTCGGACAGGCGAGAGGCCTGCACACTGGCACAGAGCAGTGCCAGGGTGCAGGTGGGGACAAGCAATAATTTCATAGCTGACACTCCATATCAGACGCTGGAGGTCAGTATAGTTGGCTGCGGCCACCCCATAGGGCGAGTCAGGGATGCCTCAACGACACTGGGCGAAGGCGTCGGCCAGCTGTTGCATGAAGTGCGGATAAGCATCGGGACCAAGCGGCACCTGCTCACCCACTTCATCCAGCAGCAACACCTTGGCGCCAGTGTTGCGGGCGACCGATTCGATCACCGCAGGGGAAAATTGCGGCTCGGCATAGATGCAGCTCGCCTGTTTCTCTTCAAGCGCCTTGCGGATCTCCACCAGTGTCTTGGCGCCGGGGCGACGCTCCGGGCTCACGGTGAAGTGGCCCCTGGAGCTCATGCCGTAGTGACGCTCCCAGTAACCATAAGCCTCGTGAAACACGAAATAGCCCTTCTGGTTCACCACCTTCATCTGCTCGGCGATCACCTTGTCCTTGGCGTTCACCTTGGCATCGAACGCGGCCAGGTTGGCGGCATAACGGGCCTGATTGGCCGGATCCTGCTTGCCAAGCTCGGTCGCGATCGCCCTGGCAATTACCTTGGCCTGGGTCGGCCCCAGCCAGATATGGGGATCCACCCCCTCGTGGTGATGCCCCTCATGGCCTTCCTCGTGATCGTGGTCATCGTGCTCATGGGCGGCGTGATCATGGTCGTGGTCGTCATGATGAGCGGGATCCTGGCTGCCCTGAGTCGCGTAGTTGAACAGCGGCATCCCCGGAACCTGGGTCAGGGTCAGCTTGTGGGAATGATTGGCCAGCGGCTTGGCCATGAAACCTTCCAGCTCGGGGCCGACCCAGACCACCAGATCGGCGTCGTTGATGCTGCGAATATCGGAAGGACGCAGGGAGAAGTCGTGGGGAGAGGCACCGGTTGGCAGCAAGACGCTGGGCTCGCTCACGCCATCCGTGATGGCCGCCGCGATGAAACCAAGGGGCTTGATGGTAGTCAGCACCTCGAGGGCACGGACAGGCAGACTCACCGCCAGCAGCGCAGTGATCAGAGTAAGAATTCGCATAGAGGTCTCGTCAGGGAGTGAGTGTGTGATAATATAACAAACCAACGTCGCTGTTATATTATAACTCTCACAGGCTGTAAACCCCGGAGCTGTCATGACCCAACTGGTGGAGCTGAAAGAGGTCTGTCTGTCGTTTGACGGACGGTCCGTGCTCGACAAGGTCTCCTTTACCCTGAACAAAGGCAAAATCACCACCCTGGTCGGCCCCAACGGGGCGGGCAAGAGCACCCTGAGCAAGCTGGTGCTGGGCCTGCTCAACCCGGACTCCGGCAAGATCATTCGTCGTCGCGATCTGCGGGTCGGCTATGTCCCCCAGCGCCTCTATCTGGATCCCACCCTGCCGCTGACGGTGCGCCGCTTCCTGCAACTCGGCAAGAACAGCCGCCTCTCCATCGAGGAAGCGCTGGAGCGGGTCGGCGCCCAGGATCTGCGGGACAACCGGATGCAGAAGCTCTCCGGCGGCGAGATGCAGCGGGTGCTGCTGGCCCGCGCCCTGCTGGTCAAGCCCGAGCTGCTGGTGCTGGACGAACCGGTCCAGGGGGTGGATATCACGGGCCAGATCGAGCTCTACGCCCTCATCAGCCAGCTCGCCGCCGAGTTCAACTGCGCCGTGCTGATGGTCTCCCACGATCTGCACCTGGTGATGGCCAGCACCCACGAGGTGATCTGCCTCAATCGCCACGTCTGCTGCCACGGCGAGCCGGAGAGCGTGGCCCGTCACCCCGAGTTTGCCCGCCTGTTCGGGCGGCCGGAGCGGGAGGCGCTGGCGGTCTATACCCACCATCACCACTGCGACGGCGAACACCATCATCATGAGCCGCAGGTCCCCGTCATCCGCCTGCCGTCTCGCAATCCATAAGCGCAGTTAAGGACATTCAAGTGGACAGCTTTCTGTTATACGCCCTCGCGGCCGGCCTCGGCATCGCCCTGCTGGCCGGGCCCCTCGGCAGCTTCGTGGTGTGGCGCAAGATGGCCTATTTTGGCGATACCCTCTCCCACGCCTGCCTGTTCGGCATAGCGCTCGGCATACTGCTGCAGGTGGATCTCACCCTGGCGGTGGTGGTCTGCTGCCTCGCCATGGCCATGCTGCTGGTGATCATGAGCCGCAACCAGCAGGTGGCGACCGATACCCTGCTCGGCATCCTGGCCCACAGCGCCTTGTCGCTGGGCCTGGTCACCCTGAGTTTCATGGACAATGTACGGGTGGATCTGATGGCCTACCTGTTCGGCGACCTGCTCTCGGTGCAGCCCATGGACCTGCTATGGATCTACGGCGGCGGCGCCCTGGTGCTGCTCACCCTGTGGCGGCTGTGGGATCCCCTGCTCTCCATGACCATCTCGGAGGAGCTGGCGCGGGTGGAAGGGGTGCGGGTCGACGTGCTGCGCTGCGTGCTGATGCTGCTGATAGGCCTGGTGATCGCCGTGGCCATGAAGTTTGTCGGGGCGCTCATCATCACCTCGCTCCTGATCATTCCCGCCGCCACCGCCCGCCGCTTCAGCCAGACGCCGGAGCAGATGGCCGGCTTCGCGGCCCTGATCGGCTGTCTCGCCGTGCTGGGGGGGCTGACCCTCTCCTGGTTCCAGGACACACCGGCAGGCCCCTCGGTCGTGGTCTGCGCCACCAGCCTCTTTATCCTGAGCCAGTTCAAGAAAGCCTGAGCCTGGAGTGGCCTGATCCCAGCTGTCAGGCCACTCCCAATCTCGCCTCCTCGTTCATCCCCTGCCCCCTGTCCATTCTGAGCCAGCAGCCCAACCGGCTAGAGCGGCATGCTCTGGCGCGTCTCCATCATCAACCACTGGCGCAGCCGGCTGATGGCGGGCTCATGGGCCCGGGAGCGCTTGCAGGTGAAGTAGAAGGCATCTCCGGTCTCCAGCTGGTGCACCGGCAGGGCCACCAGCTGGGGATCGTCCGGTCGCAGCATGTAGTCGTTCACGAACGCCACCCCCTGATCCCAGGCCGCTGCCTCCATCGCCAGCAGCACATGGCTGAAGTGGTGCATCCGCGCCTCGTCCGGAATCACCAGCCCCCCCGCCTTGGCCCAGCGCTGCCAATCCTCCCCCCGCGCCTTGTAGATGGATTGCACCGAGAGCAGCGGCAACTGCCAGATGGCGGCAGGCCACTCCCCCTCCACCTGCTGCAACAGGCGACGGCTGCAGACCGGAAAGAGCCGCTCCCGATAGATGAGATCGTGGCAATAGCCGCGCCCGTGGGGGGAGACTGTGATGAAGCAGTCCGCCACCCGATCGGAGAGCTCGGGATCTTCCGCCACCATCTCGAGGCTCAGATCCAGCTCGGGGTAGAGCTGGCGCAGCCCGGCCAGCCTGGGGATCAGCCACTTCACCGCAAAGGAGCTGTAGACCGCGAGCCGCAGCCGCATCTCGCCGCCGCCGCGCAGCTGTTCGCTGCTCTGGGCTATCTGGCCGAGCCCGGCGGAGATCCCCTCGAAATAGCTCTCCCCCTGGGCGGTCAGTGACAGCAGTCGCCCCTGGCGCAGCAGCAGCCGCTCCCCCAGAAAGTCCTCAAGCAGGCGGATCTGGTGGCTAACCGCGCTCTGGCTGACATTGAGCTCCAGGGCCGCACGGGAGAAGCTGAGCAGGCGGGCAACCGCCTCGAAGTATTGAACGGCGCGCAAAGGAGGTAGCTTCATTATCCAAAATTCTCATGGATGGTGATTTTTTATCATTTTACTGGATAACAGGCATCAGACTACCCTTCCCTCATCTAACGTGGGAGGTGGTATGAACGCAGTCGGGATTGGCATCCTCTATCTGGTGCTGGGCAACATGGTGGCGGTCTTCTCCGATGCGCTGGTCAAGGTGCTGGAGCCGAGCCAGCCCGTGTTCCAGTTCGTCTTCTTCCGCCAGCTCTCCGCCGCCCTCCTGCTGGCGCCCTGGCTGCTCTGGTCCTGGCGGCGCAACCCGCCGGTGGCCATCAAATGGCACCTGCTGCGGGCCCACATCTGGGCGATCGGCGTCTGCCTGATGGTGGTCGCCCTCACCCGCTTGCCGCTGGCCACCGCCAACGCCCTCTTCTATGCAGCCCCGCTGCTGATGGTGCCGCTCGCGGTCTGGCTGGCAGGGGAGGCGCTGTCGCGCCAGAAGGTGCTGACGGCCCTGGTGGGTTTCATCGGTGTGCTGATAGTGCTGCGCCCGACCGAGGTGAACTGGGCCGCCCTTGCGGCGCTCGGGGTGGCGCTCTCCATGGCGGTCAACAACCTGCTGATCAAGCGGATCCCGCTCAAGCAGCCCATCGCCCAGACTCTGTTCTTCACCAACGTGCTGAGCATGCCCTTCATACTGGCGCTGGCCTGGTGGGAAGGGGGGAACTGGCAGTGGCAGATGTGGTGGCCCGCCTTCGGCTCCTCGGCGCTGATCATGGTCTATGCGGGCTTGTGCGTGGTGGCCTATCGCAAGGCGGAGGCGAGCAAGATAGCCTCGGCGGAGTACACGGGCCTGTTGATGGCGGTCGCCATCGGAGTCTGGCTGTTCGACGAACAGCCCGGTCTGCCGCTGCTGCTGGGGTGTCTGTGCATCATCTTGCCGCTGGTCGCCATGGCGCGCGGCAAGTCAAAACCGCTGGCAGAGCCGGCGGTCTGAATCAAAGCAGCAAGGGGGCAACCCGCTGCTGCAGATGGGGGATCACCTCCTGCTCGAACCAGGGGTTCTTCCTGAGCCAGAAGGTGTTGCGCGGGGAAGGGTGCGGCAACGGCAGCCAGCCGGGACCATACTCCCGCCAGCATTGCACCGTCTCGGTAAGGGACTCCTTGCCCGCCTCCCGCAGATAGTGGCGCTGGGCATACTGGCCGATCAGCAGGGTCAGCTCTATGTTGGGCAACAGCATCAGCACCTTGTCGTGCCAGGTGGGGGCACATTCTGGGCGCGGCGGCAGATCCCCCGACTTGCCCTTGCCGGGGTAGCAGAGCCCCATGGGCATGATGGCGATGCGGGACTCGTCGTAGAAGGTGGCCTTGTCCACCCCGAGCCAGTGGCGCAGCCGATCGCCGGATGGATCATCCCAGGGGATGCCGCTGGCATGGACGCGGGTACCGGGCGCCTGACCGATGATCAGCAGGCGAGCGCGCTCGCTGCCGCGGATCACCGGCCTGGGGCCGAGCGGCAGGTGGGCCTCGCACAGGCGGCAGGCCCGGATCTGTTCAAACAGCAGGTCTAGTCGGTTCATGGCCTGATGGTAACAGAGTTTCCGGCAGGATCCCGCTTGTGGAACCGGCGGCAGATACTTATCATGCGGCCATATTTGTTTAATTTAATAAACGGAAAGCGATGAAGAACTGGCTGGGCCCCGGCAGTGCGGCCCTCTCCTTCGTGCTCTGGGGCATGCTGCCCCTCTATTACCAGTTCATGCCCGAGATCAACATGTGGGAGCTGCTCTCCCACCGGGTGCTCTGGTCTGTTGTCCTGCTGGGCGGCCTCTTCCTGCTGCTCGGCGTGCGGGTCCCCTGGGCACGCCTGCGCAGCGAACCCCGCCAGCTCGGCCTCATCCTGCTGGCGGGCCCCGTCATGTCCATCAGCTGGTGCATGTTCACCTGGTGTCTGACCACGGGCCAGGTGCTGGCCACCAGCCTCGCCTTCTTCATGACGCCGCTGTTCAACATCGCCTTCGCCGTGCTCTTCCTCAAGGAGCGGCTCACCCCCCAGAAGCATCTGGCGGTCGCCCTGGCCCTGGCGGGGCTGGCCTACATGCTGTTCTCCTACGGCGAGCTGCCCTGGTTCTCCCTCATCATGGGGGCCAACTTCGCCTTCTACGGCCTCATCAAGAAGAAGGTGCGCCACGATGCCGGTGTCAGCCTCTATCTCGAGTCCCTGGCCCAGCTTCCCGTCGCCCTGCTGATCCTCGCCTGGCTGGGTCTGCACGGCATGAGCCAGTTCATGGCCGGTGACTGGGCCGACAAGCTGCTGCTGATGGGCAGCGCCCCCGCGACCCTGCTGCCGGTGGGGCTGTTCTGCTACGCAGTGGCACGCACCCGCATGAGCACTGTGGGGCTGCTGCAATACATAGAGCCGAGCCTCGCCTTCCTGCTCGCCATCTTCTGGTTTGGGGAGATCCCGGATCCGGTGAAATCGGTGGGCTTCGCCTTCGTCTGGGCCGGTCTGCTGGTGAGCCTGCTGCCCCTGCACCTGCTCAGGCGCGGCCGGGTCCAGTGGAAAGAGTCATGACGACGGACGTCTGTGCCGATAAGCCTGCAACTAACTGGTTTATCTATCTGGTACGCACCGGTGCGGGCTCGCTCTATGCGGGGATCAGCACGGATCCCGAGCGGCGCCTGCGCCAGCACCAGAGCGGCAAGGGCGCCCGCGCCCTGCGTGGCAAGGGGCCGCTGACCCTGGTGTGGCGCCAGGGGGTGGCGGACAAGGGCGAGGCGCTGCGCCTCGAGTATCGCCTCAAGCAGCAGAGCAAGGCATTCAAGGAGTGCCTGGTGCTCGACCCCGGACTCTGGCAAGACTGGAGCCAGCCCTGGCTGAGCGCCGATACAGCCCCCATCGAACCGTCCCCCTGAACCAGTCGCTCCCGCCATAAAAAAGGCCGCTGGGAGCAGCGGCCAAGGAAGGATCCGATAGCAGGGAGGCTTAACGGTAGGTGTTCGACTGCTTGCGCCTGTTGCTGAGCAACCAGCACACCGCCAGCACCAGCAGCAGCCAGGGCGCCAGCTTGATGACGAGGGCAAACATGCCGGCCAGGGCGCCAAACAGCACGAAGACCCCGCTCACCAG
Organism: Aeromonas sp. EU05-FHT14A05; assembly: GCF_058791175.1. Classification (NCBI taxonomy): domain Bacteria; kingdom Pseudomonadati; phylum Pseudomonadota; class Gammaproteobacteria; order Aeromonadales; family Aeromonadaceae; genus Aeromonas; species Aeromonas sp. EU05-FHT14A05. Next base: position 235,957 of record NZ_JBYTDH010000003.1, on the reverse strand, counting down.
CAGCATGGCCAGCACGGTAAAACCGGTCAGCGCCATGGTCACCAGCACCAGCATCAAGACGATAAATTCCAGCATGTTGTGCTCCTCACAGGCTTGCAGTGGCCAGCGGGTCTGATCCGGGGATCAATCCAGCCAGCGTTTCAATTCACGACGGGGCGGCATCACCAGCACCGCCAGCAGATAGAGGGCCAGGGCCAGGGGCGGCATCAGGATAAGCGCCAGCAAGACCAGCACCCGCACCGTCACCCTCGAGATCCCGAGCCCGTTGGCCAGACCGGCACAGACCCCGGTCAGCTTGCGATGGGCCAGATCTTTGGGCCAGGGGCTCATGGTTATACCTCCGCCTTCCGACTTTTCAGGCGAGCCAGCTCGCGCTCAATCTCGTCGTTCAACTCCAGCTCGCGGAACTGGGCCTCCAGGGAGGGATTCTGCCCCAGGGTCGCCGCCTCCAGCTGGGCTTCCAGCTGATCGACCCGGCCCTGAAAGCCGTCGAAGCGGGCCATCAACTCATGCATGCGCTGGTTGTCCACCTGGGCGCGGGCACGGATCCGGCTATGGGCTGTCTGTTCGCGCAGGGTCAGCATCTTCTGCTTCTCGCGGGCCTCGGTCAGCTTGGTCGCCAGCCGCTCGCTGTCGGCGGTGAGCTGGGCCAGCACCTCGGCCACCCGGGCCTTGTCCTGCTCCAGTTGCTCGCACTTCTTGACCTCGGCCAGCTTCTCCGTGAGGGCGGCACGGGCCAGATCCTCACGTCCCTTCTGGATGGCGAGCTCGGCCTTGGCAGACCACTCCTGGATCTGGTGGCGCAGCGCCTGCTGATGGCGCTCCAGCTGTTTCTGTTCGGCGATGACGCGGGCGGCCTGGGTTCTCATCTCGATCTGCACCTGCTCCATCTCTTCGATCATCAGACGCAGCATCTTCTCCGGCTCTTCACTCTTGTCGAGCAGGCTGTGCAGGTTGGCATTGATCACGTCGGTCAGGCGGCTGAATACGCTCATGGTCTGGCTCCTTGTTGATGGGATGTCACTCTCTTCCCATGGCATTACAAGAGCCGTGCCAAGATAATTTATTTTTGTTTTACAGATAGATGGAGACTTGGCATTGCCATCTCAAGGCCATGAGTTGGCGAGAATTGCCAATGATGTGGTGATTTTAACCAATAAAAAAGGGAGCCAGCGGCTCCCTTCATGGAGTTGGGTTCAGCCTCAGGCGGCCGGGCGATGGCCCAGCTTGCCATCCAGCTCCGCCAGCTTGGCTTCCATCCTGGCTCGGCAGGTATCCGACAGATCGCGGATGCCGGCGGCGCCGTGCTCCTTGCTGCACAGGGGGGGCAGCATCTCCAGCAGCACCTCGCCGTTGTCCCATCGGTTCAGGTCGACCTGACCGAAGTAGCTGGAGCAGACGATGGGCACCACGGGCACTTCGGCCTGGACGGCGGTGTGGAAGGCGCCGGCCTTGAACGGCAGCAGACCACGGCCCTGGGAGCGGGTCCCTTCCGGGAACATCCAGATGGAGGTGCCGTGGTGCTTGATGCGATCCACTACCTGACCAATGGTGCCGATGGCACGGGAGCGGTTGGATCTGTCGATCAGCACGTTGCCGGAGAGCCAGAAGATGAGGCCGAAGAAGGGCAGCCACAGCAGGCTCTTCTTGCCCACTGCCACCACGCCGGGACGCACGGCGCCGGTCACGGTGAAGATGTCGAAGTTGCTCTGGTGATTGCAGACATAGACGGCAGGCCCCACCGACTTGACCTCGTCCGGAATGGTGACCCGGACCTTGAGCCCGATGAGCGGGCAGACGGCATGGTACATGCGGGCGAAAACATAGACGTTGTTGGGGTGGCGCGGACGCACCAGACAGAGCAACAGACCAAACACGAACCAGAAGATGAGCAGCAGGGTAAGCAGCAGCACACGGGCAAGTTTGAGCATCGAACACCTCGGAATTTGACTCGGCGCAGTATACTGGTCCCCCTTTTAGCGAACAAGCGTTCGCCAGACAGAACCGACCACCCCGGATGGAACACGTGGCCGCATCGAATCCCACCGGCTTGCTCACGCCACCATTGATCGATAGGATATGCCCCATTCAACAGGGTAGGACGAGCATGATTTTGCGACAACGCGTGGCGACAAGACTCCTGCTGCTGGTCTGCATTCTGGTGCTCAACTGTGCGGCCCAGCCGCTGGCCAGGCTGGCACAGCTCGACCAGGCCCTGAGTTGCCAGGCTCTTCCCCTCTCCTCGTCCAGCGCCGATGCCGACGAGGGGCAAGCCGCGACGCCCCAGCCCAGCAGCTGCCAGCTCAACGGCAAGTGGCTCAGTGCCGCCAGCCTGCTCTGCGCCGAGCAGATCTTCTTTGCCATCGCCTTCGTGATTGCCCTGCTGGCGCCCCTGTCGCGCCGCGCCCCTGCGCTTCCCCCTCCCATCAACATTTCGCCTCCCGAACGGCGACTGCACCTCACCCTCTGCGTCTGGCGGGAATGAGTCTGCGGCGGTTTTCTCCACCCTGACTTTCATTTTCAAGAGACAAACACATGTCAAACATCATCAAGACCGCCCTGTTGCTGAGCGGTCTGCTGTGGCAATCCATGGGATTGGCCAGCGACACTGGCTGGCTCACCAGCCCCCAGAACGATCACGCCAAGGTGCGGCTGCAAGCTGACACCCGGGATCCCGCCGCCCCCCGGGTGCTACTCAGCCTGCAGCTTGAATCCGGCTGGAAAACCTATTGGCAGAACCCGGGGGAAGGCGGCATAGCCCCCGAGATCCTCTGGGATAAACCCGAGCCGGCGGCGCAGTGGCACTGGCCAGTGCCCAGACGGTTCGACGTCAGCGGCATCTCGACCCAGGGCTATCAGGGGGACGTCAGCCTTCCCATCAGCCTCACCCGCAGCGGCGGCGAGGCACTGACGGGCACCCTGCGCCTCTCGACCTGCAGCAACGTCTGCATCCTGACCGACTACCCCTTCACCCTGGCGCTGGACGGCGCTGCCCCCGAAGGGTTCGACCTTGCCTATGCGAAGGCGATGAGCACCCTGCCACAGGCCATGCCGGGCACTGTGACCCTCGAGGCGGGCTACCGGCAGAACCAGCTGCAGCTGACCGCCGACAACCCCCAGGGCTGGCAGGATCCCCAGGTCTTCCTCCAGCGCCTGGAGGGGGCCGAATTTGGCGAGCCCAAGCTGGAGGTGCAGGGCAACACCCTGATCGCCCGCATTCCGGTCAGCGATGGCTGGCAGGGGGATGCCCCCGATATCCGTCATCAGCCACTCGGGTTGGTGCTGGCGAGCGGCGAGCAGGCCTGGCAGAGCGAGGTCCGCATAGGTGAGCCCCTGGCCCTGCCGAGCGGCGGCCAGTCGCTGCTCTGGCTGCTGGGAGCCGCGCTGCTGGGGGGGCTCATCCTCAACCTGATGCCCTGCGTGCTGCCGGTGCTGGCCCTCAAGCTGGGATCCGTGCTGCAACTCGAGAGCCGGGAGCGCCGCCCGGTGCGCCTGCAATTCCTGGCGGCCAGTGCCGGCATCCTGGTCTCCTTCTGGGCGCTGGCATTGATGAGCACCCTGCTGCGCACCACCCAGGGGGCGGTCGGCTGGGGGATCCAGTTCCAGAGCGTCTGGTTTATCGGCTTCATGGTGGTGGTGACGGCGCTGTTCTGCGCCAACCTGCTGGGGCTGTTCGAGCTGCGACTGCCGAGCAACCTCAATACCCGCCTGGCCACCAGCGGCGGTCAGGGGCTGGGGGGTCACTTCCTGCAGGGCTGCTTTGCCACCCTGCTGGCGACCCCCTGCTCCGCGCCCTTCCTCGGCACTGCGGTCGCCTTTGCCCTCGGGGCGCCGCTGGGCCAGCTCTGGCTCATCTTTACCGCGCTCGGTGTGGGCATGAGCCTGCCCTGGCTGCTGATCGCCGCCGTCCCACGCCTGGCGCTCTGGCTGCCGAAGCCGGGCCGCTGGATGGGGCGGCTGCGCACCCTGCTCGGCCTGATGATGCTGGGCTCCAGCCTCTGGCAGCTCAGTCTGCTCGGCAACCACGTCGGCCCCTTCTGGATGCTGATCCTGATGGCGCTGATGCTGACGGCCCTGCTGCTGGCCGTCGTCTGGCGTCACGGCATACGCACACTGACCCTGGGGCTGGCGCTGGACTGCCTGCTGGGCGGGGCCCTGCTGCTCGGCGGCGCCTTCACCCTGGACGGCAAGCCCCAGCAGGACAGGGTCGACTGGCAGCCGCTCTCGGAGCAGGCCATCGAACTGGCACTGGCCCAGAACAAGCGGGTCTTCGTCGATGTGACCGCCGACTGGTGCATCACCTGCAAGGCCAACAAATTCAACGTACTGCTGCGAGATGACGTGCAACAGGCCCTGAGCGCCCCCGATGTGGTGGCCCTGCGCGGGGACTGGAGCCGCCCCTCCGAGGGCATCGCCAGCTTCCTGCGCCAGCGCGGCAGCGTGGCCATTCCCTTCAACCAGATCTACGGGCCCGGCCTGACGGATGGCGAGATCCTCTCCCCCCTGCTGGACCGATCGACCCTGCTTGCCACCCTGGCGCAAGCCGGTATTGCCCCCTCTCAAGGAGAAAACAAATGAAACCGACCCTGCTCGCCCTGACCCTGCTGGGCACACTCTTGACCCCGGCCCTGCACGCCGCCCCCTTCACCCCGGAGCAGGAGGCCCGCATCAAGGAGCTCATCCGCGAGACCCTGGTCCAGAACCCGAAGATCCTGGATGAGGCGGCCGAATCCTGGGAGAAACAGAACGCCGCGGATCAGGCGGCCCAGCTCGGCGACTTCATCAAGGGCAACCAGGACGTGCTGTTCAACAGCGCCACCAGCCCGCGCCTGGGGGCCAAGAACCCCAAGCTGACCCTGGTGCTCTTCACCGACTACAACTGCCCCTACTGCAAGCAGTTCGACCCTGCGGTGGCCAAGCTGCTCAAGGCCTACCCGAACGATCTGGGGCTGGTGATCAAGCTGCTGCCGTTCAAGGGGCAGACCTCCGCCAAGGCGGCCCAGTACAGCCTGACCCTGTGGCAACAGGATCCGGCCCGCTTCCTCTCCCTGCACGACAAGCTGATGAGCAAGCAGGGCATGCTGACCGAGGCGGACATCAATAAGGCGCTGGCGGCCACCGGCAATGTGGCGCTCAAGCCCGAGGGCAAGGCCACCGAGGAGCTGCGCAATAGCCTGCGCATCGGCACCCTCTTGGGAGTGCAGGGCACACCGGCGACGCTTATCGGCAACCAGCTGGTGCCGGGTGCCCTCCCCTATGAGCAGCTCGAGCAATTGGTGAAGGCCGAACTGGGCAAGCAGATATGAGGAAACTATCCGTGGAGCTGCGTCCATACAGTCAGCGCATCGGCACCTTGCTGGGCGTGCAGGGCACACCGGCGACCCTGATCGGCAACCAGCTGGTGCCGGGTGCCCTCCCCTATGAGCAGCTCGAGCAGCTCGTGAAAACTGAACTGGCGAAACTGGGGTAACCAATGACCGAGACGACAACCCCCAGACCCCGCTGGCGACGCTGGGGCAGGGAGGTGCTCTGGCTGCTGCTGTTTGCCCTGGTCATCTCGACCGTGCTGGATCTGTGGCGCAGTCCGGCGCTGCCGGAGGGGAGCCCGCTGCCAGTGCTGACCCTGCAAGATGGCACCCGGGCCGACCTGCTGGCCATGAGCCGGGAGCGGCCGCTGCTGGTCTACTACTGGGCCAGCTGGTGCGCCGTCTGCCGCTTCACTACCCCGGCAGTGGAGCAGCTCTGGCAGGACGGCGGCAACGTGCTGACGGTGGCGCTGCGCTCCGGCGACGACGCCAGGTTGCAGCAGGGCATGGCCAGGAAGGGGCTGAGCTTCCCCACCCACAACGATGAGCAGGGGGCGCTCGCCGCCCGCTGGCAGGTGAGCGTCACCCCCAGCTTCCTCATCCTCAAGGAGGGCAAGGTGGTGAGCAGCACCACGGGCTGGAGCAGTCGCTGGGGCTTGCAGCTGCGGCTGCTGTGGGCCGGCTGGCAGGCTTGAGCCCCATCACAATGAACAGAGCCCGGTATGACGACCGGGCTCTTTTTTTATCTGAAGGCGGTACTTTTTGCTGCTGCCCCTATTGCGCCGGTGACATCATCCCCTGGCCGAGCCGGGCCTTGACACTGGCCCGTTCGGCCTCGTCGATCACGCCGTCACCGTTCTTGTCCATCTTGGTGAAGAGGGTCTCATGGCGTTCCATGAACTGCGCCTTGGTCGTGTCCTGCATCGGCCTCATGTTGCCCATCTTGCCGGGCATGGCCTTGCCCGATTGCTTCATCGCCTCATGCATCTTGGCCATGGCGGCCTCTTTCTCGGCAACCGACAGGGTGCCATCGCCGTTGCTGTCTTGCCGGGCGAAGCGCTGCTCGGCTCTCTCCATGAACTGGGCCTTGGTGATGTCCCCCTTCATGAACATCAAGGGCTCGTCGAGGCTCTCATCGGCGGCGATGGCGACGCCCCCCAGCAGTACCAGAGGCAGAAGATAACGTTTGAACATGGTGTCTATTCCTTGTGATGGCCCCGGCCTTGCCGGGTCCTGATGCCTATCCCCAGGGCAGGTTCCTTGTCACATGCACGCCCGACGATGTGGTTCCAGCATGAGTACACTGTCGCCCGTCACGGATACCCTCTGTCAGTGTAGTCTCCATGCCGGACCCTCCATGTCTGCAGGGCTGACAAGCCGCTTCGTGACGGACGGGATCCGTGCCCACCCCGGGCCGCTGCCATATCGCGTCCTATTCATGGCGGTGGCCTGTGGTTTCCGTTAAAATGACGGGTTTTTACCGTGCCTGGTTCCCCCAAGCCCCATCAGGCGCCAGCATTGTGACTCTGATGATGCCAGTGATGCAGGATCTGCCATGAACAACTACTTTCGGGTGCTGGGCGTCAAGTCCAACGCCAGCGAAAACGACATCAAGAAAGCCTATCGACGGCTCTCGAACCAGTACCACCCCGACAAGTTGCACGGGGCGAGCGAAGAAGAGAAAGAGCAGGCAGCCATCAGGCTGCATCAGGTGAAGAAGGCCTACGAAGTGCTTTCCGATCCCAAGGCGAGAGCCGCTTTTATCAAGGATTTCAACAACGTCATCGTGACCGATCCCGCTGCTGCCATGCAGGAGATGTGGGACCAATTCTACCCCTGAGGGCGCTATGCAAAAAAAATGGGACCAGGCGCGCATCAAAGCGCTGATGAGTGACGCGGGCGAGAACATCGAATCCTACCGGGATCAGGATCAGCCCAAGGCGCTAGAGCAGTTTACCGGCAAGATGAAGGCCCTGCTGCTGGCCGACATCAGCATGCTGGAGTTCATGCCCGAATACCTGCCGCTCGCCCTCTACGGCCGGGTGCAGTTCCCGCCCAAGGCGAAACCTGAGTGGGCCAGGTGGCTCGCCGACGGCGTACAACCCTCATGGGACGCGTTCAAGGTGTCGGTGGCGTTCAACAACGCCGATCTGCCGCTGGTCAAGGCGGTGCGGGCCCAGAGCGAAGATCAGCTGATCGAAGCCTGCGCCGTGCTCTACCTGCTGGACAACCCCCTGCCCCGCGGTGGCCGTCGTGCCGATGACGACTATGAGCTGCGCGACGACGAAGATGACGACGGGGAAGATGCCGACGCCGACTACCATGGCGGCGAGGGTGAGGAAGACGATCAGGACATGTACGACGAAGTGCGTTTCTAATTTGAGGCAAAGCATGAACAGTCTGATAGAAATTACCGCCATCGAGATCAAAGAGCTGGCCGTGGTCGAGCCCAAGCAGGCCAGCGAGAAGTTCGAGCTGATCGCCAAGACAATGTCCGACGAGCAGTTGGCCGAAGTCATTGAAAACATTGATATCGTCACCCTGACCCAGATCAACGGCCAGCACGACATCTCCTTCCCGTCCATCATCTCCGAGCTGATGACCCCGGAGCGGATCCGCGACATCGTCTGCCAGCAGCCCCTCTACTGGGAGGAGGCCATCAAGAACAATGCCGAAGAGCTGCAGCAGCACACCTTCGACTTCCTCAACTACCTGATCCGCACCCAGGACAGCGAGGCCAAGCAGCGCGAGATCCTGGAGTGCATCGCCGAAGACACGGCCGGTCTCTTCTACCTCGCCATCCCCTTCATCGAGTTCTACCGTGGCGATCGCTACGAGGATGAAGAGGGCTATCGCGACACCCTGCACGCCGAAGAGGAAGATCTCGAGGAGTCCCTCGCCTACAGCGAGCGCCAGCAGAGCGAGGATGCCCACGACTACCCGCTGGATGACCCGAGAAGCCTGTTGATGCTGATCCGCGAACAGGCTCCCGAGGTGGAGAAAGCCATCAAGTCGCTGCTGCGCAGCGAGAACGCCACCTGGGACGGCATCATCAACAAGTTCGCCAACGAGCTGGTGATGCAGGCCAAGGAGAAGAACCAGGTCAGCGACGAGTACGACGAAGTGGACGACATGTTCAGCTTCCTGGATTGAGGAGAGCCCTATGCAGCTAGTCATCCGCGAGGCCAACGAAGGCCCCTTCCTCACCCAGGTGCTGCGCTTTGGCCGCGACAACGAACGCCTGAGCGCCCAGCAGCTTGCCGCCATCAAGGGCAAGGCGGTGCTGATGAGCCTGAAATTCGCCGACAAGTACTACAACAAGTACAAGATGCACCTGCTGGAGCAGGCCGCCCACGACGTCATCGGCGTGGTGAGCCTGGGGTTGCAGGAGCTCTCCGGGCGCGACACGGCACGGGCACTGGCCCTGCTGCAGGCGCCGGAAGGGCCCATCAAGCCGTTCCAGAAGGGCTGGTCCATGCTGATCTCCGTCAGCCCCAAACAGACGGGCAACAGCCTCTATGGCGACGTGGATGCCAGGCTGCTGGACAAGATCTCGAGCCCCCCCGACATCGAGGAGTGGCAAGGGTGGCAGGAGTACGAGAAGGCGCTGGCCGAGCACAACAAGGTCCGCCTGATGGGGCTCATCGACCAGCACTTCTTCGCCTGCGAGAGCGATCACCCCACCATGGAAGACAAGCTGGCCGAGGCCCTGCTCTACCGCATCCTGTGCGGCAAGGGCAGCGGCGCCGCGCCCCTCAAGGTGAAGCAGGATCTCAAGCGCCGGCTTGCGCGGGAGATTGAGCTCGACGAACGCTGGTACGATACCGACTATCTCGCCGTCCAGCTTGCCCTCATGCTCGCCGAGCTGCCCGCCGACATGGCCGATGCCCTGCGCCAGGAGCTGAGCCCGGGCTTCGTGCCGAACCTGCTGCACACCCTGGGGTTTGTGCGCCAGTATCAGCAGCAGCAAAGGGAGAACGCCTCCCCGGAGAAGCTCGACAACATGGAGATGCGCGCCGGGCTCAGGCACCCCCTGCTCGGCTGGCCCCTCTACCACGACTTCTAGCGTCTGTCGGCGCTTTCATGGCGCCATGGCCGCCTGTCCCCATAACGCCCGGCTTGCCGGGCGTTGTCATTTGTGACGCTCGCAGATCGGTGCCGACCCTATCGGGCAATGGTCCACATGGCGCTCTCCATCCCGGTCTCCCGAAAATCGATCACCACGGGATAGTCGTTGCCACAGCCCGTCACAGTCCAGCGCTCCTGCCAGTAGCGGCTGCCCGGCTCCCCCTCGGGAAGTTGCAGCACCACGGGCACGAAGCGCTCCGGCGCGTCACACCCCTTGGTGGAGACCCAGGATGCGACCCCCACCATGGCATCCCGGATCAGCTGCTGATTGGCCAGGGTGCCTTCCTGCACGGGTTCGTTCGGGCTGGCCTCGGCCTGGCATACCAGGGGAAAAAGCAACAGCAGGGCATAGGGTTTCATCACGCCTCCAGAAGGGTCAGTTAAAAGTGGTTCGTTCGGGGCTTTCATCATGACCAGAAACGGCGCCAGACAGAAGGGTAGACCAGGGGAAACAAGGGCAGCATCTGGGGCCGTGGCGGCTTTCACCCAAGGCGGACTACCCCCTCAGCGTCATTGGCCCACCTTTTGTCAGGGATATAATGGCTCCCCCATTCCGACCGCAGGGGAACGCCGTGAGCAGAAAACCCGACCGCATCACCGCCATGCAGCAGATCATCGACGCCGTGAAACAAGAATTCCCGCTCTATCAACCGGATACCTTCAGGTGCGGGCCGGACAACAGCTGCATCGGCTGCCCCAAGAAGCTGGTGGAGCTGGTGGATACGGATCTCTGCTACTGGCAATACCAGATCGACTGCGGCATCCCGCCCTCCTTCGACGAGATCCAGCGCTTCGGCAAGATGTGCAAAAATATCCGCCGGGCCCTGGTGCGCAATGGCCGCATCCCCGCCTGATGCTTTGCCCCCGCATCTGATAAGGTTTACCGACAGGCCCGGAACGGGCACAAGCGAAAAGGAGACCAGGATGACCCAGGAGCGGATCCAGACCCGATATAAGCTGGCGGGTCCCTGTGCCACTCAGGCCGAGTTGGAACAAGCCATCGCCCGAGCCATAGATGCCCACAAGCAGGACTTCTTCCCCCTGCTGGAGCGGCTGGTGGATGAGGGCAATCCTGCGGTCAACCTCAGCCAGGAGCACCCGCCGCGAGTGCTTGGCATAGCGCTCGACGCCGAAGGCGCCACGGGCAAGGCCCAGCTCAGCTACGAATCCAACTTCTTCGAGTGCTGCCTCATCGTCGACAAATATGGGCAGCACCAGATCAGCGTCCCCTTTCGCCTGGAAGGGGGCGAGCTTGTCTTCGACCTTGAGCTGCCCATCGCCTGGAATTTCAATCATTAATGGCACCGGCAACCCGGGTGAAATCGGTGGGGCTGTGCCAGGGGCTGAATGACACAACGGCCAAGAAGGCGGGTGCTCCGAGATAGCGGCTCGATGAATGGCCTTTTAATAAAGAGGCTGGCGTGGCTACCCAGGCGCCCCACTTGGTGTAGGGTTGACTCCATGCCAACTGAATGAACTATCGAGGGTCAGCATGGGTGAGCACCAGTCTGCAGCAATGCCGGTATTGAACGCCGGCGATAGCTATGGTTTCGAACGCAAAAGTGCCGGAGACTTCCCCTTCTATCGCCAGCCCCCGAATGCCTTGTCTGGCCGCAGCTGGGTGCTGATCCTGCTGGGGGTGGTGCTGGGTTTCGCCGTGCTGACGGCGCACCTTGCATTTTATAAAACCACGGCGGGCGGCTTTGTATCCGCCATCCTGTTCCCCCTCATCCCCCTGGCCGTGCTCGCCATGGTGGCGGGTAAGGCATGGCGAGCGCTGTTTCGAACGCCGACGGGGCGGGATCTCCTCTTGATGCTGGCGATCGCCGTCGTCAACATTCTGGTCTCGGTCGCCGTTGCCCTGGTGCTGCAACAGCTGTTCAAGATGAGTGACAACCCGGTCAGCGCCATGCTGGCAGAGGCCCCCAATACGGCGCGCATCCTCTTTTATTTAAAAACGGCCCCTCAGCTCTTTGGCGAGGAGGTGGTCTCCATCCTGCCTTTTCTGGCCATCCTCTGGTTTTGTCACACAAAGCTCGCCCTGACGCGCAAGTCCGCCATCATCATCGCCTGGCTATCCACTGCCCTTATCTTCGGGGCCATGCACCTGCCCACTTATGACTGGAATTTTCTGCAATGTTTTCTGGTGATCGGCACGGCCCGCATCGTGCTGCTCAGTGGCTACATCATCACCAAAAACATCTGGGTATCGACCGGCGCGCACATCATCAACGACTGGCTGCTGTTTACCGGCATGGTACTGCTGCATGGTGCCCAGGCCGGCATATAGGGCCGCAACAGGCCGCTGCATGATCACAAGAAAGGAGCCCTGATGGCTCCTTTTTCCATTCTCCAGCCCATAGAAAAGGCGAGACCCTTGCCTCGCCTTTGCCTGCGTCAGGTGGGCATCAGGTGAGATAGTAACGCCACGACCTGCTCGGCTCTGCATAGCCGACCCGGATGCAGAAGGGGGCGAGCTCGTGATTCGCCTGCTCCAGGCTGAGGGTCTGGTGGGCATCCTGCTCGCACCACTGCACGAACTCGTCGCTGTTGAAGCTGTAGTGATCGCCGTGAAAGGCCCCGTGGGCCTCGATCAGTCCGATGGCTTTCTCCGTTTCCATGTTTGGCCTCCTGGCACTGTGCTGCTCCCTACAAGGTTAGCGAGCAGAGACAACTTGCGGGGCCTAATCGGCCAAATCCTTGACCTGTGGCAATTGGCAAAGGGGAGAGCAAGCCACCACAGCAGAAGCCATCGACCAGCAACAGAGCCTTAAATAAAACAGAGGCAAGTAGGGTCGATTAGCGAAGCGTAATCGGCCGCACCGGTTATCCGGTCGCGAGCAGGCAAAAGAGAAAGGACGTAGGGTGCAATAAGCGAAGCGCATTGCACCGGCAACCTCGCGGATTCAATAGCGGTGCAATTTCATTGCACCCTACGGTTACCTCCCCTCACCCTAGCCCTCTCCCAAGAGGAGAGGGGACAGGTGCCTGCCAACCTTTGGGCGTAGCTGTCACGCAATTCCAAAATCGCTGCGATCTGAGCTCCCTTCTCCCCTCGCGGGAGAAGGGCTGGGGATGAGGGGGCCGTAAAATAAAATTACCGACCACATTGAGGCAATAGGTTTTCGCGATCGTCTGATTACGCTACGCGAATCAAATCTACTGCCCTTCTTACACCGATGACATAGAGAATAATTTTTATATTATCAAGGCAAGTTGAACAATGTCACAGCAATAACGTTTTATGATCGACTGCTGAAAAATTTATTTACACTGCTAAGCATTAAAAAACAACTAAGGCACTACTCCAAAAACAGTTGTATAGTTACAACAAATGATGTGTAGCTCAGGTGATTATTATGCAGTTGTTTTTTCATGATGTAGGATTAAAAGGTGCAAACGCCGATTTCCCAAAGACTATTTATAGTGACATAGCTATATCAGACATCGTCGCGCAATGCCCTGTGGAATTAAGAGAAGTTATTAGTGCGTCTTTATCAAAAGAATTCCCAACTGGTCGGTGTAATGCTTGGGGCGTCCCACTAGGAGCAAAAAGTGTCATAAAACAGCTAACTTATAATGACGTTATGCTTCTTATAAAAAGTACCGGTGGTTTAGAAGAAATACCTGTGCTTTGTCATGTAAAGTTCTTCCCGAAAGAACAGCTACTCGAACTATCCAAATTTTTATGGGGAAGCACCCATTTCCCTTATATATTTTTCTTCAAAACACAGGACATTGATTTAAATTGGACTCAATTTAAAGAAGATGTGGATTACTTACCTAAATTCAGGCCGAGCGGGAATGTTTACAGAGTAAAAAGTGAACGACTACTACGGTTTGGTGGGGCCTCGGGATATGTAAAAACCTTACTTGAAAATAAATACATATCCTTGCCACCATTACCGCTGAGTTTGAATGAGTCAGGGATAGATGAAGAATATAATGAGGGAAGTAGAGAGGCTCGTGAAGCTACTTTCTTCAAAAGGAATAAGAAATTAGTTTTAGATGCAAAAAAAACCTATGGGTATAACTGCCAAATATGTGATTTTAACTTCGAAGAGAAATATGGTGAATTAGGGTTCGAATTTATTGAATGTCATCATATAAATCCTCTCTCAGAAAGGAACCTTGACCTCCCAACCACAATAGAAGATGTTCGGGTGGTTTGCTCTAATTGCCACAGAATGTTGCATAGAACCAAACCAGCGATAAAGCTCTCAGAATTAAAAGAATTACTAAGCAAGAAATGACATCACGTTGAATCTGTTTACAAAAGGGCGCTTTCGCGCCCTTCTTATTAATTACCCTTCCTGATTTTCCCCGGCTGCCGGTTCTGCACCGGCGGCGGGTTCAATCTCTATCCTGTCCACTCGCTGCAAGCCGCGGGGCAGCTTGGCACCGCGGCGGCCGCGCTCGCCGCGGTAGTAGTCGAGATCCGAGGGTTTGAGGGTCAGCTTGCGCTTGCCGGCAAACAGGGTGACATATTGCCCCTGCGGGATAATGGCGGCCATCACCATAAACTCCTCCCGCGCCTTGACGCGCGCCGAGGGGATGCTGATGAGCTTGTTGCCCTTGCCCTTGCCGAGCACCGGCAGGGTGCTGAGCGGGAACAGCAGCATGCGCCCCTCGTTGGAGATGGCCATGCAGAGATCGGTCTCTGGCGAGCCAATCTTCTGGGGCGCCATCACCTGGCCCCCTTCCGGCACGGTGAGCAGCGCCTTGCCGTTCTTGTTCTTGCCGATGAGGTCGTCATATTTGCAGATGAAGCCGTAACCGGCGTCGCTCGCGATCAGATACGGCTCCCCTTCGTTGCCCATCACCAGATGGCGTACCTCTTCCCCCGCCCCCAGGGCGAAGCGACCGGTGAGCGGCTCCCCCTGACTGCGGGCGGAGGGCAGGGTGTGCGCCTCCAGGGAATAGGTACGGCCCAGGCTGGAGAGGAACACCGCCTGCTGGTTGCTGCGGCCGCAGGCGTGGGCCAGATAGCCATCCCCCGCCTTGTAGGAGAGCCCGGCCACGTCCACGTCGTGGCCCTTGGCGGCACGCACCCAGCCCTTGTCGGACAGGATCACTGTCACCGGCTCGCTCGGGGTCAGCTCCTTCTCGGTCAGGGCCACGGCGGTGGCGCGCTCCACCAGGGGGGTGCGGCGATCGTCGCCGTACTTCTCGGCATCCGCCAAGAGCTCTTTCTTGAGCAGGGTGTTGAGGCGACGCTCGGAGCCCAGAATGAGTTCCAGCTTGTCGCGCTCCTCGGCCAGCTCTTCCTGCTCGGCACGCAGCTTGAACTCTTCGAGCTTGGCCAGATGGCGCAGTTTGAGCTCGAGGATCGCCTCGGCCTGGGTCTCGCTGATGTTGAAACGCTCCACCATCACCTTGCCCGGCTCATCCTCGGTGCGGATGATCTCGATCACCTCGTCGATGTTGAGGTAGGCAATCAGCAAGCCTTCGAGGATGTGCAGGCGGGCCAGCACCTTGTCGAGGCGATATTGCAGACGGCGACGCACCGTCTCACGACGAAAGACGATCCACTCGGAGAGGATCATCTTGAGCGTCTTCACCTGGGGCCGGTTGTCCAGCCCCAGGATGTTGAGGTTGACCCGGTAGTTCTTCTCCAGATCCGTGGTGGCGAACAGGTGGGCCATCAGCCCCTCCACATCCACCCGGTTGGAGCGCGGCACTATGACCAGACGGGTCGGGTTCTCGTGATCCGACTCATCGCGAAGATCGGTGACCATGGGCAGCTTTTTGGCCACCATCTGGGCGGCGATCTGCTCCATGATCTTGGCGCCGGACGCCTGATGGGGCAGCGCCGTGATGACGATGTCGCCATCCTCCTCGCTCCACACCGCCCGCTGCTTGATGGAGCCCTTGCCGGTCTCGTAGATTTTGCGGATGTCGTCGCGCGGGGTGATGATCTCGGCGTTGGTCGGGTAGTCCGGCCCCTGGATGTGCGTCATCAGCACATCCAGCCCCGCATTGGGGTTGTCCAGCAGCTCGGCACAGGCAAGGGCCACTTCCCGCGCGTTGTGGGGCGGGATGTCGGTCGCCATCCCCACCGCGATACCTGTCACCCCGTTGAGCAGGATGTGGGGCAGGCGGGCGGGCAGCACTACCGGCTCCTTCATGGTGCCGTCGAAGTTCGGCGTCCACTCCACAGTGCCTTGCCCCAGCTCGGAGAGCAGTAGCTCGGAGAAGCGTGACAAGCGCGCCTCGGTATAACGCATGGCGGCGAAGGATTTGGGATCGTCCGGCGCCCCCCAGTTGCCCTGACCGTCCACCAGCGGGTAGCGGTAGGAGAAGGGCTGGGCCATCAGCACCATGGCTTCGTAACAGGCGCTGTCGCCGTGGGGGTGGTATTTACCCAGCACGTCACCCACGGTACGGGCGGACTTCTTGTGCTTGGAGAGCGCCGACAGCCCCAGCTCGCTCATGGCGTAGATGATGCGCCGCTGCACGGGCTTGAGGCCGTCGCCGATGTGGGGCAGGGCCCGGTCCATGATGACGTACATGGAGTAGTTCAAGTAAGCCTGCTCGGTGAAGGCGCGCATGGGCTGGCGCTCTACCCCGTCCAGACTGAGCTCGATAGCATCACTCATGTGATTATCTCTTTCGGTTCGGGAGCCGCCCCTGGGCGACTCCGGCTGATACTTGCTGGCCCGCGCGGGCCAGTCGACGGCTTAGATGATGGCAAGGTTGCCCTTCTCCTCTAACCATTCACGGCGATCCGGGGCGCGCTTCTTGGCCAGCAGCATGTCCATCAGCTGCAGGGTCTCGTCCCCCTCCTCCAGCTCGCCCATGGTGAGCTGCACCAGGCGGCGGGTGTTGGGATCCATGGTGGTTTCCCGCAGCTGTTTCGGGTTCATCTCGCCCAGACCCTTGAATCGGGTCACCATCACCTTGCCCTTCTTCTTCTCCGCCTCGACCCGCTGCAGCACGCCGTTCTTCTCGTCCTCGTCGAGGGCATAGAAGACCTCCTTGCCGATGTCGATCCGATACAGCGGCGGCATGGCCACATAGACGTGGCCCTTGTTGACCAGGGTGCGGAAGTGCTTCACGAACAGCGCGCACAGCAGGGTGGCGATGTGCAGACCGTCCGAGTCCGCATCCGCGAGTATGCACACCTTGCCGTAGCGCAGGCCGCTGAGATCCTCGGAGTCGGGATCCAGGCCGATGGCCACCGAGATGTCGTGCACCTCCTGGGAGGCGAGCACCTGACCGGCCTCCACCTCCCAGGTGTTCAGGATCTTGCCGCGCAGCGGCATGATGGCCTGAAACTCCCGATCCCGCGCCTGCTTGGCACTGCCGCCCGCGGAGTCACCCTCCACCAGGAACAGTTCCCCCTGCATGGGGTCGGCGCAGTTGCAGTCGGTCAGCTTGCCGGGCAGTGCCGGGCCCTGGGTTATCTTCTTGCGCACCACCGTCTTGGCGGCGCGCATCCGGCGCTGGGCGCTGCTGATACAGATCTCGGCGATCTGCTCCGCCAGCTCGGTGTTGCTGTTCAGGTAGAGGCTGAAGGCATCCTTCACCACCCCCGAGACGAAGGCCGAGCTCTGGCGGGACGACAGCCGCTCCTTGGTCTGACCGGCGAACTGGGGATCCTGCATCTTGACCGAGAGGATGTAGGCGCAGCGATCCCAGATATCTTCCGGGGTCAGCTTGACCCCGCGCGGCAAGAGGTTGCGGAATTCGCAGAACTCGCGCATGGCGTCGAGCAACCCCTGACGCAGGCCGTTGACGTGGGTGCCACCGAGGGCCGTGGGGATCAGGTTCACATAGGATTCGGCGAGGCACTCGCCCCCCTCCGGCAGCCAGCACAGGGCCCAGTCCACCGCCGATTGATCCGTGCTGAAGGCGCCGACGAAGGGCTGCTCCGGCAGGCAGGTGAACTGCTTGACCGCATCGATGAGGTAATCCTTGAGGCCATCTTCGTAGCACCACTCAAGCTTGATGCCGGTGTTCTTGTCGAGGAACTTGATGGTGAGGCCGGGGCAGAGCACGGCCTTGGCCTTGAGCAGGTGCTCGAGCTTCGAGACCGAGAAGCGCGGGGAGTCGAAGTAGCTCGCCTGCGGCCAGAAGCGCACCCGGGTGCCGGTGTTGCGGCGCCCGCAGGTGCCTGTGATGGTCAGCTCCTGTACCTTGTCGCCGCGCTCGAAGGCGATGTCATAGACCTGGCCGTCCCGGCGTACCGTCACCTCGACCCGATCGGACAGGGCGTTCACCACAGAGATGCCCACCCCGTGCAGACCGCCGGAGAACTGGTAGTTCTTGTTGGAGAACTTGCCCCCCGCGTGCAGCTTGCAGAGGATCAGCTCCACACCGGATACCCCTTCCTCCGGGTGGATGTCGACCGGCATGCCACGACCGTCGTCGATCACCTCGAGAGACTGGTCCTCGTGCAGGATCACCTCCAGGGTGCGGGCATGGCCCGCCAGCGCCTCGTCGACGCTGTTGTCGATGACCTCCTGGCCGAGGTGATTGGGCCGGGTGGTGTCTGTGTACATGCCGGGGCGGCGACGCACCGGTTCGAGGCCATTGAGGACCTCAATGGCATCCGCATTGTATTGAGTGGACATGGAGGGCCTTGCGAATTGACGTTTGGAGGGAATCTTACTCGCTGGGAGGGCCTTGGACAAATAGGGCGGTGGCAAAGGGTGATCCAGAGAGGCGATGGCCCCGCGGGATCAGGCGGGTGCCAGTGCCGGTGACAGCGCCTGCAACAAGGACGAGCGGGAGCATGCGGGCGCCAGGGCCACGGGCTGCACCTGCAACGCCAGAAACAGGGACGAGAGGAGTCAGGCGGGGGCCTCGGCCGAGGGCAGTGCCTGCAACAGGGGGGAGAGGGAGCAATGGAGTCGCCACACCAGGCCCGCCAGCTCCCGGGCCGAGGGCTCGGGGTGATCGGCCAGGCCACGACTGATGCGATCCAGCTCGACCAGGGTCTGATGGAGGGAGCTGTGCTGCACCCCCTGCTCGGTGAGGATCCCCTCCAGACAGCGCACGCAGGCGTCCCGCACCAGATGGAGTGCCGGCTCCCTGCCCCGCCACTGGCGCAGTTGCCAGAGGATGTGGCTGCAGTTGAGCAGCACCACGCCCCAGCGCAGCACCCAGAGCCGGGCCCCCGGATCCTGCCCCTGACCGAGCTGGCTGATGCAGTGATAGATGAGGGATTCAAACTGGCTCTCGCTCTGCCGGGGCCTGGCGGCCAGCTGATCGATGAAGTGGCGGCGCAGGGAGCGGATGAGGCGGCGGCTCTTGCGCCTGTCCGAGCTGGGTCTGAGGATCTGGAACGCCAGCCCCGCCACCATGACCCCCAGCACCTTGCCGATGCTGTCGTTGACGAAGGCCTGATAGTCGTAGCTCGGCGGATTGGTGATGGCGAGGAAGGAGCCGAGCAGCACGATGAGCTGGCCCCAGAGCGCTGCCGACGAGGGGCGCTGCAACTTGATCAGCTGCATGGTGATGAGCGCCGGGAACAGCAGGGCGCAGAACAGCCAGAAGTCGTCGATGCGGATCATCAGGCCGAACTTGACCGCGAAGCAGATCAGGCTCAGCAGCAGGATGGCCTGCAGCATGGTCTGGGTCCCCTTGGTCGGCGTCGGGGTGGCCGAATAGAGCACGCAGCAGATGGAGAGCAGGGTCAGGGCCGAGGCGCCCGACTCCCACTGGGTGTTGATCCAGAAGGCGCAGCCCAGCACCACGCAGAGGAAGGTGCGACCACCGTTGTAGGCCGCCTCGACGCTGTCGTTGTAGCGGGTGAGCGAGCTGTGGTGGGGCGGCGCGGGCCACTCCTGGCCGTCATAGGGCGCCAGCCGGCCGAGCCAGCGCTGGCACTCCAGATAGCTCCAGCAGAAATGGCGCAGGCGCAGCCAGAAGGTGCGGCGGCGAAAATCGCTGCCCGACTCGGCCACGAAGGGGGCCAGCAGGCGAGCGATGCGGTATTTGTCGCAATCGGGCTCGCCCAGCGCGCGGATCACCGAGCCCAGCAGGGGCGTCAGCCCGTCCGGCGGCTGCGGCCAGTGTTGCAGCATGCGGCGCACCCCGGAGATCAGGCTGACCATCCGCAACTGGCGGTGCAGCAGGAAGTTGAGCAAGCGGTTGTGGCGGCGCAGGCGGTGGTGACTCCACACCGCCTGAATGCGCAGCACGTTCATGGTGAGGATCTGGCCGATGATCCCCTCGTGGGCGCCGCGCACATCGGCTCCCGCCTCCCCCAGCCAGAGCAGCTGGGCATGCTCCCGCAGCCGGGCCTGGCTCTTGCCAAGGGACGCCAGCAGGGTCTCGCCATCCGAGAGGCTCGGCAGAATCATCATCATCAGGCCGCCGCAGAGGATGCCCACTATCACCTCGCTCACCCTGGCCTGGGCGATGTCGAAGATGTGCTCCGCCTCGGTCACGTTGACGCAGGAGAAGGCGATGATGGCCGCGGTGTAGCCCGCCAGGGCGAAGGCGTAGGAGACGTTGTTCTGATGGTGGTTGGAGATGCAGGTGCAAAGGCCGAGCCAGAGCGCGATGAGGAAGCTGAACAGCCAGGGATCGCTGATGCCAAGGCCGGTGATCATCACGGCCGCCATGGCGCCGATGAGGCTGCCCACCACCCGCCCCAGGCTCTTGCTGATGACGCCGCCGACAGTGGGGAAGCTCACCACGGCGGCGGAGGTCATGGCCCAGTAGGGGGCATCCAGTTGCAGCACGAAGGCCAGCCAGAGCGACAGGCACATGGCCAGGCTGTTGCGCAGGGCGTAGCGCCACTGGCCCTCATTGGCCTGGCCCCAGGGTGTCTGGCGCCAGCGTCCCCGGCCTGCCACCCTATTCCCCTATGGTGATGGTGCAGGTGGTGCCCGCGATCAGGGCAAGCCCGGGCGGTACTTCCAGCAGCTTGATCCGCACCGGCACCCGCTGGGCCAGCCGCACCCAGGGCACGTTCGGCTTGACGTCGAGCAGCAGCCCCTCGCTCCCCTCCAGGCTCTGATCGTGAATGGCGCGCCCTATGCTCTCCACCTCCCCCTTGAGCGCCTGCTCCCCGCTGTAGAGCACCATGCGGGCCGGCTTGCCCGGCGCTATGTGCCCGAGCTTGGTCTCTTCGAAATAGCCCTGCACGTAGAAGGAGTGGATGTCGACCAAAGCCACCAGGGGCACCCCGGCGCTGGCGTAGTTGCCGACCCTGGCCTGCAGGTTGGTGATGTAGCCGTCGCTGGCGGCGTGCACCTCGGTTCGCGCGAGCGACCATCTGGCCTGCTCCAGATTGGCCTGGGCCACCTGATAGGCCGCCTTCATCGCCTGGGCATTGAGCCTGGACTCGTCGACCGCCTCGGCGGAGATGACGGTGCGGGACAGCCCCTGGCGACGCCTAGCCTCGTGCTCCGCCTTGTCGAGATCCGACTTCGCCTTGGCCAGGGCCGCGTTGGCGTTGTCCAGGGCAATCCGGTAGGGCACGGGATCCAGGCTGAAGAGGACGTCCCCCTTCTTCACCAGCTGGTTGTCCTTGATCCAGATGCTGACTATCTTGCCCGACACCTCGGGGGTGATGCTGACCAGCTCGGCCCGCACCTTGCCATCCCGGGTCCAGGGGCCCTGCATGTAGTAGTTCCACAGCCACCAGAGCGACACCAGCGCCAGGGCGCAGACCAGCAGGGTGGAGAAGTATTTGAGGGTTGCCAGGGGAGATTTAGCCATGTAGCAGTATCCAGAGTGCGCCACTGACGGCGAGGATAAACAGGGAGAGATCCATCAGCAGGGGGTGCCAGACCTCCCCGCCGTAGAGCCAGTCCCGCAGCAGGTGGTGCACCGGCAACCAGCCGAGCAGGCCGAGCAGCACCGCCTTGAACAGGGGCGGAAAGTAGAGCGAGGCCCCCAGGATCAGATCCGGCAGCGCTGAAGCAGTCGTCACGGGCAGGCTCCCGGTTGGCAAGAGGAGAAGAGTGGCAATGGCCCGCCAGAGGGCAGGCAGACCAAGGTTAACACAGCCATTTCGACGGCTACAGAAGCAGATGGCCCCCTGGTCTCATTCCGCCCTGTCGGCCGGGTGGTTGATGCCGTCCCGCAGCGGCACCTCCCCCAGCGCGAACGGATTGACCCCCTCGAGGCAGGCGAGGTTGTAGCCATACTCGGCCGGATTGGAGCGGCGCTGGTGGTGGGTGTAGATGCCGCAGACACCGCAGAAGTAGTGCTTCGCGGTGCGGGTGTTGAACTGGTAGCAGCGCAGTGCCTCCTCCCCCTGCAGGATGCGGATGCCGGAGAGCGGCACCGAGGCGACTATGGCCCCCCGCCGCCGACAGAGGGAGCAGTCGCAGCGGCGGGGATCCACCACGCCGTCCGGCAGACTGAGCTCCAGCACCACGGCGCCGCAGTGGCAGCTGGCCCTGTGTTTCGCCTGAATGGGGGTATTGCCGATTTGTTTGATCATGTGGCCTCCTTGCCGCCGGGCCCAGTGTCCCGGGTGTGTCAGTCAAACAGGGTGTGGCGCCGCCCCTGCCGCACATGGTCGTGCAGGCTGCGCAGCTGGGACTCGACCACCCGGTGGCGGGAGAGTTCGGGCAGGGCGTCGATGGGGAAATAGGCCGCCCCCCGGGTCTCGTCAGTCTCGGTGAGCAGCGATCCGCCCGTCACCTCGCACAGGAAGAAGGCCTTGTGGGCATGGGGCAGTTGCGGGGGATGGGGGGTGCTTGAGCTTGTCGAACAGGGCCAGCAGCTGCACCGCACGGCACTCCAAACCTGTCTCCTCCACCACCTCGCGCACCACGGCGCCCGCTGGCGAGTCGCCGATGTCGCACCAGCCACCGGGCAGGGTCCAGAGCCCGTCGCTGCGCTCCTGCACCAGCAGGAGATGACCGTCGTCGTTTTGAATAAAGGCCCGTACATCCAGCTTGGGGGTGGGGTAGCCGTCATCCAGAGCGATCCACGAAGCGATGGCCTCGGGCGCCAGCTCGTTCTGGCTGGCGATGAGGGCGACCGTGGCCGCCCTGAGCGCCTCGAAGCGGGCAATATCGAAGGGATCCTGGGAGTAGGTGAGGCCGGCCTGGGCCGTGGCCAGTACCTGTTCCAGAAAGGCGGCCAACGGCGGTTGCACGGCTAGAGCCCGAGGAAACGAATGATCTGGGCCGGATAGCGCTCGAAGCCGACGAAGGCGTGGTTGCCGCCGCACTCCAGGGAGAGGCGGGCAAACTCGTATTCCCTCAATGCCTTGCGATAGTCGAGCACCTCATCCTCCTGCTGCTGCAGGATCCAGAGCCGCTCGGGGGCGCGCACCGGCACCGCCAGCGCCCGCAGCTCGTCCATGTGGGTCGGCAGCAGCTCGTAGCGCTCGTCGGTATAGGGGTTGACCTGGGGGCCCAGGTAGTCGCAGAGCAGCTCGTGAGGACGCACCGCCGGGTTGATCAGCGCCGCGCGGCAGCCATGCAGCTCGCTCACCCGGGTCGCCATAAAGCCGCCGAGGGAGCTGCCCACGGCACCTAGCCTGAGCCGGCCATCATGGCGAGCCCTGGCCTCGGCAATGACGCCCTCGATGGCTTCCCAGGCCGCCGCCGGGGTATTGGGCTGGGCCGGGATGAGCACTTCGATGTCGGGCCTGTGCTCGGCCACCCAGGCCGCCATCTGCTGCGCCTTGGCCGAGCCGGGGGATGAATTGAAACCGTGCAGATACAGAAGAACGGGCTTCATGCAATGCTCTCCTCAATACCCGGTGGCATCGGGGTCGGGCACGAACTGCCCCACCGGCAACCGCCACACCTGGCTGGCAATGCGGCCATCCGGATGCAGGGTGAGATAACGCCAGCCCGGGCCGGACTCGTCCAGGGCGAAACCGTCGGAGAGCGGCTTGAACTGGATGCAGGTGGAGGGGCTGGCGATCAGCCTCACCCCGCGGTGCACCTCGTCAAACTCCTGATGCACATGGCCGAACAGAATGGTTTTCTGCTGCGGGTGGCGGGCCAGCACGGCGAAGAGATCGTCGGCATTCTTGAGATTGTGCTGATCCAGCCAGGCGCAGCCCACCGGCACCGCCTGATGGTGCAGGGCGATGAGGGCGTGGCGCTCGGGATGCTGGCGCAGGGCGTTGTCCAGCGCCGCCAGCTGGTGATCGCCGAGCACCCCGTGGGGTTTGCCGCGCACCTGGGTATCGAGCAGGATCACCTGCCAGTGCTCTCCCACCAGCTGCTTGGTCTCGCTGATCCCGGCGGCATGCAGGTATTCGGTCATCAGGGGGCCGTCATCGTGGTTGCCGGGCAACCAGTAGATGGGGCGCGCCAACGGGGCCATCATGGAGGCGAACCGCTGATAGGATTCCGGGCTGTGATCCTGAGAGAGATCCCCGGTGGCGAGGATCAGATCGAACGGATGCGCGTTGGCCTGCACCTGCTCCAGCACGGCGGCCAGGCTCTCTGCGGTTCGCACGGCCAGCAGTCGTCCCTCGGCACTGGCGAAGAGATGGGTATCGGTAATCTGTAACAGGCGCACACTGCCGTCCGGCGCCTGAGGTAGCTCTGTTTCCAAAATCACGCTTCTTTTTTATGGGTTCGACTAGAGGATGTTGATCAGGCTGGTGCCATGTTTGAGACAAAATCTTAGCCAATCGGCCAGGAATAGATTTACCTGCTCTTTTTCATCCCTGTGGTGCATTTTTTTATTGGGATAATCATAACGTGGTTGCAACATTGAAATCTGTTGCGCCGCACACACTTCCGCCATCCGCACGTCGTGATACAAACGAATCTCGATGCGAGCCTGCAAGTAGCTCGGCAACTCGGGGTTGTGCTGGGCCAGGATCACCTGGCTGGTGAAGCGGCTCTCTTCGCTGACGGTGAGCTGGAACTGCAGGCCGTTGCCCACCTGATAGCGGCGCTCCGCCCCCACGCTGCCGCCGGGGGGCAGCAACTTCATCAAGGCCATGTAGTTGACCTCGCAGGTGCGCTGCAAGGACATCAGATCAGGCACATAGCGCTTCATCGGGCTCTGGACTAATGGCATATCGCGCCTCCATCAATCACAGCCCGCAGGCAATATTGAACGAGCACCACCTCAGCGCTCCGCCAGCCAGCGGGCCTGCAGCTCGCCATGATTGAGGGCCAACCATTGCAGGGCGATGACGGAGGCGGCATTGTCGATGCGCCCCTCTTTGAGCCAGGCGTAAGCCTGCTCGCGGCTCACCACATGGACCCGGATGTCTTCACCCTCTTCCGCCAGACCGTGGATCCCCGCCGCCTGGCTGGCATCCACCTCCCCCACATAGACCTCGATCCGCTCTGTGCTGCCACCCGGGCTCACCAGATAGCTGATGGCATGCTCGCAGCGACCCACCTCGATGCCCGCCTCTTCCACCGCCTCCCGGCGCACCACGGCTTCGGCGGTCTCCCCTTCATCTATGATGCCGGCCACCAGCTCCAGCAGCCAGGGGGTGGGGCTGGTCTCGATGGCACCGATGCGGAACTGCTCCACCAGCACTATCTGGTCCAGCACGGGATCATAAGGCAGCAGCGCGGCCGCATGGCCCCGCTCGAACAGCTCGCGGACTATGGGCTCATTCCAGCCACCGGCAAATAACCTGTGTTGCAGGCGATAGACGTTCACTTTAAAAAAGCCGTTGTATCCAGATGATTTATCGATGATTTTCACATCATCACCGGAATAGTGACTGGTTTGAGGCAAGGCTTGCTGTGACATACGAGACTCCTACCAGCTTGACTTGGCTTGGTTTGACCATAATATTCGGGGCATGAATGAACATTCATTCACTCGCTCTCGCCGACGATGAGGGATGGATTTTAGCAGCCACAGGACATTTGGCTAGGCGCGTTGCCGAGAAAACTCGCCCTGACTCTTGACGTTCCTGTCGCAGGAAAAGAGACAGTTCGCAATGAAATCTGCATGTAGTAGAGTGGTTAAGCTGAAATCAAGCTTGGTCGGTGACAATCCCCTCCCTCATCCAGCGGACAGCTTTGGGTTGATAAATAAGGTTAAAAATATCATATGAAAAGAACACTCTTGTCAGTCATGGTGATGCTGGGTGTGAGCAGTGCCGCTCATGCCGAAGACCTGCTCGAAATCTACCAGCAAGCCCAGATCAAGGATACCCAGCTGCTGGAATCCAAGGCCAAGCGGGACCAAGCCTTCGAGAAGATCAACGAATCCCGCGCCGCCCTCTTGCCACAGATCAATCTGGGTGCCGGCCTGAACTACCTGCAGAACAAGGACGATACCCAGACCAACAGCGGCGCCACCGGCTCGGTGACCCTGGATCAGTCCATCTACCGTCGCAGCAACTGGGTCAACCTGGACCTGACCGAGAAGAGCGCCACCCAGTCCGACGTGGCCTACAACCTCGAGTACCAGAACCTGATGCTGCGTACCGCCCAGGCCTACTTCGACGTGCTCAAGGCGATGGACACTCTGGAGTTCGTCCGTGCCAACAAGACCGCGGTAGAGCGTCAGCTGGAACAGACCCAGCAGCGCTTCGAAGTGGGCCTGACCGCCATCACCGACGTGCATGAAGCCGAGGCCGAGCGCGATCAGGCGCTGGCAGACGAGATCAATGCCGAGAACACCCTGGACAACAGCTACGAGAGCCTGCGCGAGCTGACCGGCATCGATCATCGCCAGCTGGATGTGCTCAACACCGAGCGTTTCGCCCCGCAGAAGACCCCGTTCAACTCCGACAAGTGGCTGGAGCTGGCCCTGGACAAGAACCTTGAGCTGCACAGCGCCCGCATCGGCAAGGACATCGCCAAGGAGCAGATCGATCTGGCCAAGACGGGCCACGAGCCGACCCTGGATCTGGGCGCCGGCCTCACCGCCGGTTACAACGACTACAAGGACGAGATCCGCAACCCCGAGAGCAACAGCAATCAGGGCAATGTCGGTCTGAACTTCAACCTGCCGCTCTACACCGGGGGCGCCACCACCTCCCAGGTCAAGCAGGCCCAGTTCAACTACGTGGCCGCCAGCGAGCAGCTGGAGCGCAGCTTCCGCTCGGTGCAGAGCACGGTGCGTTCTTCCTACAACAACGTGAACGCCAGCATCGGCTCGGTGCGCGCCTACAGCCAGTCCGTCATCTCCGCCGACAGCG
The DNA here is from genome assembly GCF_058791175.1 of Aeromonas sp. EU05-FHT14A05. Taxonomy (NCBI): domain Bacteria; kingdom Pseudomonadati; phylum Pseudomonadota; class Gammaproteobacteria; order Aeromonadales; family Aeromonadaceae; genus Aeromonas; species Aeromonas sp. EU05-FHT14A05. The sequence continues at coordinate 209,464 of NZ_JBYTDH010000003.1, read as the reverse complement.
CCCTGAAGGCGACCGAGGCCGGCTATGAAGTGGGTACCCGGACCATAGTCGACGTGCTGGACGCCACCCGCAAGCTGTACCAGGCCAAGCAGAAACTCTCCGAGGCCCGCTACAACTACATCCTCAGCATCCTCTCCCTCAAGCAGGCCGCCGGCATACTGGAGCAGAAGGATCTGGAAGACGTGAACCAGGGCCTGATGCCCGCCGCCCAGGTGACGACCAAGTCCTGAGCCAAATTCACGGCATGAAAAAAGGCGACCTTGTGGTCGCCTTTTTGCTGCCTGCTTGCCCCTCGCCAGGGCGAGTGATCAGGCACCTCCGGCCGAGGCCGGAGGTGCTCAGCCGCGCTCGCGTATGGTCTTGATGATCTCGCTGGTGGAGCAGCCGTCCTCGAAGTTCAGCACCCGCACCTCGCCGCCGTTGGCGGTCACTTCGGCATAGCCGGCGATCTCTTCGGGCTTGTAGTCGCCCCCCTTGACCAATAGGTCTGGCAGGATCTCGGCGATCAGTCGCTGGGGCGTGTCCTCACCGAAGGGCACCACCCAGTCCACGGCACCCAGGGCCGCCAGCACCGTCATGCGGCGCTCGGTCGGGTTGACCGGACGACCCGGCCCCTTGAGGCGGCGCACGGACTCATCGGTGTTGACCGCGACTATCAGGCGATCCCCCAGCTTGCCGGCATTGGCCAGGTAGGAGACGTGGCCCGCGTGCAGGATGTCGAAACAGCCGTTGGTCATCACCACCTTCTCGCCGCGCAGGCGGGCGGCCTGTACGGCCACCTTGAGCTGGGCCTCGGACATGACGCCAAAGCCGGTCTCCTGCTCGGTATAGAGGGCGTTGGCCAGCTCCACCGGGCTCACGGTGGAGGTACCCAGCTTGCCCACCACTATGCCGGCGGCTGTGTTGGCCAGGGCGCAGGCCTCGTCCAGGCTCATGCCGGCGGCCAGGGAGGTGGCCAGGGTGGAGATGACGGTATCGCCGGCACCGGTGACGTCATAGACTTCGTGAGCCTGGGCCGGCAGGTGCAGCTCGGGCTGTCCTTCGCGGATCAGGGTCATGCCGTTCTCGGAACGGGTCACCAGCAGGGCGTCCAGCTCGAAGCGCTTGACCAGCTCCAGCCCCTTGGCGACCAGCTCCTCTTCGCTCTTCACCTTGCCCACCACGGCCTCGAATTCGGACATGTTGGGGGTCAGCAGGGTGGCGCCGCGATACTTCTCGAAATCCGTCCCCTTGGGATCCACCAGCACAGGGATGCCGGCGGCGCGGGCGCGGGCAATCATGCCAGGCACGTCGTTCAAGGCGCCCTTGCCGTAGTCGGAGAGGATCATCACGTCGGCCCCTGGCAGCGCCTGCTCCACCTTGCCCATCAGCAGGCTGGCATCCACGTCGTGGAAGGCCTCTTCGAAATCGAGGCGCAGCAGTTGCTGGTTGCGGGACAGCACCCGCAGCTTGGTGATGGTCGGGTAGTCGGTCAGACGAACGAAATCACAGGCGACCTTGACCCCTGCCATCTGGCCAGCCAGGGCATCGGCGGCCTCATCCTGACCGGTCAGCCCGAGCAACACGGCCTGGGCACCCAGGGCGGCGGAGTTCAGGGCCACGTTGGCGGCGCCACCCGGGCGCTCCTCGATGTGCTCGACCTTGACCACGGGCACCGGCGCCTCGGGGGAGATGCGGCCGGTGGGGCCATGCCAATAGCGATCCAACATGACATCGCCAACGACCAGAACGCGGGCTTTCTCAAACTCGGGCAGGGTGATTTTCATCTGTATCGGCTCTCAAAACCTGAAAATTTCAGCGGGCGATTTTATCACACTCTTTTCCGGGACGTGAAAAAAGCACTGCCATGCCCGCCACGGCACTTCCCGCCCGACCCCTCTGACCAGGTGATGGCGATTCGCACCCGCCCCCGTTTTTCGGATAGAATCCCCAGATTGCGAGTGACAGCCTGTCCACGGGCACCGATACCCCCGTGTCGGCTGGGCTCCCTCCCTTGCCTTTGTGAACAAGAGACTCTTCATGGCCCAAGAACATGCTCCCCGCCTCGAACCCCGTCTGTTCCATCCCCGTTACTGGGGCAGCTGGTTCGGTCTGTGCCTGCTCTGGCTGCTGGTGCTGCTGCCCTGGCGCAGCCAGATGTGGCTGGGTCGCCAGCTCGGCACCCTGGCCCGCAAGGTATTGAAATCCCGCGTCAAGATTGCCCGTCGCAACCTGGAGCTGGCGATGCCCGAGCTCAGCCGGGATCAGCGGGAAACCCTGCTCAAACAGAACTTCGAGAGCGTGGGCTGCGCCATCTTCGAGGTGGGCATGGCCTGGTTCTGGCCAGACTGGCGGATGCGCCGCCTGATGAAGGTGGAAGGGGAAGAGCATGTCATCGACGCCATCGAAAAGGGTCAGGGCATGCTGCTGCTCTCCTGCCACTTCCTCACCCTTGAGCTCAACGCCCGCTGCTTCGGCCTGGTGCGGCCCGGGGTCGGCGTCTATCGCCCCAACACCAATCCGGTGCTGGAGTACGCCCAGTACCATGGTCGCTGCGCCTCCAACAAGTACCTGGTGGACCGGATGGACGTGAAGGGGATGATCAAGGCGCTGCGCAACGGCGACGCCCTCTGGTACGCGCCGGATCACGACTACGGCAGCCACGCCAGCGTCTTCGTGCCCTACTTCGCGGTGGAGCAGGCGGCCACCATCACGGGCACCGCCACCCTGGCCAGGGTCAAGAACACCGTCACCCTGCCCTGCTACAACATCCGTACCGCTACCGGTTATACCCTGCACATAGGGGCGCCGCTGGAAGGCTACCCGAGCGGTGACGACCTGGCCGATGCCGCCCGCGCCAACCGCGAGATTGAAGCCGCCGTGCGCCGTGCCCCCGAGCAGTACATGTGGCTGCATCGCCGCTTCAAGACCCGTCCCAACCCGGAGGATCCGGGTTTCTACTAAGGACTCTCCCACGAAAAAGCCCTCGCACTGCGAGGGCTTTTTGTTGTCTGCCCGAGGCTGCCTTACTGGCGGATCAGGCGGTAGATGGCGTAGCCGGGATGCTTGGCGTCACTCATCGGCAGGGTGGACTGGTACGCCAGATCCGCCCCCGCCAGGGCCTTGGCCTCCTCACCCGGAGAGGAGTAGAGCCGCACGTCCACGTTGGCCGGCAGCGCCTTCATGTGCCAGTTGTTGTTGGCCGCCGGGCTGAAGCCCGCCGGATTGGCAGCAGACTGGGACTTGAGGTACTGGGCGATGATCTCCCGCGTCTCGAAGGGATCTTCGTGCACTATGTTGCTGCCGTCTATGCCCGGGAAGTGACCGCCGCCGCTGGCGCGGTAGTTGTTGGTCACCACGTAGAACTTCTGGGCCGGATCCATGGGCTGGCCGTTGAAGGTGAGGCCGCTGATGCGCTGACCGTCGCTCACCTTGAGCCCCTCCTTGCTGTAACGGGCCGGCTGGGTGATGTCCACCTCGTAGCTCACCCCGTCGATCACGTCGAAGTTGTAGGTCGGGAAGCTCTCGTTCACCAGCCACTGCACCTCTGTCTTGCCGGTGTCTATGCGGTTGAACTGGCCGGCACTCATCTCCAACCACTCCTTGACGGTGGCCCCGTTCACCTCGACCACCTGCAGGGTGTTCGGATAGATGTAGAGGTCGGAGACGTTGCGCAGGGAGATGTCCCCCTGGGCCACATAGGTGAAGTCATTGATGCCGTTGCGACCGCCACGGAAGGGGGCCGCCACCGACAGGATCGGGTAGGGCTCCTTGAGCAGGCCGTCTTGTTGCAGTTGCTCGGCGTGCTGACGCTGGGCATCGCTCACCAGTTGCACCGAGGGGTCGTCCTGCACCAGGGCGAAGAAGCTGTGGATGGGGGAGGTAATCTTGCCGAGCGGCTCGTCCAGCCACTGGTTGGTGGCGTCGTGATCCGCCTGTACCAGGTCCACCACCCGCTGATCCACGGCGCTGCCCTCGCTGGAATCGATCTTGCGCAGGCTGGCCTGGCTCTGCTTCACCTGCCACTTGCCATCCACCTGTTCCAGCTTGAGGTCTATGATGCCGAGGTGATTGCCCCAGTAGCCGGGCATCACGGTCGGAATACCGCTCAGGGTACCGGCCTGGTTGTCCACCTCGGGCAGGTCAGGGAAGTCGCCGGGGAAGTTCTTGTGGGCGTGGCCCAGCATCAGGGCATCTATCCCCTTCACCTTGGCCAGGTGCCAGGCGGAGTTCTCCATCATGGCCTCGTAGCTGTTGGCATTGATGCCGGTGTGGGCCACCACCACCACCAGATCGGCCCCCTTGGCGCGCAGCTCGGGCACATAGTGGTTGGCGGTCTCGACCATGTCGGCCACCACCACCTTGCCTTCCAGATGGCGCTTGTCCCACTGCAGCACCTGGGGCGGTGTCAGACCCAGTATGCCCACCTTGACGGTCTGTGACTGGCCCTTGTCATCCGTTACCTGACGCTCCAGCAGCAGATAGGGGGTGAACTTGTTGCCGCTCCAGTCGATTTGCCCCTTGGCGTCGCGCTTGAAGGCGCCCGCCTCGAACACGTTGGCGTTCACATAGGGGAACTCGGCCCCCGCCAGCACCTTGCCGAGGTAATCCAGGCCGTAGTTGAACTCGTGGTTGCCGAGGTTGCCCGCGTCATAACCCAGCTCGTTCATCGCCTTGAACACCGGGTGGGCCTGCTTCTCGAGGTAGCCGGCACCGGACTGCTCGAAGATGTAGTCCGCCAGCGGCGTGCCCTGGATCAGGTCACCGTTGTCGAGCAGCAGGTTGTTGGGGTTCTCGGCGCGGGCCGCGCGGATCAGCAGGGCGGTACGGGAGAGGCCGAACTTGCGATCCTCCTTGTTCTGGTAGTAGTCATACCCCAGCACGTTGGAGTGGATGTCGGAGGTCTGGATCAGGCGCAGGGAGACTGTCCCCGGCTGCGCCTTGCTGTCATTTTCATTGCTGCAGGCAGTCAGCAGCACGATGGCGGCGATTGCCCCCAGCTTCATGGAGTTATTCACTGTCTTTTCCCTTTTATTATGAGTAACGCTTTACCAGCGGCGGGAATTTAACAGACGAATATGTCAGCAGATGACACCGGGACTCATTTTTATGAAGCCCGGCACAAAAATAGCCTTATGAGGCCAGCAGAGCCCCGCTGGCCAGCTTGACCGCCAGCACCAGCATTATGATACCAACAACCATATCAATGACTTGCTGCACCCTGCTCCGGGCAAGCCAGGGAGAAAGCGCCGCCGCCCCGACCGCCAGTCCGTAAAACCACACCAGGGAGGCCAGCATGGCCCCTGCGGCGAAGGCGGGCCGCAGATCCTCGGCAAACTGGCTGCCGAAGGAGCCGAGCAGCATCAGGGTATCCAGATAGACGTGGGGGTTGAGCAGGGTCACCCCCAGCGTCATGGCCAGCACGCTCTTGACCCCCATCAGCTGGGGAGAGTCCGCCAGGGCAGCCCCCTGCCCGCGCCAGGCACTGCCAAGGGAGCGCACCCCGAACCAGCCGAGAAACAGCACGCCGCCCCAGGTCAGCAGCGCCAGGCCGATGGGGCTGGCCGCCAGCAGGTTGGCTCCGCCAAACACCCCTATGCCGATCAGCACGAGATCGCACAGGCAGCAGAGGGTCGCCGCCAGCAGATGGTGGTTGCGGTGAATGCCCCGGCTCAGCACGAAGGCGTTCTGGGCACCTATGGGGATAATCATGGCAAGGCCGAGGGTAAAGCCTTGCAGTGTGGTCGCGAACATGGACAAACCTTTGTGTGGGAGATCTGGGGGCACTATAAGGGGAGGCGTGAAATCAGAGAAATTCATTCATTTTCTGATGCATTCAAAAAACTGATAAGACGGGGCAAAAAACGACATCTGACAGGCTGTCAATTGCAGGATCTGACAATTGTGGCCCCGGGAGCCCGCCCCGAGAATCGCCGGAGTGACAGGATCGGCTTGGGACAGTGGGTGATGGCGACAGAGGAGAGACCGGGCGACAGGTCAGCGTCACCCGGCCGGCATTCACTGCAACAGTCTGGGGAAGTTGGTGACCACGACCTGCTCCAGATTCGGCAGCAGTATGCCGCTGCTGACCCCCTTGGCGATGGCCTGGTAGCGATTCATCGACCCCGTCTTGCGGGTGACCTGGTTGAGGTGGTAGTTCACGGTGCGCTCGGTGATCCCGAGGATGCAGGCGATCTCCCCCGATGTCTTCCCGTCGCTGGCCCAGAACAGACACTCGGTCTCTCTTTCCGTCAGGGCCTCCTGGGGATCATCCTCCCTCATGCTTTGGCGCACTATCCGGATCGCCGCCTCGAAGATGTAGTTGGACATCCAGGAGAGGATGGGCGAGGACTCCAGCAGCAGGTCGCTGGACGCCCGCTCCCGGGTGATGAACGACAGTATGCCGTTCTCCCCCGCCGCCCCGTGCAACGGAAACGAGATGCCGTTGCGCAGCCCGAACTCCGCCGCCAGCCCCATCACATCCATGCTCCCCTCTTGCAGGAAGCGCGCCTTCTCGTCCAGCCGGTTCCAGTAGATGGGCAGGGTCTGCGTGCGGGCGAGCTGGATGATGGGATCGCAGGCCAGCATGTTGTTCACCGTGTAGGCCTGCACCCAGGAGTCGGGGCACTGGTTGAACAACACCACTTTGGGCCTTTGCATCGACATGGGCAGGATGAGCGCGAATCGATAGTAGTCGTAGCCCATTCCCAGAGTGAAGCGGCCGATCAGCTCGGCCAGCCGGTTTCCATCCGTTACCAGCGTGAAATGTTCCAGATACTCAAGCAGTTGGTCGCGTGTCATAGGCTAGCCTCCCCTGGCCAAGGCCTTGGATTATAGCGCCTAACCATGAAATGGAGAGACATGAATGCTTGTTTTCAAAGGAAAATTGAAAGAACACCCCAGATGGGAGGTCGAAAACGAGCTTTATCGCTTTCGCAAGCGAGTCTTCTCCGATCGGCTCGGCTGGGACGTGGAATCCCACCGGGGTCTGGAGCGGGACAGCTTCGACAAGCCCGATACCCACTGGGTGCTGATTGAAGATGAAGAGGGTCTGTGCGGATGCATCAGGCTGCTCAGCTGCGCCCAGGACTACATGCTGCCCAGCATCTTTCCCGGTGCCCTCGCCGGCGAGCGCCCCCCGCGCGGCGCCGATGTCTGGGAGCTGACCCGGCTCGCCATCGATGCCGGCCGCGCACCCGCGCTCGACAACGGCATCAGCGAGCTGACCTGCGTCATCTTCCGCGAAGTCCATGCCTTCGCCAGGGAGCAGGGGATCCGGGAGCTGGTGGCCGTGGTCAGCCTGCCGGTGGAGCGCATCTTCCGCCGCCTCGGACTACCCATAGAGCGGCTCGGTCACCGTCAGGCGGTGGATCTGGGGGCCGTGCGCGGGGTGGGGATCCGCTTCCATCTGGACGAGCGCTTCGAGCGCGCCGTCAGCCGTCCCCTGCGGGGGGAGTACGCTACGGCCGGGGAACTGCTCGGCATGAGCTGACCCCATAAAAAAGTCCCGGGCTGACACCCGGGACCAAAACTCTCGCTATGGCCCGTTTCCACCCCATGCAAAAACGGACCGAATGAGTATCTTATGAATCTCATTCTGTCGCTACTGTCACATCTCACAGTGACAGCCCCGGGATGCCCCCACGCAGTGCCCGTCGTCTGGCCTGGTTGTTCTTCCGCCCCCGCTCCAGTAGCATCCTTGCTCAATCCCCTTCTCTGATAAGGAATGCTGATGAAGACGCTGGACTACAAGCTGCTGCTGGCGCTGGATGCCGTGATGCAGGAGCAAAACTTCGAGCGCGCCGCCCAGCGTCTGCACCTCACCCAGTCCGCCATCTCCCAGCGCATCAAGCAGCTGGAGCAGCAGTTTGCCGAGCCGCTGATCATCCGCAGCCAGCCCCTGCAGGCCACGGCCCTCGGGCAGAAGCTGCTGGCCCACTACCGCCAGGTGCGCCAGCTGGAGCTGGAGCTGGCGGGGGAACTCTCCCCCAGCGAGCCCCAGGCGCCGATCCGGGTCAGCATCGCCGTCAACGCCGACAGCCTGGCCACCTGGTTCCTGCCCGCCCTGGCGCCGCTGCTGGAGCAGCACCCCATAGAGCTGAACCTGCTGGTGGATGACGAGAGCCGCACCCTGGATCGGGTGCGCGAGGGCCAGGCGTTCGGCGCCGTTAGCCTGCAACCCCAGCCGCTGGCAGGCTGCTGCGTCGACGAGCTCGGCGAGATGCGCTACCTGCTGACCGCCAGCCCCGCCTTCGTCGCCCGCCACTTCCCCCAGGGGCTCACCCCGGCGGCACTGGCCAAGGCACCGGCGGTCGCCTTCGATCAGCGCGACGACATGCACGTCAGCTTCATGGCCCGCCACTTCGCCCTGGCCCCCGGCGGTTACCCCTGCCACACGGTGCGCTCGTCGGAGGCCTTCGTCGCCATGGCCGAGCAGGGACTGGCCTGCTGCCTCATTCCCGAGTTGCAGATCCGCCAGCAGCTCGCACAGGGGCTGCTGCTCGATCTCAGCCCGGATCTCCACCTGGTCGAGCGCCTCTACTGGCACCGCTGGGTGCTGGAGCGGGGGCTGCACAAGCAGATCTCCTTGCGCCTGATCGAGCAGGGCCGCCGGGCACTGCAACCCCGCTGAGCGGGCCATTCACCTTGGCTTTGGAGGGGTAAAAACGTATAGTGCTGGGCGATTCTTCATCAGGTCTCCACTCAGGTTCCTCACTTATGTTCCAAGACAATCCGCTGCTGGCCCAGCTCAAGCAACAAATCCGCGAAAACATCCCCAAGAAAGAGGGTGTGATTCGCGCCTCCGATCGGGGCTTCGGCTTTCTGGAGGTCGATGAGAAGACCAGCTATTTCGTGCCGCCTCCCTACATGAAGAAGGTGATGCACGGTGACCGGGTGAGCGCCCTGATCCGTACCGAGAAAGAGAAGGAAGTGGCCGAGCCGGATGCCCTGCTGGAACAGGCCGTGGTCCGCTTCGTCGGCCGCGTCAAGATGTTCCGCGACCGCCTCAACGTGGTGCCTGATCACCCCCTCATCAAGGACGCCATCAAGGCCCGCGCCAAGAAGGGTCTGGACGAGAAGTCCTTCAAGGAAGGGGATTGGGTGGTGGCGACCCTCAAGCGCCACGCCCTGGTGGATGGCAACTTCTCCGCCGAGATCACCCAGCTCATCGCCGACAAGGACGATCACAACGTGCCCTGGTGGGTGGTGCTGGCGCGCCACAACCTGGCCCAGATCGAGCCGGCGGACCTGCCCGAGTGGAACGTCATCGAAGAGGAAGAGCTGCCCCGTCGCGATCTGACCCAGGTGCCCTTCTTCACCGTCGACGGCGCCAAGACCAAGGACATGGACGATGCCCTGTCCATCCGCAAACTGGACAACGGCTGGGAGCTGCTGGTGGCCATCGCCGACCCGACCGCCTATGTGGCCGAAGGCAGCGAGCTGGACCAGGAAGCCGCCAAGCGCGCCTTCACCGTCTACATGCCGGGCCGCAACGTGCCCATGATACCCCGCACCCTCTCCGACGAGCTCTGCTCCCTGAAAGAGGGCGAGGAGCGCAACACCCTGTGCGCCCGCCTGCTGATCGCCGAGGATGGCCTGCTGCTGGAGGAGACCGAGTTCTTCGCCGCCCGCATCGTCTCCCACGCCCGTCTGAACTATGACGACGTCTCCGACTGGGCCGAGCACGGCAAGGAGCTGACCATAGATGCCGGCGTCCTGGCCCAGCTGCCGCTGATGAAGGCGATGACGGAGGCGCGGATCAAGTGGCGTACCGAGCACGCCCTGGTGTTCCCGGACCGTCCCGACTACGACTTCGAGCTGGGTGAGAACGGCGCCGTGCTGGCGATCCACGTGGAGCCGCGCCGCATCGCCAACCGGATGATCGAGGAGTCGATGATCGCCGCCAACATCTGCGCCGGTCGCGTATTGGGCAAGAGCGTCGGTTACGGCATCTTCAACGTCCACACCGGCTTTGACGAGGAGTCTCTCGACGGCGCCATCGATCTGCTCAAGAGCGCCGAGGCGCCGTTCGAGAAGGAAGAGATCGCCAGCCTGTCCGGCTTCTGCGCCCTGCGCCGCTGGATCGACAGCCTGGACACCCGCTGGCTGGACGGCAAGATCCGCCGCTTCCAGAGCTATGCCCTGATGTCCGCCGAGCCGGGTGCCCACTACGGCCTGGGCCTGGATGCCTACGCCACCTGGACGTCCCCGATCCGCAAATACGGCGATATGGTCAACCATCGCCTGCTCAAGGCCGTCATCGCCGGCAAGGCCCCGGGGATGCGTCCGAGCCAGGAGCTCACCGAACACCTGACCGAGTGCCGCCGTCTGCACCGCAGGGTGGAGCGCGACATCGGCGACTGGCTCTATGTCCGTTACCTCCAGGCCGCAGCCGGTACCGATCAGGTGTTCAACGCTGAGATCATCGACGTGATGCGCGCCGGCCTCAAGCTGCGTCTGCAGGAGAACGGCGCCGTGGTCTTCATGCCCGCCCGCCACATCCTGGACAACAAGGACAGGCTGGAGTGCAACTGGGACAACGGTCGCGTCTACCTGGACAAGACCGAGGTGGTCTATGAGCTTGGCCAGATCATCGAGGTGAAGCTGACCGAGGCGGTGGAAGAGACCCGCTCCCTCATCGCCAAGCCGGCGGTGGCCCTGGTGCCGGGCCCGGCCCCGGAAGCACCTGTGGCCGAGAGCCCAGCGAGCGAGAGCAGCGAGGCGGCGGCCGACGCGGCCCCCAAGGCGGAATAAGCCCCGCCCCCCTGCATGCCAAGAGCCCGCGATACTGCGGGCTTTTTTTATGGGCGCGGCAACCCGGCAGAAACATCAGGGAGGTGAATGGGCGGGGTCGGCCTCTGCTTGCATCTGTGCCGACACCCCTGCCGACACTCTCATCTTGTCGCTGCGGGCATTGGCAGGCGTCGCCAGGGAGGCCAATCAGGGCCTGCCAAAGGAGGCGGGACAGAGCCGAATAGCCGAAAGTGCGGGGAGCAAAACTGAAAGTGGGTTACAAAACCACTGATTCATTGATTAGTAGTTGATGATGGCGCGAGATCCATCGCCGTTACCCTCTGATCTGGCGCCACCAGATATGCTCCAATTGGGTACAAATGATAACTTTGTGACAAGAATCACATTGACACGGGGTTTGCGCAAACTACAAAAGGTGAGGTGCATCACATTAAAATGCCGTTCACGATGGGAAAGATCGAAATGTAGCCAAACTACAGCACCTGAATGTGATCGGCGTCACTGTGTTGGGAGGGGGGAGGTCGGGGTATTTGAGAGCTGGGTCACAAGACACCCCGTTTTCAGCCTAATTTGATCACAAGCTGGTAGATTGAAGTTGCTTAGACGACTGGGATGGGGGTTCGGCAAAACCCGTCATCCCGACTACCACTTTTAATCACACAGGCTTAAAACGGGGTCCCGACATGTTATCACCGGATACCAAAGTCAAGATACAGAATTTTGGACGCTTCCTGTCCAATATGGTCATGCCCAACATAGGCGCCTTCATCGCCTGGGGTTTCATTACCGCCCTCTTCATCCCCACCGGCTGGCTGCCAAACGAAACCTTGGCCAAGCTGGTCGGCCCCATGATCACCTACCTGCTGCCCCTGCTGATTGGCTATACCGGCGGCAAGCTGATCGGGGGTGAGCGGGGTGCCGTAGTCGGTGCCATCACCACCATGGGCGTCATCGTGGGGACCGACATCCCCATGTTCATGGGCGCCATGATGGTCGGTCCGCTGGGTGGCTGGGCCATCAAGCGCTTCGACAAGGCGATGGAGGGCCGGGTCAAGAGCGGCTTCGAGATGCTGGTCAACAACTTCTCCGCCGGCATCATCGGCATGTTGTGCGCCATCCTCGCCTTCTTCGTGATCGGTCCCTTCGTCAAGGTGCTCTCCGGCGCCCTGGCCGGCGGTGTCGACTTCCTGGTCGCCCACAGCCTGCTGCCGCTGACCTCCATCTTCGTCGAACCGGCCAAGATCCTCTTCCTCAACAACGCCATCAACCACGGCATCTTCTCGCCGCTGGGGATCCAGCAGGCCACCGAGCAGGGTCGTTCCATCTTCTTCCTGATCGAAGCGAACCCGGGTCCGGGTCTGGGGGTGCTGCTGGCCTACATGGTGTTCGGCCGTGGCGCCGCCAAGCAGTCCGCCGCCGGTGCCTCCATCATTCACTTCTTCGGTGGCATCCACGAGATCTACTTCCCCTATGTGCTGATGAACCCGCGCCTCATCCTGGCGGTGATCGCAGGTGGCATGACAGGGGTCTTCACCCTGACCCTGTTCAACGCCGGTCTGGTCTCCCCCGCCTCCCCGGGCTCCATCTTCGCCGTGCTGCTGATGACGCCGAAAGCCTCCCTGATCGGGGTGCTGCTCTCCATCATCGCCTCCGCCACCGTCTCCTTCCTGGTCGCCGCCGTGTTCGTCCGTGCCCAGCAGCCGGAAGCCGACGAGGCCGATGCCCTGGGTGAAGCCACCCGCAAGATGAAGGCCATGAAGGGTGCCAAACCCGAAACCACAGCGGCCAAGAGGCCAGGTGCCGAGCTGACCGCGGTGCGCAATATCGTGGTCGCCTGCGATGCGGGCATGGGCTCCAGCGCCATGGGCGCCGGCATGCTGCGCAAGCGGGTGCAGGCCGCCGGTCTCGACATCAGCGTCACCAATCGTGCCATCAACAACCTGGACGATCAGGTGGATCTGGTCATCACCCACAAGGATCTGACCGACCGTGCCCGTCGCCATGCGCCCCACGCCCGGCACATCTCCCTCTCCAACTTCCTCGACAACGCCCTCTATCAGGAGCTGGTGCAGAACCTCAGCCTGGCGAATGCGGCCAACGACGACGTGGCCAACCCGCAACTGCTGGTGGCGGCCAACGACGACAGCTATGAACCACAGGCCGCCGAGGTCTTCACCCTGAGCCTTCAGGATGTGCATCTGGGCCTCAAGGCCGAGAGCAAGGAGGCCGCCATCCGGGCTGCCGGCAAGCTGCTGGCGGAGCGGGGCTATGTGGCGCCGGACTACGTCGACGCCATGCTGGAGCGCGAGCAGCTGGTCTCCACCTACCTCGGCGAGTCCATCGCCGTGCCCCACGGCACCATAGCCGCCAAGGAGCACGTGAAGCGTACCGGCATCGTCATCTGCCAGTACCCGGCCGGGGTCGCCTTCGGCGAAGCCGCCGACGAGGTGGCCCGCCTGGTGATCGGCATCGCCGCCCGCAATGACGAACACATTCAGGTCATAACCCGCCTGACCAATGCACTGGATGAACCCGGTCTCATCGACCGGCTGGCCAGCACCCAGGATCCCCAGGAGTTCCTGGATCTGCTGGGGGCCGAACAGGCTGCCTAATCGTCCTTCATCGTCTTTGGTTGTAGAGGTTAATCTCATGAAAACATTGCATTTTGGTGCCGGCAACATAGGCCGTGGCTTCATCGGAAAACTGCTGGCGGACGCCAGCCATCAGGTCACCTTCGCCGACGTCAACGAGACCCTGATCGATCAGCTCAACCACCGCCAGGAGTACAAGGTGCACGTGGTGGGCACGGATCAGAAACTGGACGTGGTGCGCAACGTCGCCGCCGTCAGCTCCGCCGGACACGAAGTGATAGCCCGCATCATCACCGCCGATCTGGTGACCACGGCGGTGGGCCCCAACATACTGGACAAGATCGCCAGCACCCTGGCCAAGGGGCTGCAGGCCCGCTTCGATGCCGGCAACCTGACCCCCCTCAACGTCATCGCCTGCGAGAACATGGTACGCGGCACCAGCCACCTCAAGCAGGAGGTACTCAAGTACCTGCCGGTCGCGTATCATGCCACCCTCGACAACTGCGTCGGCTTCGTCGACTCCGCGGTGGATCGCATAGTGCCACCGGCCGCGGCCAACGACGATCCCCTGGAGGTGACGGTGGAGAGCTTCAGCGAGTGGATCGTCGACCAGACCCAGTTCAAGGGCGAGCTGCCCCAGGTGGCGGGCATGGAGCCCACCGACAACCTGATGGCCTTCGTCGAGCGCAAGCTGTTCACCCTCAACACCGGCCACATCGTCACCGCCTACCTCGGCAAGCTGAGGGGCTATCGCACAGTGCGCGAGGCGATCGAGGATCCGCTGATCCGCAGCAAGGTGCGCCGCGCCATGGAGGAGAGCGGGGCCGTGTTGGTGAAACGCTACGGCTTCGACCCGCGCCTGCATGCCGCCTACATCGAGAAGATCCTGTCCCGCTTCGCCAACCCCTATCTGGTGGATGAAATCGACCGGGTCGGTCGCCAGCCGCTGCGCAAGCTGGCGGCGGGGGACAGGCTGGTGAAGCCGCTGCTCGGTACCCTGGAGTACGGCCTGCCGAGCGATCACCTCCAGGAGGGCATAGCCGCGGCATTGCACTATCACAACGATGACGACCCCCAGGCGGTGGAGCTGCAGGCCCTGCTGGCAGAGTTCGGCCCGGCCAGGACCCTGGCCCGCGTCACCGGCCTGGATGAGAACAGCGATGTGGTGCGCACCATAGTCGCCCGTTACAACAACTTGAAGTGACCCCATGGGGCGTACTCGCCGGCAGCCCGAGCGCATGCGCCCCATATGATAGAAACCGGGAGAGAGGCACACTCTCTCCCAGTCAGCCGGACCCTGAGCACCTATGACCACACACCAGGAAGATGATGTACTGGAGCGACTGAACGAGCAGGATGGCCCCCGCGGCTTCTTTCTCGAGGTCGTGACCATCCTGGAAGAGGCGGTCGACTCCCTGATGCGGCGCGCGTTCCGCCAGGAGGAGTATGCCGTCAAATACGCCATCGAACCCCTGCTCAACCAGAGCGGTCCCCTCGGCCAGCTGGAGGTGCGCCTCAAGCTCATCTTCGCCCTCGGCCTCATCTCCCTCGAGCACTATCAGGATCTCGAGGCCTACCTGAAGATCCGCGATTTTCTGGTACGCGACCCCAAGGATTATCGCTTCAGCGACAAGCCGATCCGCGACCTGCTAAGCCGCCTGCATGCCATCCATCAGACCAGCATGATGCCGCAGGATCCCCCGGCCAACGAGGAGGACTGGCCCCTCTATCAGATGCAGCTCAACCGGCTCGATCAGATGGTGCGCTCCGCACTGGTGCTGGCGGTGACCGACTGCGTCACCGAACTCCACAAAGAGAGCCCCATCTGATCAGGCCAGCCCGCTGAGGCTTACTCCCGGGATCCCGGCCTCCCCGAGGCCGCCTCTACCGGGTGTCAATTTGCCCTCCTTCCCCGCTACACTACTCCCAACCCCATTACCCACCCGAGGTTGGCATGATTGCACTCTCTCTCGCCGGGATCGCCCTGATCTCCCTGCTCGCCCAGTGGCTCGCCTGGTCCGTGCGCGTCCCCGCCATCCTGTTCCTGCTGCTCAGCGGCCTCTTGCTCGGCCCGGTGACGGGCGTACTCGACCCGGACCAGTTGCTGGGGGAGCTGCTGTTTCCGCTGGTGTCGCTCTCGGTCGCCATCATCCTGTTTGAAGGGGCCCTGACCCTGCACCTGACCGAACTCAAGGGGATAGGCAAGGTGGTACGCAACCTCTGCTCCACCGGCATGCTGGCCAGCTTCGCGGTCATAGGCGCCGCCAGCTACTGGCTGCTGGGGCTGGACTGGCGGGTCGCCATGGTGCTCGGTGCCGTGCTGGTGGTCACCGGGCCGACCGTGGTCGCCCCCATGCTCAGCGTCATTCGGCCGGTACGGGAGGTGGACAAGATCCTGCGCTGGGAGGGGATAGTCATCGATCCCATCGGTGCCCTGTTTGCGGTACTGGTGTTCGAGGCGGTGCGCCTCGGCAGCCAGGGGGACCTCATCGATCACACCCTGCTGGCCCTGGCCAAGACGGTGGGGGTGGGGTCGCTGATCGGGATGGCAGCTGGCTGGATCACCACCCTCATCATGCGCAAGGACTGGTTGCCGGTCAGCCTGCACAAGTTCGGGGTGCTGGCCCTGGTGCTGGTCACCTTCACCCTGTCGGACTGGCTCAGCCACGAGTCCGGCCTGCTGGCGGTGACCGTGTTCGGCATCTGGCTCGCCAATCAGGAGGGACTGGATCTGGAGGAGGTGCTGGCATTCAAGGAGGATCTCGCTGTCATCCTCATCTCTTCCCTCTTCATCCTGCTGGCGGCCCGCCTCGATCTGGCGCAGCTCTGGCAACTCGGCCCCATGGTGCTGGTGCTGCTCTGCGTGGTGCAGTTCGTGGCCCGTCCGCTCTGCATCCTGGTCTCGACCCTGGGATCGGATCTCCCCTGGCGCGCCCGCGCCCTGCTCGCCTGGATAGCCCCCCGAGGCATAGTGGCGGCGGCGGTCAGCGCCTCCTTCGCCATCAGCATGCACGAGGCCGGCATTGAAGATGCCGACAAGCTGGTGCCCCTGGTGTTTGCCGTCATCATCTTCACCGTGGTGTTGCAGAGCCTGACGGCGACCCCGCTGGCCAGACTGCTCGGTATGCGCCAGCCCGCTCCCGACACCTGGCTGCTGATCGGCGCCAACTCGGTGGCCC
This sequence comes from Aeromonas sp. EU05-FHT14A05, assembly GCF_058791175.1. Classification (NCBI taxonomy): domain Bacteria; kingdom Pseudomonadati; phylum Pseudomonadota; class Gammaproteobacteria; order Aeromonadales; family Aeromonadaceae; genus Aeromonas; species Aeromonas sp. EU05-FHT14A05. The sequence continues at coordinate 192,960 of NZ_JBYTDH010000003.1, read as the reverse complement.
GCGCCATCGGTCGGGCGCTGGCGGATCAGGGCATACCCGTCCATCTCTCCGATCCGGCCTGGGAACATTGCAAGCTGGCCCGCATGAGCGGCCTGCCCTGCTATTTTGGCAATCCGCAATCGGAACACGCCGAGCTGCACCTGCCCCTCACCAGCATCCATACGGTGCTGGCGCTTTCCCCCAACCGTCACAACAACGCCCTCGGGGTGCTGCACTTTGCCCACCTGTACGGGGAGGAAAAAGTCCACTCCCTGCGCTCCAGCGAGCAGCACGGCAAGGCGAATCGGGAGAGCGCCACCTTCCGCGCACGCCAGGATCTGTTCGGGCCAGAGATGAATTTTGCCCGCCTGAGCGGCCTGCTGAGCCGGGGCGGCCAGATCAAGGCGACCCGCCTGAGCGACGCCTTTGACTGGAACCAGTATCAGGAGGCCAATCCCGGCGCCATTCCCCTGTTCATCGTCGATGCCAGGGGAAAACCCCGGGTCGTCACAGGCCCGGTGTCACCGCTGGCCGGTGAGCTGCTGATCGCACTGCAGCCGCCACGGGAGCCCCAGGCGGCTTGATGCGCCGACGATCCGGCTCCCTGCGCCTGCGTCCGCCGCGGGCGACTAGACTTGAGGGTGGCGCCATGAGTCACAGGAGGATGTCATGACAGTCAGCGAATTGCGTGCGCTTCATCAGCAGCACAGGTTCAGGGAGGCGGAGATCATGCATGACATCATCTCCCCCGGCTGGGTAGTGGAGTTTCGGGGTCAGGATGGCCATCTCTACATGATGACGGACACCCTGGGGTGCCCGATGAGTTTCTCCTCGACCGAAGAGGCTCGCGACCATATCCACCTGGTGGCCGATTGCCCCATCCAGGTCGAGCACCTCTATCGCTTCTTCGAGCGTTGAGGCAGATGCCAGCAAAAAGGCTCCCTGGGGAGCCTTTTCTCATTCCGGCTGCAGCGGCTCGGCTTCCTTGCTCTCCAGCCGCCTGACCGGCTTTTGCAGGATCAGGTTGGCCGGGTAGGTCACCAGGTCGCCATTGTCATCCCGCACCCGCAGGTAGAACAGGCCTATCTCGGTGATGACGCCGGTCACTGAGTCATCCTTGTCGAGGATGCGGATCCGGTCGCCGATCTTGTAGGGGAAGGCGAAGAAGATGGTGATGCTGGCGGTGATGTTGGAGAGGATCGACCACTGGGCCACCATGGCGACCCCGAGCACGGCGAAGAAGGAGGAGGCGAGCACCACCAACCGGGAGAAGTCGAGCCCCCACACCCCCGCCAGGATCAGCAGGGTGGCGCAGCCGAGCAGGAAGTGGAACACATGCTCCACGTAGAGTACCCGGTTTTCGCTCACCTGCCGGCTCTGGCCGAGCGCCATCAGGCTCTTGTGAATGAGGCCGCGAATGAGAGTATGCCCCAGCAACAGCAGCAGGGTCACACCAAAGGATTCCCATGTCGTCATGTGCGCTCCTTACCACCAGCGTCGATATTTGAGCCAGACCGCCAGCCCGGTCGCCAGCGCCAGTAGGGAACCGCAGAAGACCCAGAAGGCGGTCGGGCTCTCGGCCCCGGGGATGCCGCCCAGGTTGATGCCAAACAGGCCGGTCAGGAAGCTGGCGGGCAGGAACATCAGCGCCATCACCGACATCTGGTAGGCACGGCGGTTGGTCGCCTCCGCCGTCAGGTTGTTGATCTCGTCCGCCAGCACGGCGGAGCGAGCCACCCCGGCATCCAGATCGTCCAGCCAGCGCCGCAGCCGATCGGCGATGTCGAGCAGGCGACGGCGATCGTCCTCATCCAGCCAGCTGAGCTTCTCGTTGGCGAGGCGCGCCACCAGATCTCGCTGAGGGGAGAGATAGCGGCGGATCATGATGAGCTGCTTGCGGATCCGCGCCAACCGCCCGTTGGCGGGCAGTTCACGCATCAGCACTATCTCTTCCAGTTCCAGGATCTGATCGTGCAGCTCCTCGACAAACTCCCCCGCCCTGTCGGTCAGGGCATCGCAGATCTCCACCAACCAGTCGGCGGTAGAGATGGCGCCGCCCCCCAGCACCAACTGCTGGAAGACATCTTTTTCCGACAGCAGGGAGCGACGGCGACTGCTGAGGATGAAATCCGGGGTGATGTAGATGCGCAGCGCCACCATCTCCTCGGGCCTGTGATCCTTGTTGTGATTGATGCCACGCAGGATCAGCAGCACAGTCTCCCCCATCCGCACCAGCTTGGGCCTGTTGCTCTGACCGAGCAGGGACTCGCGCGCGGCGTCATTGAGCAAGGGGGTCTGCAACAGCCAGCGGGCCGCCTCCGGATTGCCGTAATCCAGATGCACCCAGCTGGGCTGGGCTGCCGGGATCTCGCTGCCTGTGGCCAGCGGGGTCATCCCCCCCTTGCCATCCAGGGTCAGGCCATAAATTACGTCACTGGGCACCCGATCCATCTCGTCTCCTTCTCGTTCATGCTCAGGCCCCAGCTTACACGAAAGCAGGGGCCGACTCAGCCCCGCACCGGGAAGGGGGCGCCTGTGCTACCATGCCCGCTCTCGTTTCATGCCCGTTTCAACTACAGGAAGCCATGCCATGTCCATCTGGGTCGATGCCGATGCCTGCCCCATTCCGGTCAAGGAGATCCTCTACCGCGCCGCCCATCGCGCCCAGGTTGTCACCACCCTGGTGGCCAATCAGGGGCTGCGGGTTCCCCCCTCTCCCTTCATCAAGACCCAGCAGGTGGAGAAGGGTTTCGATGTGGCGGATCATGTCATTGCCCAGCAGGTTCAGCCCGGCGATCTGGTGATCACCGGCGACATCCCCCTCGCCTCCTGGGTCATCGATGCCGGTGGCGAGGCGCTCAATCCCCGTGGCGAGATCTACACCCGCGAGACCATCCAGGCCCGGCTCGGCATGCGCAACTTCATGGAGGAGCTGCGCTCGGCCGGGGTGCAGACCGGCGGCCCGGCCCCCTTCAACGCCGCCGACAAGCAGCGCTTCGCCAATGCCCTCGACAAATGGCTGCTCAAGGGCAAGCTGACCTGAGTCATCGCAGCAGGGCATCATGGCCTGGCTGACGATGAGCCCCTGCCACAGATGGCAGAGGCTCATCGTTTGCCGGCCCATCCTCCCCCTCACCTGGCGCCACGCTGGACCCGCAGACGGCGCCCCACCCATAAGATTCATTTTTTATATAACTTTTAGTATCAATCTAGTCACAAACTAATATTTTTAATTCTATCGGTATAGATTGAATTATCAATGTCGCTATCCTAGACATATTAAAACGCCACAAATAATAATTTAATCACTATTAACTTGACCAATTACCACCATGTCTAAAGGATGCCTAAAATACCTACCAAATATTGAGTACATCTGACTAATAAAAGTAAAACCCAATCATAACAACACCTTTTATGATTTCATTATTCGTTCAACATTGAGGCGGCCATGGCTGCAGGATTCGCTGTTCCCATACAGGAGTACCGGGATGATCTTCACTTCATATTAAGCACAAGGATTGAAGGGGAATATCAATGAGCAAGCCCATGAATGTATTTCTTTCACTGTTTTTCACTCTTTTCTTATTCAGTTGCGGCGGCGGGGGTGGCGGAGGAGAGGATAATCCAACCAATCCGGCGCCCGTCACCAAATCACTGAACCGGATCGACATATCAGCCGACACCGCTGGCAACAAGGCCCGAGCCGAAGCCAACCCCAGCACCCCGCTCGGGATCAGCACTCAATATCTTGCCATCGCGACCTACAGCGACAACAGCACGGCCGACATCACGGAGCAGGCAAGCTGGAGCAGCGCGGATAGCACCATTGCCACCATAGATGAGAAGGGCCTGGTCAAAACACTCAAGGTCAGCAGCACCGGGATCAGTGCCAGCTATCAGGGGGTTACCAGCAATATCTCCACCCTCACCATCACGGATGCCATTGCCACCAAGGTCTCCATCATTCCCCCCACAACCAGGTTGGCCAAGGGGCTGACCCTGCAACTGCAGGCCATTGCCACCCTCTCCGATGACACAACCAGGGATGTGTCGACCCAGGCCAGCTGGCAGAGCAGCAACCCGACCGTGTTGAGTGTCGATGACAAGGGAAAAGCTACCGCCATCGAAGCCGGTGATGCCACTGTCACGGCCACGGTACAGGGGGTCACAGGCCAGACCATTATCTCGGCAGTCGATCTGACCGTCAGCCAGATCCAGATCATCCCGGCCACAGTGCAACTGGCCATAGGTACCACGACCAAGCTGACGGCCATCGCGACCTTCGCCGATCAGAGCACTCAGGATGTCTCCTCCCAGGTGGGTTGGTTGAGCAGCAACACCGCCGTCGCCACCGTGGATAGCACGGGTCTGGTGACCGGCGTTGCGGCGGGATCCACTACCCTGTCCGCCAGCCTGCTGGGGGTCACTGCCAGCACCAGCATCCAGGTCAACAACACCAGTGTCAGCGCTCTGCAGGTCATTCCTGCCGTCACGGCCATAGCCCTCGGCACCAAGAGCCAGTTGCAGGCCATCGCCACCTTTGGCGACGGTTCTACTCAGGATGTGTCATCACAGGTCCAGTGGAGCAGCAACGCCCCCTTCATCGCCAGTGTCGATAGCCTGGGACTGGTCACGGGGAGCGGCATTGGTCAGGCGACCGTCACCGCCACCCTTGGCGCCATCAGCCGCAGTGCGACCCTGACTGTCACCAATGCCATCGCCACTGCGCTGCAAGTCATACCGCCGACGGCCTCCCTGCCCAAGGGGACCAAGCTGCAGTTCCAGGCCATCGCCACCTTCAGCGACAACTCATCGCAGGACGTAACCAGCCAAGTCAATTGGAACAGCTCGGATATCAGCGTCGCGACCATAGATCTGAACGGTGAAGCCACCGCGTTCAGCGAAGGGGGATCGAGTATCTCGGCCAACTTCTTGGGCGTCACCAGCAATACTGTGCTGCTGGTGGTTACCAATGCCACCGTCAACAGCATCCAGGTCGTCCTGAATGGCGGCAGTGGCAACCTGGCCAAAGGCAGCTCGGTTCAGTTCAAGGCCCAGGCCGTGCTGAGCGATGGCAGCACCCTGGATGTCTCTAGCCAGGCCGCCTGGTTCAGCAGCGATCAAACCAAGGTCACCATCAATGCCCAGGGGCTGGCAACCGGGGTTGCCGTGGGTACCAGCACTATCAGTGCCAGCCTGAACGGTGTCACCAGTGCCGGGACTGTGCTGACCGTCACCAATGCCACCGTCAGCCAGATCCAGATCACCCCGCCCAGTCTCACCCTGGCCAAGGGGACCAAGGGCAAGTTAACGGCGATCGCCACCTATAGCGATAACAGCACTCAGGATATTTCGAACCAGGTGGTCTGGAACAGTTCGAACATAGGGGTGGCCACCATCAACCTGTCCGGCGAAGTCAGTGCTGTCAGCAACGGCAGTGCAACCTTGACCGGCAGTGTGGGCGCGGTCACCAGTAACAGCGTCAGTTTGAGCGTGACCAATGCCAGCGTGAATCAGATCGATTTGTCGGCAACGGCATCAACCCTGGCAGCCGGCACCAAGGCTCAATTGACCGCCGTTGCCAGCTACTCCGATGGCAGCAGCCAGAACATCACCCCCCTGGTCTCCTGGAGCAGCAGTGACAGCGACGTCGCCACCGTCAGCACCAGTGGTGAAGTCACGGCAGTGGCCCCGGGGACGGCCGTCATCACCGGCAGCTTCGGCGGGCAAGTCAGCAACTTGACCGTCACCGTCACGGCTGCGACTGTGAGCGCCATCCAAATCAGCACTCCCCTTACCTCACTGGCATTGGGGACCAATGGCCAGCTGAAGGCTCTCGCAACCTACTCTGACGATACCCTGGTTGATGTGACCAGCCAGATCAGCTGGAGCAGCAGCGCCCCGACTCTGGTCAGCGTGGATGCCAACGGTCAGATCAAGGCGCTGGCGGTGGGCTCTGCCGTCATCAGTGGCAGTCTGGGAGGAACTAGCGCCACCATCAATATCGCAGCGACGGCGGCGACCCTGACCGGGCTCACCATAGACCCCATTCCCAATCTGGCGAGCGGGAATCAGGCGCAACTCAAGGCGACGGCCAGTTTCAGCAACCTGACCAGCCAGGATGTGAGCGCCCTGGTCAGCTGGCAGAGTGACAACACCGGAGTCGTGACCGTCTCCGGCACAGGCTTGGCCCAAGGGGTGACCGCAGGAACAGCCAATATTACCGCCAGCTTCCTGACCGGGACAGACAGCAAGCCAATCACCATCACGGCGGCAACCCTCGGCAACCTGACAGCCAGTTGCACCACACAGGTCCAGCTGGGAGCACTCGGCCTGCCGATCGCCAACATAGTGACCCGCAAGGCCGTCGCCACCTTCTCAGACGCCAGCACGCTGGATGTCAGCAACAGCGTCATCTGGAGCAAAAATGGCATTGTCATCGGGGTAACCCTGAACAACACCGATATATTGCTGTTGACCCAGTCGGTGACTTACCAGGCCACTCTCAATGGCGTGACCAGCAACACCATCACCTGCCCTTGATACTAGGCATTGAGCAACCAGACAGAGAGGCCGCCAGCATTGGCGGCCTCTTCTTATCTTCTCAACATGCGGCAAGTCATGATGAGCAGAACCACCTTTCGGCTGACTCACCCAGAAAAACAAACCCCTGCCGAGGCAGGGGTTTGTCATGGTGATGGCGAGGTGCGATTAGATCATCACACCGGCGATCACGGCGGAGAGCAGGCTCACCAGGGTGGAGCCGTACACCAGCTTCAGACCGAAGCGGGAGACCATGTTGCCCTTCTCTTCGTTCAGCGCCTTCACCGCACCGGCGATGATGCCGATGGAGCTGAAGTTGGCGAACGACACCATGAAGATGGAGAGGATGCCCACGGTGCGGGGCGAGAGATCGGCGGCAATCTTGCCCAGATCCATCATGGCCACGAACTCGTTGGTCACCAGCTTGGTCGCCATGATGGAGCCGGCTTGCAGCGCCTCACCACCGGGGATGCCGAGGATCCAGGCGATGGGGTAGAAGATGTAGCCCATGACGTGCTGGAAGTTGACGCCAAACGCCATCTCGAACAGGTAGTTGACCAGGGCGATCAGGGCGATGAAGCCCACCAGCATGGCAGCCACTATCACGGCAACGGAGAAACCAGCCATGATGTACTCCCCCAGCATCTCGAAGAAGTTCTCCTTCTTCGGGGTATGGTGCTCGTCCCCCTCGGCCAGCGCCTTGGCGTCGGTCACGGTATTGTCAGGCTCGTACGGGTTGATGAGCGACAGCACGATGAAGGTGCTGAACATGTTGAGCACCAGCGCGGCCACCACGTAACGGGGCTCTATCAGCTGCATGTAGGCACCGACGATGGACATGGAGACGGTGGACATGGCCGTCGCCGCCAGGGTGTACATCTGCTTCTCGTTCAGGTGCGGCAAGGTGTTCTTGAGCGCGATGAAGTTCTCGGACTGGCCGACGATCATGGAGCTGATGGCGTTGAAGGACTCCAGCTTGCCCATGCCGTTGATCTTGGCCAGCACAGTGCCTATGCCACGAATGACGATGGGCAGCAGACGGATGTACTGCAGTATGCCGATCAGTACCGAGATGAAGACGATGGGCATCAGCACCATCAGGAAGAAGGAGAAGGCCCCTTCGTTGACCAGGCCACCGAACACGAAGTCGGTCCCCTGCTTGGCAAACTCCATCAGCTTGGTGAAGCCGGCGGCGAAGCCACCTACCACCGCCAGACCCACTTCGGAGTTGAGCATGAACCAAGCCAGCGCCAGTTCCACCACCAACAGCTGCCCGATATAACGCAGCTTGATCTGTTTCCAGTTGCGGCGGTTTGCCAGCAACGCCAGCGCGAGGACCATCAAGAGTCCAAGCACAAAGTGAACGTATTCCATACCAGTAGCACCCAGTGAATTGTTATTTTTGACCGGCGCCATCATAAAGAATCGTATATTTAAAAATCAGATAGCCATCACAATCTGGTTCAATAATATGTATGCGAGATAATACAAACGTTTTTAAATTAATTAACCATTAACGGTATATTAATCACCCAGTTAAAAGTAAAAATCTACTTATAAAACATATCGATAGGAATGTAGAGATTGTACAGATAACGCCAATGGATATTCCAGCATCATTCTCGCAACATTCACTCCTCTGCACGGCACATATTTCAACCAAGAATATTTAATCAGCCGGGACGGGAAACGTTTACCTCCGGTAAATAATTAGCGAGCGACCGCAAACCTTCACCTGGAGCCATCCCAGTCGTGCCTCTCTGTCGCCATGGGGACGGATGAAGCCACCCCGAGGTTGCACAGGCTTAAGCGTTCAAAAATCCGCCACATCCGGCAGCGCTTTCTGATACAATGCGCGCCCTTGCGCACGGCGCATCCCCGTTTTCTCCGAAATAGAGTCCTTTTGTGAACAACAGCGAATTTAGCAGCCTCAATCTCTCCCCCGCCCTGCAAGAGAACCTCACCAGCCTGGGTTACCTGCAGATGACCCCGATCCAGGCCCAGAGCCTGCCCCTGGTACTCGAGGGCAAAGACCTGATCGCCAAGGCAAAAACCGGCAGCGGCAAGACAGCCGCCTTCGCCCTCGGCCTGCTCTCACGCCTCAACGTCAACCGTGTCGACGTACAGGCCCTGGTGCTCTGTCCGACCCGCGAGCTGGCGGATCAGGTAGCTCAGGAGATCCGTCGTCTGGCCCGCGCCCTGCCGAACGTCAAACTGGTGACCCTGTGTGGCGGCACCCCGACCGCACCGCAGTCCGCCACCCTGGGCTTCGGTGCCCACATCGCCGTCGGCACCCCGGGTCGCATTCTCAAGCACCTGGAGCAGGGCACCCTGGAGCTCTCCAGCCTGGAGACCCTGGTGCTGGACGAAGCGGATCGCATGCTGGACATGGGCTTTGGCGAAGACATCAACAAGGTGATCCGCCATGCTCCCGAGCGCCGCCAGACCCTGCTGTTCTCCGCCACCTATCCGGAGGGGATAGCCCAGATGAGCCGCGGCGTGCAGCGCAACCCGGTCGAGGTGAGCGTGGAGTCCCTGCACGAGGGCAGCGCCATCGAACAGAAGCTGTATGAAGTGCCGGCCGGTCAGCGCCTCGACGCCCTCACCTGGCTGCTGAGCCACCATCAGCCGAGCTCCTGCGTGGTGTTCTGCAACACCAAGCGCGCCTGCAACGACGTGGCCGATCACCTGGCCGCCAAGGGCTTCTCGGCCCTGGCGCTGAACGGCGATCTGGAGCAGCGGGAGCGGGATCAGGTTCTGGTACGCTTCGCCAACGGCAGCGCCACCATACTGGTCGCGACCGACGTGGCGGCCCGGGGTCTCGACATCAAGGAGCTGGGTGCCGTCATCAACTACGAGCTGACCTATGACCCTGAAGTGCATGTGCACCGCATCGGCCGTACCGGTCGTGCCGGCCAGCAGGGCCTGGCCCTGAGCCTGTATCAGCCCAACGAAGCTCAGCGCGTCAACCTGATCGAGGAGTACCAGCAGGCCCCCATGCCGCTGGGGGATCTCGATACCCTGGGCCGCGACATCAAGCCGATAGCGCCGCAGATGGTGACCCTCTCCATCGATGCGGGCCGCAAGACCAAGGTGCGGGCCGGTGACATCCTGGGGGCCCTGACCGGCGAAGGCGGCATTGCCGGCAGCGACGTGGGCAAGATCCAGATCTCCGAGCAGTACTCCTACGTGGCGGTCAAGCGTCAGGTGGCGAGCGCCGCCCTCAAGCGGCTGCAGGAAGGCAAGATCAAGGGGCGCAGCTACCGCGCCCGCAAACTGGGCTAAGGTTCTTCACAAGCCGTTGGCCAGACCACAGGCGCCTGACAGGCGCCTGTTTCATATATTTCGATGCCGCCATGCGGCAAGACAGGCACCATGACCCAAGCAATCCAAACCGACGTGAGCTGCCAGAACTGCGAAGCCTGCTGCTGCCGCCTCGAAGTGATGCTCTTTACCGACACAGGCGTGCCGGATCGCTATGTGCTCGATCGGGAAGGGGAGATCCCCGTGATGCGCCGGCTGGAAGATGGCTGGTGTGCGGCCCTCGACCGCAACACCATGATGTGCCGCATCTATGAGGTGCGGCCCCTCATCTGCCGCGAGTTCGAGATGGGCGAGCCCGACTGTGTCGACGAGCGGGACAAGTGGTTTATCAAGCTGGGGTGAGGCTGGCAGACAGAACGGCCCCGGGCTACCGGGTCAGCTCACCGGTGTGACGTCGCCGCCGAGCCGCTCCCCCAACCAGTGGATGGCCGCCGCCTCCTGCTCGAAGTAACACACCGCCCTGAACGGCAGATCGCTGAAGACCTGATCCGCCAGATAGCGCTTGAACCCGCCCACCACCACGACCGCAAGAAAATCGCAGCCATTGGCGGCGCACCAGCCAAACTGACGACGAAAACGCGCCAGCACCTCGGGACCGGCGGCCTCGAACTCGGTCGCCACCTCGACAATCCCCCAGGGGGCATCGCGCAATCCTGCGATCTGCTGGCTGAACGCAGCCTCATAGGCCATGGCGCCCGCCAGATTGAAGGGGCCGCTCGGGCGGCAAATCAGCACCAGCCCCTGTCGCTGCATCTCGAAATGGCCGTGTGGTTGCAAGTGCACGTCCCCCTCCTCCCCTGATTTTTTCGTCGTGCCGACGCCGCCTGATGTTGCAACAAGGTAAGGATTTATATGCAAAAAGTCCATGGAGCCCCGGCCCTCACCGGCAGGCATCGACACCAGATGGCACAATCAAGGCGCGCAACGAAGTGAAGGTGGAGCCAGCATGTTCTGTTGCAGTTAATAAAACGTTGCTGCTATCATCCGCGCCACTCAAACATTCCACCAACCGCAACCTTTAGCCTCGGCGCAAGGATCCAAGATGAAGCATCAAGACGCGAGTTATTACCAAAGGATCTGGCGCTGGCACTTCTATGCCGGTCTCTTCGTCGCCCCCTTTCTGATCCTGCTCTCCCTCACCGGCATCCTGTACCTGTACAAGCCCCAGCTCGACAACCTGCTCTACCCCGAGCTGATGAAGGTGGCCCCCGCCACCCAGACCCTGAGTGCCGACCAGCTGCTGGCCAAGGCGAAGATCGCCATGCCCGATGCCAGTCTGCGCAAATACCTGCCCCCCGTGGCCACGGATGCGAGCGCCCAGATCATCGTCAATCAGGGCGAGCGCGAACTGACCCTCTTCATGGATCCCGCCAGCGGCGCCCTGCTCGGCACCATGGACAACAAGTGGAACCTGCAGGCGGTGGCCCGCGCCCTGCATGCGGAGCTGCTGCTCGGCACCACAGGGGATCGCCTGATCGAACTGGCCGCCGGCTGGGGCATAGTGCTGCTCGTCAGTGGACTCTACCTGTGGTGGCCGCGCAAGGGACCCGGCGTAGGAGGCATCCTCTGGCCCAGAATGAACCAGCGCGGACGCCTCTGGTGGCGCGATCTGCACGCCGTGGTCGGCTTCTGGGGAGCGGGTTTCCTGCTGCTGCTGCTGCTGAGCGGCATGACCTGGACCGGCTTCTGGGGGGATCGGTTCGCCAACGTCTGGAACCGTTTCCCGGCCGCCATGTGGAACGAGGTGCCGAAATCTGCTCCTCTCGCCCGCACCCTCAACCATGCCCATGAACAGACTGTGCCCTGGGCCGTCGAGAACACGCCCATACCGAGCTCGCAGCCGACGCCGGAAAGCCATGATCACAGCGCCATGAACCATGGCGGGGAACACGACGGCATGGTCATGGCCAGCCACCGCATCCCCCTGCAACGGGTAGTGGAGATCGCCACTGAGCGCGGGGTTCACCCGGGTTACAGCATCACGCCGCCGGTCGGTGGCACAGGCGTCTATACCATAGCCCTGTTCGCCGATGATCCGCGCAACGACGCCACCCTGCACATCGATCAATACAGCGGCAAGGTGCTGGCCGACGTGCGCTGGCAGGATTACGGCCCGGTCGCCAAGACGGTGGAAACCGGCGTCATGCTGCACACCGGCAAGCTCTACGGCTGGCCCCACCAGCTCGTCATGCTGATCATCTGCCTGATGGTGCTGGCAAGCTCGGTGAGCGGGCTCTGGATCTGGTGGAGCCGCCGCCCCCAGGGCCGGCTCGCCGCCCCGCCCCTGCCCGCCAAGTTGCCCCCCATGGGTGGCGCCATCGCAGTGCTGGTCGTGCTCGGGATCTGCTTCCCCCTGGTGGGCGCCTCCATGCTGGCCATCTGGCTGATGGACTGCCTCTTCTTCTCCCGCCGGACGGCCGTGGCGCCCGCCAGCTGAGACCACTCGGCGGCGATAGCCGCAGACCATCAACAAGAAGGGCTCCTCATCAGGAGCCCTTCTTGTTTCATCTCGCCCTATTTCATGGCCTCGACCAGCGCGATGATCTTGCGCGCCTTCTCGAAGTGGTCGAGTCTCTGGGTCTGGATCCACCAGGTCGCCGCCTCCATCAGCAGCTCGGGGTCGTCGTTCCTGTTGGCGAAGAAGGCATAGAAGGAGACGCCCACCCCCTCCCCCTTCTGACCAATCTTCTGGTGGCAGACCTGGATGATTTTCTGTTTAAGTGATTCACGCATCTGTTATTTTTCCTCAGGCCCGGGTCAGGGCGAACCCCTCTTCCAGCGCCTCAAGGGGCAGGTAGCGACCGATCACCACCAGCCGCGAGCAGGGCACCTCGTCACCCCAGGGGGAGCCGTAATCGAACCCCGCCACCCTGTGCACCCCCTGCACTATCAGGCGGCGCGGCTCCCCGGCGATGGCCAGCACCCCCTTGTAGCGCAACATGTCGTTGCCATGCTGCTCTATGCACTGCTCCATGAAAGCCCCTATCTTTTTCAGGTCCAGCTCGCCCCCCTCGAACAGGTGGGCCGAGATGACATCCTGCCAGGAGCGGGGCCGAGACGAGAGGGGGGCAAACGCCTCGACGCCCTGACCGCCCCCACGCACTATCTTGATGCCTGGGCTCAGGCTCAGCTCGTCGCTCAGGGAGAAGGCATCGAGATCGAGCCAGAGCCCGGCCGGGCACTCCCCCCGCACTATGTCGATGATCTGCGCCTTGGGGTTGATGCCCTGGACTCGCGCTATGGCCGCCTCCCGGGTCGCCCCGTCCACCCTGTCGGTCTTGGTGAGCAGGATGCGGTCGGCAAAGCCGAGCTGGGCCGCCGCCACCGGATGTTCATCCAGCTGACGACCTAGCTGTTCACAGTCGGCCAGGGTGATGACGGCATCGAGGCGCAGGGCATCCCGCAGCGCCTCTTCCACGAAGAAGGTCTGGATGATGGGGGCCGGATCGGCGAGCCCCGTGGTCTCGACGATCAGCCGCTCGAACTGCAACACCCCCGCCGCCCGTCGGGCCAGCAGATCGCTCAAGGCGGCCCGAAATTCCCCCCGCACGCTGCAGCAGACGCAGCCGTTGCTGAGCTCCACCACGCTGACCCTGTCACTCCCCTGCAGCAGGGAGCCGTCGATATTGGCGGCGCCGAACTCGTTCTCGAGAATGGCCACGGAGGCATCGGCGTGATGGCGCAGGAAGTGGTTGAGCAAGGTGGTCTTGCCGGCGCCGAGAAAACCGGTCAGCAGGGTAACCGCTACAGCCTGTGTCATGTTGGAAATCCTGTGAGATTGGGATCGTATAGCTAGCTGGAACCGAGAAAACCGTTCAATAAAGGGTGACAGCTACAGCCTGTGCCATGTTGAAGTCCTGTGGAAAGAGGGATTATATCCAGCCGGCGCCGAGGCCAGGGCGTGCGCGCTGGTGGTGGCCTAATTAGCAACAACGCCCGCCATTCTTGCCGCCGTAGCGGGCATCCTGGCGTTCGCGAAAGAACTCGTCGTGGCTCATGGGGGTCTGCTCCGGGTGGGTCAGCCGCATGTGCTGCACATAGTTGTCGTAGTCGGGCACGCCGACCATCAGCCTGGCGGTCTGCCCCAGATACTTGCCCGCCTTGGCCAGGGTATCAAACATGCTTGCTCCTTGTTCGCCGTCGAGGAGAGGCCGGCACCCCGGGGTGCCGGCCTGCCGACTTACTTGAGGCTGGGGGCCAGATCGCCGTCGTCATCAGACTCGGGCCGCGGGGCACCTTGCTGTGCCGGCATCGGCTGGTAGGGCGTCTCCCTGGCGGTCGGCTGCGGGTTCTTAAGCGCCTTCATGGCCGTCTTCAGGGAGAAGAAGGCGAGGATCACCACCACCCCCATGAAGAACAGCGTCAGCCCCGCATCCAGCCGGTTGTTGAACACCAGCTGGGCCAGCTGTGACTCTGTGTACTGGGCCGGGATGGTGCCGCTGTCGATCATGGCCTGGAACTTGTTCGCGATGGCCAGGAAGCCGAGCTTGGGATTGTCGCTGAAGGTCTTCTCCCAGCCCGCCGACAGGGTGCAGATGAGCAGCCAGCTGGTGGGCAGCAGGGCCACCCAGGCGTAGGCCTGGCGCTTCATCTTCACCAGCACCACGGCGCACAGCATCAGCGCCATGCCCGCCAGCATCTGGTTCGCGATGCCGAACAGCGGCCACAGGGTGTTGATGCCGCCGAGCGGGTCCACCACCCCCTGATGGAGGAAGTAACCCCAGGCCAGCACGCAGAGGGCGGTGGCCAGCAGGTTGGCCGGCAGGGAGTCGGTCCGCTTGAGGGAGGGGGAGATGACCCCCATCAGGTCCTGCAGCATGAAGCGCGCGGCCCGGGTGCCGGCATCCACGGCGGTGAGGATGAAGAGCGCCTCGAACAGGATGGCGAAGTGGTACCAGAAGGCGACGTTCATCAGGCCGCCGAGGGCACCGTGCAGTATGTAGGCCATGCCGACCGCCAGGGTCGGGGCGCCACCGGCACGGGAGATGATGCTCTGCTCACCCACCTCGCTGGCGATGCGGGTCAGGGTCTCCGGGGTGATCTGGAAGCCCCAGCTGCTCACCACGGCGGCGGCGGAGACCACCACGTCGGCGGTGCCCGCCGGTGCCAGCACCGCCAGGGGGCTGTTCATGGCGAAGTAGACGCCCGGATCGATGACGCAGGCGGAGACCAGGGCCATGATGGCGACGAAGGACTCCATCAGCATGCCGCCATAACCGATGAAGCAGGCCTGGTTCTCGTTGGCCAGCATCTTGGGGGTGGTGCCGGAGGAGATGAGCGCATGGAAGCCGGAGACGGCGCCGCAGGCGATGGTGATGAACAGGAAGGGGAAGAGATCCCCGGCCCAGACCGGGCCTGTCCCGTCCACGAACTGGGTCAGCGCCGGCATCTGCAGGGTCGGCTGGGTCACCAGTATGCCGATGGCCAGGCCTATGATGGTGCCTATCTTGAGGAAGGTGGAGAGGTAGTCCCGCGGTGCCAGCAGCAGCCAGACCGGCAGCACAGAGGCGACGAAGCCATAGCCCACCAGCATCCAGGTCAGCTGTACCCCGTCGAAGTCGAAATAGGGCGCCCAGGTCTGGCTCTCGGCCACCCAGCCACCGGAGACGATGGCGAAGATGAGGCACACCAGACCTATGATGGAGACCTCGCCGATGCGGCCTGGCCTCAGGTAGCGGGTGTAGATCCCCATGAAGATGGCCAGCGGTATGGTGAAGGCGACCGTGTAGGTGCCCCAGGGACTGTGGGTGAGCGCCTTGACCACTATCATCGCCAGCACCGCCAGTATGATCACCATGATCATGAAGGTGGCGACCAGGGCGATGACCCCGGCGACCGGGCCCATCTCCGACTTGATCAGCTCGCCGAGGGAGCGACCATCGCGACGGGTGGAGACGAACAGCACCATGAAGTCCTGCACCGCCCCCGCCAGCACCACCCCGGCCAGCAGCCAGAGCATGCCGGGCAGATAGCCCATCTGGGCCGCCAGCACGGGGCCGACCAGGGGGCCGGCGCCGGCGATGGCGGCGAAGTGGTGGCCAAACAGCACCTTCTTGTCGGTCGGCACATAGTCCAGACCGTCGTTGTGCCGCACCGCCGGCGTCATGCGGCTGCTGTCGACCGCCAGCACCCGCTTGGCGATGAAGAGCCCGTAGTAGCGGTAGGCGATAAGATAAACGCACACAGCCGCGACCACTATCCAGAGCGCATTGATCTGCTCGCCCCTGTTGAGGGCGATGTAACCGAGGGAGCTGGCGCCCAGCAGTGCCAGCAGCCCCCATCCGAGATGTTTCCCTAACCTGTCCATAAGCCTGTCCCTGCCATTGGTTTTTTACATATGGAACCCCATACGCTTACATCTCTATAGCAATCGAAGCCGTGCCACAATCGAGGCTCGTCACAAGTCGGCGACCCGTTCCGAGAATTTCTCAATATTGCCAGCCGGATCACGGCCATCGGGCCTGAAGAGCAAGAGGAAGGCGCTGAAATACTTGAAGAAAACGGCAAGGCACAGCAACAAGAAGGGCCCCTTCACGGGGCCCTTGTTCGCCTGGCGTACCAGTTCATGGCTGAACAGCGCTCAGGAGAGCGCCAGCCCGACCGAGAGCAGCAGGCTGAACAGGAAGGCGCTGATGGCGGTCTTCTTGAGGGCGCCGGTCAACACCTCGCCGTCGAAACTCTCGCGCAGGGTGCGGGCGGCATCGGTGAGGGGCTTGATGGCGGGCAGGAAGATCCAGGGCCAGATACTCATGGGCTGGGTCAGCAGGAAGGCGATGGTGGCCAGCAGCGCCGCCCCCAGCAGCACCCAGTGGTAGGCGATGGCGCGGTTGCGGCCGAGCCGCACCGCCAGGGTGATCTTGCCGCTGGCGGCATCGCTCTCTATGTCCCGCACATTGTTGATGTTGAGCACGGCGGTCGCCAGCAGGCCGCAGGCGGTGGCGGGCAGCAGCAGATCCCATTCCAGGGTATGGGTGAACAGGTAGTAGGAGCCGAGCACCCCCAGCAGGCCGAAGAACAGGAATACCGAGATGTCCCCGAAACCGCGATAGCCGTAAGGGGTCTTGCCCACCGTGTAGGTGATGGCCGCGACTATGGCGGCGCCCCCCAGCAGGATGAACGTCAGGATCTGCTGCCACGCCTCCCCGAAGGCGCAGACCAGCAGGGAGAGGCCGCTCACCACTGCCGCCAGCGCGGTCAACCCCATGGCGATGCACATCTGGTGGCGAGTGATGAGGCCGGAGACCACGGCACGCTGGGGCCCGATCCGCTCGCCGTTGTCGGCACCGGAGACCGCATCACCATAGTCGTTGGCCAGGTTGGAGAGGATCTGCAGCAGGATGGCGGTCAGCAGGGAGAGGCCCATGATGGCGCCGTCGAAGGCCCCCCGGCTGGCTGCGAGCCCCGAGCCCAGCAAAATGGAGGAGCACGCCAGGGGCAGTGTTCGCAAACGCGCCGCCAGCAACCAAACAGAGAAGGTATTTGTCATATTGTGATGGCCAAACAATCAGATATTGATCGTGTTAAGGGTTATCGAACCGGATTTAGGTATACTTGGCTCCGTGGGGGCTGGGCTCCCTCGGGCAATTTACATGGAAGAATGGGCAGATAATATATAGGAAATCATCGCCCTTTGGCATCAACCTGCGCCATCCTCCCCAGAGCGATTGCGACTATCCGGCTCAGACAAGACATCCATGTTGGCTCAGACCCATCTCAAGCAACAACTGGACGCCCTGCGTCACAGCAATGTCAGCGGCTTCGTGCGGTTGCGCGTGGCGGCCAACGTCGACCTCTTCCCGGGATGGCTGGCGGCGCAGACCCTGTATCCCCGCATCTATTGGCAGGCCCGCGGCCCCAGGAGCCCGGAGTACGTGGCCCTCGGCGCCATCCACGAGCTGACCCGGCCAGCGGATATCCAGCGGGTCTGCGATCTCGCCAACTCAACGAGTGAAGACAGCCCCCGCTACTACGGCGGCCTGGCGTTCGACCCGGCCCAGCCAGGCTGGCAGGGGTTCGGCCCCTGCCGCTTCGTGCTGCCGCGCATCGAGCTGGTGCGCCGGGGGGAATGTGTCAGCCTCTGCCTCAACCTCTGGCTGACCGACAGCAATCTGGATGCCGAACTGCAGGCGGCCGAGGCGGCCCTCGACGCCCTTCAGCCGGAAGCCCCCCTGCCCCCACTGCAAAAACGGCCCTGGCAGCGCCGGGATGTCCCGGGTCAGGCCCAGTGGCAAACCCTGGTAGAGCGGGTAACCAGCCCCGCCTTTCAGGCCCACACCCCCAAGGTGGTGCTCTCCCGGGAGAGCGTGCTGACCCGCCAGCATGGGGATGATCCCCTCTGCCCCTGGTCCCTGCTCACCCAGTGGGCTAGTCACGCCCAGGAGTGCTTCCACTTCGGCTTCCAGTTCTCCCCCGAGCAGAGCTTCATCTCCTGCTCCCCCGAGCGCCTCTATCGCCGGGAGGGCAGCCACCTCTTCACCGAGGCGCTGGCGGGGACCATACGCCGCTCCGGTGACGAGGCGGCCGACGCGGCCCTGGCCGCCGAGCTGCTGGCCGACAGCAAGAACCGGCTGGAGAACCGGCTGGTGCACGCCGACATCCTGAGCCGGCTGGCCCCGCTCACCACGGACGCCACCCTGACCGAGCCGCGCATCCTGAAACTGCGGCTGCTGCAACACCTCAAGTGCGACATCGAGGCCGAGCTCAAACCCGGCGTGTGCGACTGGCAACTGCTGGCCGCCCTGCACCCGACTCCGGCGGTGGGCGGAGCCCCCCGCGAGGCGGCGCTCGCCTTTATCCGCGAGTTCGAGCCCCATGAGCGTGGCTGGTACGCCGGTGCCTGCGGCATGCTGAGCCGGGAGACCTCGGAGTTCTCGGTCGCCATTCGCAGCGCCCGCATCACGGCCCGGGGCATCAGCCTGTTTGCCGGTGCCGGCATAGTGGCCGGATCCGAGCCCGCCGCCGAGTGGGCCGAGCTCGACAACAAGATCGCCAACGTGCTCTCCCTGCTGGGATAGCGTTTTTCATCGACCCACTGCGAGAGCCTTATGCCCGCCAGCCAATTGCCTGAGCACCGAGCGTTTGCCAGCCAGCATGCCACCTTCAACCACGTCTGGTCTTCCCTCTTGCTGGAAGAGCTCTATCGCCTCGGGGTGCGGGACATAGCGCTGGCCTCCGGCTCCCGCTCGGCACCGCTCACCATGGCCGCCGCCGCCCATGCCGGCTTTCGCCGCCATCTCCACTTCGACGAGCGGGGTCTGGGTTTCATGGCGCTGGGGCTGGCCAAGGGGAGCGGCCGCCCGGTGGCGGTGATCATGACCTCGGGCACCGCGGTGGCCAACCTCTGGCCCGCGGTGGCCGAGGCCCAGCTCACAGGCGTGCCGCTGATTATTCTCTCGGCCGATCGACCGCCCGAGCTCATCGACAACGGCGCCAACCAGGCCATCGATCAGCAGGGGATCTTCGGTCGCTACCCCGTCTATCAGCAGAACCTGCCGAGCCCCACCCCGACCATACCGGCGGCCTTCGTGCTGAGCTCGGTGGATCAGGCCCTGGCCAAGCAGGCACTGACCCCGGGGCCGGTTCACTTCAACTGCATGTACCCCGAGCCCCTCTATCCCGGCGAGGCGTACCTGGACTTTTCCGACTACCTGGCCCCGCTCGGCGACTGGCTCCATTCAAGGGAGCCCTGGAGCCCCTGGCAGCAGGGCGAGCAGCACTGCCCCCGCCAGCCCGACTGGGCCGCCTTGCAGGGCAAGCGCGGCGTCATAGTCGCGGGCCGCATTCAGGACCCGGCCGAGGCGCAGCGGGTGGCCCAGCTGGCGGAGCGCCTCGGCTGGCCGCTGCTGGCGGACTTGCAGAGCCAGATCCGCTTCGACAGCCGCAACCTCATCCACATGGATCTTGCCCTGCAGAACAGCTGCTTCGTGACCGAGCTGGCCCGGGCCGAGGTGCTGCTGCAGTTCGGTGCCCGCCTCATCTCCAAGCGGCTCGGCCAGTTCATCAAGCAGCACCCCTGGCAGGATTACTGGCTGGTGGACCCGCAACCGGCCAGGCTGGATCCGGACTACCGGCTGCGTCGCCGCCTGGTGTGCACGCCCGGCGCCTTCACCGCGGCCCATCCGGTGGACCATCGCCATCAGCCCTGGCACCGGCTGGCGGAGCGCCAGCAGGGCATCAGCAGTCACATTCGCCGCGCCTGCGATCGCTTCTCCGAACTCGGGGTCTGCCACCGGCTGACCCAGCTCATCCAGGGCCAGCTGTTCGTCGGCAACAGCATGCCGGCCCGGTTGATGGACATGCTCGGCGAAACCGGCAAGGGCCCCAGCCGGCTGATGACCAACCGCGGCGCCTCCGGCATCGACGGCCTGATCGCCACGGCCTTCGGTTTCTCCCTGTCCAGCGACGAGCCGACCACACTGCTGCTCGGGGATCTCAGTGCCCTGCACGATCTCAACAGCCTGGCCCTGCTCGGCAAGGGGAGCCGCCCCCTGGTGGTGATCCTGCTCAACAACGACGGTGGCAGCATCTTCCGCATGCTGCCGGTGCCGACCCGGGATCAGCTGCTGGAGACCTACTACTGCCTGCCCCACGGCCTGCACTTCGAGCACGCCGCCGCCATGTTCGGCCTGCACTACAGGGCGCCGACCACCCTGGCCGAGTTCGAGCAAGATTACGCAACCGCCCTGGAAAAAGGGGTAACCCTGATTGAAATCAAGGTACCGAGCAACGAGGTGGCCGAGGATCTCAAGGCGCTGGGAACCCTTATCCGTGGCATATGACATCAAGGTCCTGCGTGACAACGAGGTGGCCGAGGATCTCAAGGCACTGGGAACCCTTATCCGTGGCATATGACATCAAGGTTCTGCGTGACAACGAGGCAGCCGAGGATCTGAAGGCATTGGGAGCGGCTATCCGTGGCCACTAACAGAACCCAGCCAACACTGGTGTTGCTGCACGGCCTGCTCGGCAATGCTGACGACTGGCGACCTGTCATCCAGGCCCTGCCCGGCATCGAGTGCCTGGCCCTGGATCTGCCGGGCCACGGCAGCAACAAGGGGCTGAGGGTGAGCGGCTTTGACGAGGCCCATCGCTGGCTCTGCGGCGAGCTGGCCGCGCGGGATATCGCGCGCTACCGGCTGGCGGGCTATTCCCTGGGGGGGCGGCTCGCCCTCTATCACGCCAGCCAGTCCCCCGCCGGGTTGCAGGCGCTCTTGCTGGAGAACTGCCATCCGGGCCTGCCAAAGGCCGAGCGCGCCGCCCGCCTCGCCCACGACGAGAGCTGGGCCCGGCGCTTCGAGTGCGAGCCCCTGGCCCTGGTGCTCGCCGACTGGTACCGGCAGGGGGTGTTCGCCGATCTGGACGAGGAGGCCCGTGGCCGTCAGATCTCCAAGCGCCTTGGCAACGAGGGGAGAGCCGTGGCGACCATGCTGCGCGCCACTTCCCTTGGCAAGCAGCCGGATCTCGCCCCCTGGCTGGGCAAAACCCGGTTGCCGGTGCGCTGGATCTCCGGCAGCCGGGATCACAAATTCCATCGCCTGGCTTGCCAGCTGGTCAAGCAAGGTTGCAATATCAATCACTTGGCTTTGGATGGCGGGCACAACCTGCACGCCAGCCAGCCCGACACCTTTGCCCGGCTCCTGCAAGACTGGGTCAAGCAACCAGAAGAGAAGAGTCATGACTGACGCAATGACGGAAGCGCAACCCCATGCCACCGTCGCCCCTGACAGGATTGCCCGGCTGACCATTACCACACCAGAAGGAAAACACCATGATTGAGGCAATGACGGAAGCGGAACTGTACGCTCCCATTGAGTGGCAGGATTGCTCCGCCGGTTACGAGGACATCCTCTATCACAAGTCCCTGGATGGCATTGCCAAGATCACCATCAACCGTCCCCAGGTGCGCAACGCCTTCCGCCCCCGCACAGTGAAAGAGATGCTGCAGGCCCTGGCCGATGCCCGTTACGACGATCAGATCGGTACCATCATACTGACCGGCTTCGGCGAGAAGGCCTTCTGCGCCGGCGGCGACCAGAAGATCCGTGGCGACTACGGTGGCTACCGCGACGACGAGGGGACCCACCACCTCAACGTGCTCGACTTCCAGCGCGACATCCGCACCTGCCCCAAACCCGTGGTGGCCATGGTGGCCGGTTACGCGGTCGGTGGCGGCCACGTGCTGCACATGATGTGCGACCTGACCATAGCCGCCGACAACGCCCAGTTCGGCCAGACAGGCCCGAAAGTGGGCTCCTTCGACGGCGGCTGGGGCGCCTCCTACATGGCCCGCATCGTCGGCCAGAAGAAGGCCCGCGAGATCTGGTTCCTGTGCCGCATGTACGATGCCAGCCAAGCCCTCGACATGGGGCTGGTCAACACAGTGGTGCCCCTGGCCGAGCTGGAGCGGGAAACCGTGCGCTGGTGCCGGGAGATGCTGCAAAACAGCCCCATGGCCCTGCGCTGCCTGAAGGCCGCCCTGAACGCCGACTGCGACGGCCAGGCCGGCTTGCAGGAGCTGGCGGGCAATGCCACCATGCTCTTCTACATGACCGAAGAGGGTCAGGAAGGGCGCAACGCCTTCAACGAGAAGCGCCGCCCCGACTTCTCCAAATACAAGCGGAACCCCTGATGACACTCGCCCTCTATCGCTACCAACTGCCCTTTACCCAGCCCCTGACCTTTCACGGCAAGGTGGAGGTGGCGCGAGAGGGCCTGCTGGTGCGCATCAACGACGGCTGGGGGGAGATAGCCCCCCTGCCCGGTTTCTCCAGAGAGAGCCTGGCCGAGGCGCAGGCCGAGAGCCTGGCCTGCCTGGCGCAGCTGGCCCAGGGGCAGACCATAACCCCCCGGCTGCCTTCGGTGCAATTCGGGCTCGACTGTGCCCGCCGTCACTGGCCACAGCAGGACGCCAGCCTGCCCGAACCCTATCCCCTCATTCAGGGCTCCCCCCAGGAGCTGCTCAAGAACTGGAAGCAGTGGCTGCACGAGACTCCGCTCAAGGCCAAGCTGAAGGTGGCCCGCTACCCCATGCGGGACGAGCTGGCGCTGATCCGCCTGTTGCTCGATCGGCGTCCCAATCTCAAGCTGGTGCTGGATGCCAACCAGGGCTGGACCCGCGAGGAGGCCTGGGCCTTCTGCGGTCACCTG
The DNA here is from genome assembly GCF_058791175.1 of Aeromonas sp. EU05-FHT14A05. NCBI lineage: Bacteria > Pseudomonadati > Pseudomonadota > Gammaproteobacteria > Aeromonadales > Aeromonadaceae > Aeromonas > Aeromonas sp. EU05-FHT14A05. The sequence goes on along the minus strand of NZ_JBYTDH010000003.1, from coordinate 169,965 downwards.
GATCCGAACCGGATCGAATATCTGGAAGATCTGTGCGCCGACTTTGCCGACATCGCCTTCGTCGCCAACCGTACCGGCATGCCGGTGGCCCTCGACGAGTTGCTGGCCCAGGGCAAGCCCTGGGAACCCATACCCCAGCTGAAGGCCCTGGTGCTCAAGCCGACCCTGCTCGGCTCCCTGGCCAACAGTGAGGCCCTGGTGGCCCGCGCCCGCGAGCTGAAGCTGAAGGTGATCGTCTCCTCCTGCTTCGAGTCCGGCGTCGGCCTCGGTCAGCTCGCCCGCCTCGCGGGGGAGTGGGCGCCGGATCAGGCCCCCGGCCTCGACACCAGGCGCTGGCTGGCCAGGGATCTGCTGGACAAGCAGGGTCAACCCGACCCAAGCCTGATGACCCCCCTGTTTCACCGTGACTGAGGGGGCCCCCATGCAGCCCGTCCGTGCAGCTGACGCCTCACTGGCAACCTGCCCGGTGCGCCACTGGGCACAGACGGCACCCGAGCGCACCGCCATCCACGGCGACACCTCCCTCAGCTACCGGCAGCTAGATGCGCGGCTCAACGCCCTGTGCGACCAGCTCGAGCTGGCGGGTTTAAAGGCCGGCGACCGGCTGGCCGCCGTGGTGCGCGGCGCCCTGGAGGACGTGCTGCTGGCCTGGGCCTGCGTGCGCAGCGGCCTCGTCTTCTGCCCGCTCAATCCCGCCTTCCCCCTCCCCAGACAGGCCGAGCTGGCTGCACAGCTGGATGCCTGCGCCTTCTGGTCCGCGGGCGAGGCTCCGGTGGGGGGCTGGTTGCCGTTGCGGCTCGACTTCACGGACGAGCTGGCGGCCAGTGAGGAAGCCTGGCCGCTTGAACCGGCCCAGCTAAACAACATGATCCTCACCTCGGGTTCCAGCGGCACGCCGAAAGCGGTGGTGCACCGCCTCGCCAACCACCTGGCCTCGGCCCGGGGTTCGGCCAGCCTGATCCCGCTCGATGGCGACTGCGGCTGGCTGCTCTCCCTGCCGCTGTTTCACGTGGGCGGCTACGCCATCCTGTTCAGGGTCTTCCTGGCGGGGGCCAGCCTGGTGCTGGACGATCGCACCCAGCCCCTCAAGGAGCGGCTCGAGGATCAGCCCATCACCCACCTCTCGCTGGTGCCGACCCAGCTCTGGCGCCTGCTGGCACAAGGCTTCGACCCCGCTCGCACCCGCCTGCGCGAGCTGCTGCTCGGGGGCGCCGCCATCCCTGAGCCCCTGGTCAACCAGCTCAAGGCCCTGGGGTTCACCCCCAAGTCGAGCTATGGCCTCTCCGAGATGGCCAGCCAGGTCTGCACCGGCCAGCCTGCCGGTGCCGGTGCCGGTGTGGTGGGCAGGCCCCTGCCCGGGCGGGAGGTCTGCATCCGCCAGGGGGAGATCTGCGTGCGCGGCGACACCCTGTTTGCCGGCTATTTCCAGGCCGGAGCGCTGGTGCTGCCGCTGGATGAGGAGGGCTGGTTCCACACCCGGGACAAGGGTCACTTCACCCCGGACGGCGAGCTGGTGGTGGAGGGGCGGCTCGACAACCTCTTCATCTCGGGAGGGGAGAACATCCAGCCCGAGATCATAGAGCAGCGGCTGGTGGATCATGGCGCCGTGGCCCAGGCCCTGGTGGTGCCCATCCCCAGCGCACAGTGGGGGCAGCGACCCGCCGCCTTTATCGACTGGCTGGCAGAGCCCGTGCCCCACGCCGAGCTGGCCGCCTGGATCAGAGCCACCCTGCCCGGCTTTATGGTGCCGGATCGCTGGCTGCCCTGGCCGGATCTCGGCGGCAGACTGAAACCCTCCCGTACCCTGCTCGCCCAGAGCCTGCGGCAAGAGGAGTGACGCCGCCCCCCATATGGGGCTGAGTCCTTGCTATCAACACAGCCCCCTTTGGGGCTGTTTTTATGTTGTTTGCTCCCGAATACATGATTCCTCGGCACCATCTGGTTCGTTGATATTCTTTTGGAGCCCAATACCCTGTCTGGTCCCCACGTCACTCCATCCACCAAAGGGATCATGATGAATCACCTCTCTACCCGGCTGCTGCTCCTGGCTGCCCCCGGCCTGCTCGCCACCTCGGCGCTGGCCAGCTACTCCCCCGACTGGCAACAGTATCAACTCACAGGTGAATCCAGCCGTCAGCTGGGGGACAGCCTCACCGAAGTGACCTATGAGCTGAGCGCCCGCAGTGGCGACGCCCCCTATCAGCAGCTGAGGGTCTATCGCCGCTTCGACTGGCGCGACGCCAACCTGGCGGCCCTGGCCGAACAGCAGTGCGGCGAGCCGCAGCTCAGGGTCGAGCAGGGCTGGCAGATCCGCTACCTCAGCTGCGAAGAGGTGGTGCCGGCCGGCAAGGCCGTCCCGGCCAGCAGCCATGACTTTGGCTATGGCCTGAAACAAGGCCGCTGGGAGCCGCTGGCAGGCACCCCGACCGCACCGCGTCAGGACAGCCTGCCGCTCCCCGAGCGCATCGTCCTGGGTCACAGCGAGCAGGAGCTGGATCGCTGCGAGCTCAACGCCGAGGGGCGCTGCGCCGAGCAGGCATGGCAGTACCAGCCCCGAGACTGGCAGCAACTGAAGGTGCTGGAAGAGACCCCCAACGAGCGGGACGGCCGCCTCGAGCAGATCTTCTTCCGCCTGCAACCAGTGGCGGGCAGCCAGGCCGCCCGTCAGGTGAGCGAGATCCACGTCTGGCGCCAATACAGCTGGCAGCTGGACGAGACCAGGGCGCAGCAGGAGTGCGATGAACCCCAGACCCGTCAGGAGGGGGACAAGACCATCAGCTACCGGGTGTGCCGTCAGACCCTGCCCGCCGGCAGCGAGGTGCAGGTGGTACTGAAAGACACCGGCTATCAATACCCGGTCGGTGGCAGCGAATGGCAGACCCTGCCGGAAACAACCGAGTGGCAGGAGAACCGGGTGCTCAACCGCCCCCTGGTGCTGGCCAGCAAGGAGGAGCAGCTCGACTGCCGCCGCGCCGACGGCCGCGCCTGTTCCGAACCGGATCTGCCCGATACCGATCTGCTGGACGCCGAAGCGGCCAGGATAGTGCAGGACGCCAGTGGCCAGCCCGCCCCGGTCTGGCAGGAGAACTATGGCCACGATGACCGCAAGCTGCTGGCGGTCTCCCGCGGCATCCAGAGCCTGCTGGCGGCCAATCAGCCGGCCCATCCGGCCATGAAGCTGCTGCTGGAATACGTGCGTGCCCACAACTACCACAACTACGGCAAGCACAAGGAGGACGGCCCGGCCGCCGCCGAGGCGCTGGCCGAGGCACTGACGGCGCTCGGCGCCCATCCGCTGCTCTACCCGGAGCAGGCCAGCGACGAGGTGGGCGCCGTCATGGGGGCCTGGAGTATAGCCCTGCACGGCCAGTTCAGGAGCCCGGCAGTGCAGAGCCGCTTTGGCACCCTGCTCGGCCAGTTCAACCAGATGCTGGCCTACGCCACCCGCCATGCCAGGGAGATCAACGGCCAGCACGCCTGGGCAACCGGCCTGTTCGATCTGCTCAACTTCCTCGACTTCGCCAGCGACCATAGCGACGCCTTCGCCGCCGACTTCCGCCAGCAGGATGGCGAGCTGCGCCAGCAGCTGCACGCCCTCGGCATGAGCGAGCTCGCGTTGTGGAAGGGACGGGACGGCGCGGATCTGTTCCTGCTCAACAACGTGCTGGATGCCTACACCCGCCTCTACCGGGTCGCCCGCTACACCCATCCGGACGAGCTCGACGGCTACCGCAGGCTGCTGGATGACTCAGTCATCACCCTCATCCGTCATCACAGCCTGATCCCGGGCGGCCAGCAGAGCCAGGATCTGCTGGACGACATGTCGCTGACCCTCTCCACCTACTACCTGACCTACACGGATCGCACCGGCGAGGCCTGCATCAGCGGTGACTTCGCCGGACTCTGCACCCCTGTCCGGGTGGAGGACGTACTGCCGTTCGAGCACACCTGCTCGCCGACCCTGCGCCTGCGGGCCCAGGAGCTGACCATGAGTCAGGCCGAGGGGATCTGCCGTGAGCTCGGCGCCGAGGAGCAGCAGTTCCACCGCCAGATGGAGACCGGCGGTCAGCCGGTGGCGGACGATCTCAACGAGGCCCTGGAGCTGGTGATCTTCGACTCCTCCGCCGACTGGCAACGCTACGGCAGCGCCCTGTTTGGCGGCGTCTCCACCGACAATGGCGGCATCTACATCGAGGGGGATCCGGCCCGTCCCGGCAACCAGGCCCGCTTCTTCGCCTATGAGGCAGAGTGGAAGCGCCCCGCCTTCCAGGTGTGGAACCTGCGCCACGAGTACGTCCACTACCTGGACGGTCGCTTCAACCAGTACGGCAACTTCGGCCACTACCCGCTCAACCGCACCACCTGGTGGTCGGAAGGGCTGGCGGAGTTCATCGCCCACGGCCAGTGCTTCGCCCGCGGCCTGGACAACGTCGCCGGTCGCCCGGCGGCCGAACGACCTGCCCTGGCCGACATACTGCACCTGGATTACGACAAGGGGGGCGAGATGGTCTACTCCTGGTCCTATACGGTGCATCGCTTCCTGAGCGAGACCGGCCGCGGCGCCAGCTGGCTGGCCATGGCCCGGGCCCTGCGAGGCCCGGATCAACAGCAGGCGATGAGCGACTTCGAGGCCGAGCTGGACGCCCTGATCGCAAACGACAGCGAGGCCTATCAGGCCTGGCTCAGCCGGGATCTGCTGCCCTGGTGGGACGCCAACAAGGAGTCTGAGGAGTGCAAGGCGAACGACTCGGCCCATTGAGGGTGAGCCATGAATGAGGAAGGGCGGCCATGGCCGCCCTTGTTTATGGCGCCCCTTGATGGGCTCAAGATAGCGCCGCGCTCTGCGACAGCCTGTGCCCGAGTGACGCCATGGGGGCGCATCAAACCTGACGCGCCACGGCAACTTGTAATAGAATGGCCCCCTGTCATCTCTTACTTCAGACCCGAACCGCACCGCGCATGAAGAAGTTTGCCAAGATCCTGCTCGCCTGCCTCTGCCTGCTGCTGGCCTCAGTCGCCGCGCTGCTGGGCTACAGCGAGTGGACCGTCTCAGACGCCCGTCACTACACCTACGACGACGTCGAGGCGGTGCCCTACAATCGGGTCGCCCTGGTGCTCGGCACCTCCAAATATCTGATCGGGGGCAGCCCGAACCACTACTTCAAGTACAGGATCAAGGCCGCCGCCGAGCTCTACAACAACGGCAAGGTGGATTACATCCTGGTCTCCGGCGACAACGCCACCGTCCAGTACAACGAGCCGCGCCAGATGCGGCGGGCCCTGATCCAGGCGGGAATCCCCGCCAGCGCCATCTACAGCGACTACGCGGGCTTTCGCACCCTGGACTCCATAGTGCGGGCCAAGGAGGTGTTCGGCCAGGCCCGCTTCACCGTGGTCTCCCAGGCCTTCCACAACGAGCGCGCCATCTTCATCGCCCGCCACTTCGGCATCGAGGCGGTCGGCTTCAACGCCCTGGATCCCAGCGCCTATCAGGGCATCAAGACCCGGGTGCGCGAAGTGTTCGCCCGCCTGATGGGGCTGCTCGATCTCTACGTGCTGGACAAGGGGCCCAAGTTCCTCGGCGAGCCCATCGTCATCGGTGGTCCCATCCCCTGTCAGGCCCTCAGCACACTAGGTACCCACCAGCCTTGCCTGCCCATTCCCGCAGCCAAGACGCCGGCCAAGCCCGCGAAGCCATCACAACCCGTGCCCAGCGCGGCGGTAGCGACCGCGACAAGTTCGGCCTTAGCCACGGCAGCCAGCAGTGCCCCCGCCACATCGAGTGCTGCCGAGGTGACCAGTGCGGCGGTAGCGACAGATGCAGACAAGGCAACCGACTGAGCTCGGTGACGAAACCCCAAAAAGAGACCCGCCAACTGGCGGGTCTCTTTTTTCATCTATGGCAGTAAATGCCGCTCTTTATGCCAGCGCCTGCTGGTAGCGACGCGCCACTTCCGGCCAGTTAACCACGTTATAGAAGGCGGCTATGTAGTCGGGACGCTTGTTCTGGTACTTGAGGTAGTAGGCGTGCTCCCACACGTCCAGCCCCAGGACGGGCACCAGCCCCTCCATCAGGGGGCTGTCCTGGTTGGCGCTGCTCACCACCTGCAGCTTGCCGCTCTGATCGACCACCAGCCAGGCCCAGCCGCTGCCGAAGCGACTCAGGGCCGCCTGGGTGAAGGCCTGCTTGAAGGCATCCAGTCCCCCCAGATCCCGATTGATCGCCTCGGCCAGCTCACCGCCCGGCTCACCGCCCCCTTGCGGGCTCATCACCTGCCAGAACAGGCTGTGGTTGGCATGGCCGCCACCGTGATTGCGCACCGCCCCCTGCACGCTCGCCGGCAGGCTGTCGAAACGGGCGAGCAGTTCGTCCACCGGCAGGGCCGCCAGCTCGGGGAGCTCGGCCAGGGCGGCATTGAGGTTGGTGATATAGGTCTGGTGGTGACGGCTGTGGTGGATCTCCATGGTCAGCGCGTCTATGTGAGGCTCCAGCGCGTCATAGGCATAGGCGAGGGCAGGCAGGGTATGGCTCATGTTCGTTCTCTCTCTTGTTGGGCTCAATGCAATCGATGGGCGGGCTCGGTCTGGCACTGACATTGACCGAGGCAGCGCAAAATGCCGTCGTGATGACCGTGTTTCTGCACGAAGGCGAGCAGCTCGGTGCGGGTGCTGCGGCTATGGCGCAGGGCCGCCGCCCGCAGGGGATCCGGGCTTGCGGGAGACTGGCTGGTGGCGAGCAGGCAGTCGTGGACATGGCACAACATGTCGGCGGCCCTGTCCGGCAGCGTCATGGCCACCAGCAGATCCGCCAGGTTGTGGTGGGCCACCACCAGGGCTGCCACGGCTTCGTCCGCATCCGGCCAGCAGGCGAACTGCTGACGGGCCAGCCACAGGGCCTGCTGGTAATAGTCGAGCGCCCTGGCGTGCTCTCCCGCATCGAAGTGGCGATTGCCACTCAGGGTCTGCGCCTTCCAGTGCGCCATGCTGCTCTCCCCGTCGGTGGCACCGACCCATCCCTTCACCCAGGTTACCGTCATGACTCAGACACTCAAATGATAATAATTATTATTTAACTTATTTGATAGGCGGACACAAGGAATAGTTGGCGCGGCCTCTTTTTGCCCATATGGGTAGGGTTTTTCTGCAATCCCCGGTTTAGTGATCCCATCCACAGATACATTTGAGTTCAGCTACCATGCTGCTGCTACTGGCATGAGGCCGGTGGCTGCCGGAGCGCAGTCGGTTTTCACAAGGACGGTGAAGATGAAAAGATGGCTATTGGTGCTCCTGTGCGCCCTGCCCATGCTGGGCCAGGGGGCCGGCTATACCCAGACCCGCTACCCCATAGTGCTGGTGCACGGGCTGTTCGGCTTCGACAAGCTGCTCGGGGTCGACTATTTCTACGGCATTCCCCAGGCCCTGACCCGGGACGGTGCCCGCGTCTACGTGGCACAGGTCTCCGCCACCCAGAGTTCGGAGCTGCGCGGCGAGCAGCTGCTCAGGCAGGTACAGCAGGTGCTCGCCATCACGGGGGCCGACAAGGTAAACCTCATAGGTCACTCCCACGGCGGCCCCACCATTCGCTATGTGGCCTCGGTCGCCCCCGAGCTGGTCGCCTCCGCCACCAGCGTGGGGGGCGTCAACCAGGGCTCCGAGATCGCCGACCTGGTGCGCGCCAGGGTGGCGCCGGGCTCGGTGGCCGAGCAGCTGGCGGTGGCCGCCGCCTCGGCGCTCTCCGGGGTCATCGCGCTGCTCTCCGGCGGCAGTGACCTGCCCCAGGATCCCCTCGCCTCCCTCGATGCCTTGACCAGCGCCGGAGCCCAGCGCTTCAACCAGCGCTATCCGGAAGGACTGCCCAGCCAGCACTGCGGCGAGGGGCCCCTGCTGGCCGACAACGGCGTCTACTACTTCTCCTGGAGCGGGCGCGGCAACATGACCAACATTCTGGATCCCGTGGATCCGGCGCTGGCCCTGACCGGCACCTTCTTTCACGAGCCCAATGACGGCCTGGTCGGGGTCTGCAGCAGCCACCTCGGCAAGGTGATAGGCACGGCTTACCGGATGAACCACCTGGACGAGGTGAACCAGTCGTTCGGCATCCACCACCTGTTCGACACGGATCCCGTCACCCTCTATCGCCAGCATGCCAACCGCCTGCAGAGGCTGGGGCTATGAGACGGCTCCTGCTGGTCGCCCTCTCCCTGGGCGCGGCCCTGGTGGGCACACTCCTGCTCTGGCCCGAGCCTGCCCCTGATCTGGCGGCAGCCCCCGAGCGGGGAGCCCTGCGCCACCAGCTGGCCCAGCGGCTGGAGCAGGGCGAGACGGACGAAGAGGACGCCATGCTGGCCCGCTATCGGCAGTTTCTGCGGGCGGAAGGGAGCCTGACGGTGCCGACGGATCCCGGCCTCGCCAGCCTGCAGCTGCTGTTTGACGAGCGTGAACGGCTGCGCCGGCAACACTTCAGACCCGCCGAGCAGGCGTCGCTGTTTGCCGAAGAGAGGCTGATGGAGCAGTGGACCCTGAGGCGCAAGGCGCTGGCAGAGGCCGACGCCGCAGACAGGGTGATGCTGGGGGAAGAGCTGGCGCTCTGGCTGGCGGAACAGCCCCAGTGGTTCAGGGAGGCGGAGGCCAACGGCCGCCTGCTCGGCGATCTGCAGCGCCTGGAGCGGCTCTCCCCCGCCGAACGGGACGCCGTGCTGCTGGAACAGCTGGGGCCTGAGGCGGTGGATCGGCTGCGCCAGCTGGCGCAGAGCCAGCAAGGGTTCGATCGGCAGCTGGCGGGCTATCTGGCGGAACTCGAGCCCCTGCTCCCCCTGGACAGGGCCGAGCAGCAGCAGGCGATCCTGGCGCGCTGGTTCGAGCCTGGGCAGTGGCGGCGGGTGGAGGCGCTGACCCGGCAGAGACTCGGGGAGCGGCCATAAATGGCGAGGGGGCCCCGACGGCCCCCTCGCTTCATGTTGTTACCGCACTCATTGCGGCTTGTTGGCACCCGGCAGCGGCTGCCAGGTGAGGCGGGTCACCTGGGTGCCCTGTACCTCGCAGGTGAGGCAGAGATCCTGCCACCCCTTCTCCTGGCGCAGGGAGAGCTCCCCCTTCATGCCCTCAGCCCCCGTCTTGAGCCTGGCCTGCTCGAAGGTCACCTTGTCGCCCTTGGCCAGCGCCATCAGCTTGCCGTTGCAGAGCCAGCGGGTCAGCTCGGCCCCCTTCAGCTTGACGCCGCCTTCGCCGGCCTGCTGCTCCGCCTGACTCGGCACGAACAGCGCGCTCAGCTCGGCCGCCCGTTTGGTGAGCCAGGCCTCCCGCTGCTGCATGCTCATCTTGCTGACGAACTCGGCGGGCTGCCCCTTCTCATCCAGCCACTGAGTCAACTTGCCGCCGTCATCGAAGACGAACTGGGCGGCGGGCTCCTTCACCCCGAACAGCTTGCCCCCCTTGAAGTAGTAGCGGCTCTCCCCCTCCTGCTTGCCCTGCTCGTTCAGTATGGGCACGGCTATGATGACGGGAACCCCGTCTATCCAGGCCTTGATGTCCACACCGTCATGGCTGAACAGCCGGGTGTCGAGACCATAGTCAGCCCCCTTCTCCATCAGGGTGAACTGCTCGGCCAGGGTGGTGGCCAGAGAAGGCAGGGAGCAGAGTCCCAGTCCCAAGCCGAGGCTCAGGGCGATCGCTGTCTTGCGCATAAGTGTCCTGTGATGGCCAAAAGGCCAGGTTAACTCTCTACCAGCCAGGCCCTCAGCCCCTCCCGGTGCGCGTCACTCAGGGGGATGGACTGACGGGTCTGGTAGTCAAAATGGATCAGGGTCGTCTCGGCGGTCACCGCCAGCTCGCCCCCCTGCCAGGCCTCCTGCCAGAGGGTGAAGGAGCTGGTGCCGATGCGCCTCACCCCCGTCTTGATCAATACCTGCTGGCCATAGAACAGCTCCCGTTTGAACTGCACCGCATAGCCCGCGATGATCAGATGCCAGTCGTGCACATCCAGCTCGGGAGAGAAGAGGCGGAACAGGGGATCACGGGCCGATTCAAACCAGACCGCCGGCACCGTATTGTTGATGTGGCCGAGGGCGTCCGTCTCTTGAAAACGGGGTTGGATCTGCATTTCCAGCATGGATATCGACTCCTTGTCGTGGGACCGCGCACAGGCTAGCGCGCCAACCCTTATGACTCAAGCGTCCCGGCATCCGGGTGGGAGCCGCCTCCGGCTTCCGGCGCCGCCATCCCCTGTTCGGGTTTGAGCCAGGCGCTGCGAAAATCGAACCAGCCGAGGGCCGTCATCCGCACCCCGTGCACGCCGACCCGGCTCTCCAGCTCCAGCCAGTGGTGAAACAGCGGCACGAACCAGCCCTGGCGCTGCACCTCGGCCAGCAAGGCCCGCGGGCCTGGCTCGGCGCCGCTGGCGCGCCACTGCGTCAATCCCTGCCACAGGGCCTGCTGGCCTCCCCATACCCGGCGCAGCAAGGGGGTGCCCTGGAGCCAGGCGTAGGGGGCGAAGGCGTGTTCATGCTCCAGGTTCAGGGTGCCGAGCCAGAGATCCACGTCTTCATCCTCCCCGCTCACCCAGCGGCCGTAATCCAGGGTGCGCACCTCGAGCCGGATCCCCTGCTCTGCCAGCAGGCTGGCCATGGCATTGGCACACTCGTTGAACTCCAGATGCTGGTTGAAACAGGCCAGCACCAGCCGGGTCGGCAACAGCGCAGGTTGAGGCTCCTCGGCGGGCAGGGCTTCGCGCCAGTGGGGCAGCAGGCCGAGGGCACTGGTCCAGCCCCGTTGCAGCTCGGGGGCGACCCGCCCCATCAGGGCGATGGGGTTGAGCAGCCGGGTCAGCCACTGGCGCAGGGCGGGATCCTGCAGCGGGAGGGATCTGTCGTCCTGCAGCAGGAAGTAACAACCGGATTCCAGCTCCGACTCGCCGCGCATGGTGCCGAGCTCGGGGCTGTCGCGCCCCAGTTGCAGGTGGCTCTCCAGCCGCTCCGCCAGCTCCGGCAGCATCCAGATGTCGATCTCGTCGAGCAGGGCCCGCAGCCCGAAGTAGTCGTCGAAGGCCGCGAGGCACAGCTGCAGGGGATCGTTGGCGGTGACCCTGTAGGGGCCTGTGCCCACCGGCTGCAGGGCAAAGCCCGCCTCCCCCTTGAGCTCGCGGGGCAGGATGGCCGCCACCGGCTCCGCCAGCAGGTGCAGCAGCAGGGGATCCGGGCTGTCCAGGTGCAGATCCAGGGTGCGCGGCCAGCGACTCTCCAGCCGGGCGAGGTGGGCAAACAACGGGCGATCCCGCAGGCCGAGCAGGCTCTCCATCACATCTTCCACCGCCAGCTCGCGGCCGTGGTGAAAGCGTACCGCCGGGCGCAGGTAGAAGCGCCAGTGGCAGGGGCCAAGACACTCCCAATGGTGGGCCAGATCCCCCTCGATTTCCCCATTTTCCTCATTTCGCCGGGTGAGGCCGTTGAAGATCTGGCGGCTCAGGTGCACCTCGGAGCGGCGCAGGGGATCCGTGGGCAGCAGGTGGGGCAGCGGCCGGTAGTAGGGCACCCGCAGGATCTGGCGCCCCTCCCGGGTGGCCTGACCGAGCTGCTCGATGAGCAGCGGGGTGAGCAAGTCCAGCCGTCCCTCCGCCAGCCGCACCGCCTGGGCGAGCTGGCCCTGGCTCAGCAGATCCCGCAGGCGGCGGCGAGTCAGGCTCTCCTGATTGTCCAGCAAGATGAGCCGGGAGCGCCGCCCCCGCCCGGCCTCCGCCGACCAGCTGAGCCAGCCCTGATCCTGCATGCGGCGCAGCAGCAGGCGGGCGTTGCGCGGGGTGCAGCAGAGCAGATCCGCCACCTCGGCGAGGCTGGTCTCCCGCTCATCGCAGCCAAGCTGCTGGGCGAGCCGTTGAAATTGCTGGTAGAGGCGGCGGCTGGGCATAAAAGAGGAAATCCTTCTCAATAAAGTCGTCAGTTTTTACTTCCTCATTTTAGCTCAATACTGTTGGCGAACGTGAGCACCACAGCACAGGAGCACCATCATGAGCCAGACCAACCCCCATGCACCGAACCGGATCCAGCAAGGAATGCGCCGCTACTTCCGCCGGATCCAGCCCCGCCCCCTGATCCTGATCGAGGATCCCATGCAGCAGCTCAACCGCCTGATGCAGTGGGACATGCAGCAGATAGACGACAGGGAGTATCGTCGCCGCCTCTGATCGGGCCAGGACTCCGGACGGGAAAGGGCGCGGCAGGATCACTGCAAGCCCCTGACAATGCTTTGCCGGATTGGGTGGTTTACATCGGCACAGGGCCTGCTAGATTGGACGTCTATCCATCCATAATGGCGACGACGTCCAACAAGGAGTGTGTGATGAAAGATGCGACCCTGGCCCTGCACCACGGCTTTTCCAGCGACCCCACCACCAAGGCGGTGGCCGTGCCCATCTACCAGACGGTGGCCTACGAGTTCGACAGCGCCCAGCACGGGGCGGATCTGTTCAACCTGGCGGTGCCCGGCAACATCTACACCCGCATCATGAACCCCACCAACGACGTGCTGGAACAGCGGATGGCCGCCCTGGAGGGGGGCATCGCCGGGCTGGTGGTCTCGGCGGGTTCCGCCGCCATCACCTACGCTATCCAGGCGCTGACCGCCGCCGGCGACAACATAGTCTCCACCCCCCAGCTCTATGGCGGCACCTACACCCTGTTCGCCCACATGCTGCCGAGCTTCGGGGTCGAGGTGCGCTTCGCCAAGGATGACAGCGCCGAGGCCATCGCCGCCCTCATCGACGACAGGACCAAGGCGGTCTACTGCGAGAGCATCGGCAACCCGGCGGGCAACATCGTCGATCTGGCGGCCTTCGCCAGGGTGGCCCACGCCCGCGGCGTGCCCCTCATCGTCGACAACACGGTCGCCACCCCTGTGCTGTGCAAACCCATAGAGCACGGCGCCGACATAGTGGTGCACAGCCTCACCAAATATGTCGGTGGCCACGGCAACTCCCTGGGCGGTGTCATCGTCGACTCGGGCAAGTTCCCCTGGGCGGATCACGCCGAGCGCTTCCCCCAGCTCACCCGGCCCGAGCCCTCCTATCATGGGGTGGTCTATACGGACGCCTTTGGCCCAGCCGCCTTCATCGGCCGGGTGCGCACCGTGCCCCTGCGCAACACGGGGGCGGCCCTGGCCCCCATGAACGCCTTCCTGCTGCTGCAGGGGCTGGAGACCCTGAGCCTGCGCATGGAGCGCCACGTGGACAACGCCCTGCGGGTGGCCCACCACCTCAGGCATCACCCCAAGGTGGCCTGGGTCAGCTACGCCGGCCTGCCGGGCCACCCCCACTATCCGCTGGCGGAGAAGTACATGGCCGGTCGCCCCTCGGCCATCCTCTCCTTCGGTCTGAAAGAAGGCTACGAGGCAGGGGTGCGCTTCTACGATGCGCTGAAGATCTTCAAGCGGCTGGTCAACATCGGGGATGCCAAGTCCCTGGCCTGCCACCCCGCCTCCACCACCCATCGCCAGCTGAGCGAAGCCGAGCAGGCCAAGGCCGGGGTCAAGCCGGAGATGATCCGGCTGTCGGTCGGGATCGAGGCGATCGAAGACATACTGGCGGATCTGGATCAGGCGCTGGAAACCTGAGTCGGCACGGAGCGGGCATCTGCCCGCTCTTTTTTGTCCATCGGTGAACCACTTGCCTCGCCCCTTCGTACACCCAATCCCGCCACCGAATCGAGGTTCCCATGATAGTCCTGCACCACCTGAACAAGTCCCGCTCCCAACGCATCATCTGGCTGCTCGAGGAGCTGGGCCTGCCCTACGAGATCAAGGCCTACCAGCGCGACGCCACCACCTTTTTGGCACCGCCCGAACTCAAGGCCATCCACCCCCTCGGCAAGTCGCCGGTCATCGAGTTCGACGGGCGGGTGCTGGCAGAATCCGGCGCCATCACCGAGTACCTGATAGCCCGCCACGCCCCACAGCGGCTGGCGCCAGCCACCGACAGCCCCGACTACCCCGAATACCTGCAATGGATCCACTTCGCCGAGAGCTCCGGCATATTGCCGCTGCTGCTGGACATGTTCGTGCGCAAGGATGGCAGCCCGATGCGCTTCCTGCCGGGCTACGCCCAGGCGGAGTGCGCCAAGGTGCTGGGCTATCTCAACGAGGTGCTGGCAAGCCGCCGCTATCTGGTGGGGGATCGCCTCTCCGGCGCCGACATCATGAACTCCTTCCTGGTGGATCTGCTGGCCCAGGGCGGCCAGCTGGCCCGGTTCCCGCACCTTGAGGCCTACTGGCAGCGGCTCAATACCCATCCGGCCCGCCAGAAGGCGGCTGCCCTGGAGCGCGAGCTGGATCAGGGGACCTGAGCCCCGGCACCTCGCCACAACATGCAAAACGCCCCGAACTCGGGGCGTTTTCTTTTCAGCTCGGGAAGGATCACAGCGCGTGGGAAAGGATCCTGGCTACCTTGTCCGGATCTATGTCCTGCTGCTCACCC
>NZ_JBYTDH010000003.1:0-155407 GCF_058791175.1 Aeromonas sp. EU05-FHT14A05 | reverse complement strand
AGGGCGGTCAGCCCGAAGCGCTTGAGGTTGGAGCAGACAGAACGCAGGGATCACAGCGCGTGGGAGAGGATCCGCGCTACCTTGTCCGGATCTATGTCCTGCTGCTCACCCAGGGCGGTCAGCCCGAAGCGCTTGAGGTTGGAGCAGACAGAACGCAGGGATCACAGCGCGTGGGAGAGGATCCGCGCCACCTTGTCGGGATCGATATCTTGCTGCTCACCCAGGGCGGTCAGCCCGAAGCGCTTGAGGTTGGAGCAGATGGCGGGGATGCAGCTCTCGTTCAGGCCGTAGTCGGCGAGGCGGGTGCCTACTCCCATCTGCTGGAAGAACTGCTCGGTGCGGATGATGGCCTCCTCGATGCGCAGCGCCTTGTCCTCCCGGCGGGAGTGCCAGACCCGCTCGGCGAACTGGGCCAGCTTCTCCTGCTTCTGGGCTGCCTGTTCCCGCAGCAAGGAGGGCAGCACCACCGCCAGGCTTTGGGCATGATCCAGCCCGTGCAGGGCGGTGAGCTGGTGACCTATGGCATGGGTGGACCAGTCCTGGGGCACGCCGCGCCCGATGAGGCCGTTGAGGGCCAGGCTGGCGGCCCACATCAGGTTGGCCCGCACCTGGTAGTTGGTGGGCTCCGTCAGCGCCCGCGGGCCGTTGTCCACCAGCACCTGCAGCAGGCCCTCCGCCAGCCGATCCTGCACATCCCCTCCCACCGGGAAGGTGAGGTACTGCTCCAGGATATGGACGAAGGCATCCACCACGCCGTTGCCCACCTGGCGCACCGGCAGGCTGTAGGTGGTGGTGGGATCCAGCACCGCAAACCGGGGCAGCACCAGCGGATTGTAGAAGGAGAGCTTGGCCTCTCCCCGGCTCACCACGGCGGCGGGATTGCTCTCGGAGCCGGTGGCAGGCAGGGTCAGCACGCAACCGAGCGGCAGCGCCCCCTTGACCGGCGCCTTCTCCAGCAGGATGTCCCAGGGATCCTCCCCCTCGAAGCAGGCCGCGGCGGCCACGAACTTGGTGCCATCCACCACGGATCCGCCGCCGACCGCCAGCAGGAAGTCGATGCGCTCGCGCTTGACCAGGTCCACCGCCTCCATCAGCTGATCGTACTGGGGGTTGGCACCTATGCCGGGAAACTCCAGCCACTCCCTGCCCGCCAGCGCCTGGGTCAACTGCTCATAGACGCCGTTCTGCTTGATGCTGCCGCCGCCGTAGAGCACCAGCAGGCGGCTGCCCGCCGGGATCAGCTCCGGCAGCGTGGCTATCTGGCCCTCCCCGAAACAGACGCGGGTGGGATTGGCATATTGGAAGTTGTACACGGCAGAGCCCTCGGTTGAATGCATGCAGGGGGATTGTGCGCCAGCCATACCATCAGGTCAAAAAACGGGAGCGAGCCATCAACATGGTGATGCCCCCCCCCTTTGGCATCATGGTACTCAGGCATGACTTTCCATGGTGTCACTGGCGCAGTCCCCTGCTCCCTCATGGCGCCGCGCCATGTCGTCATCCCATTGGGTCAAAAACGGGAGCGAGCCATCAAAATGGTGATGCGCTCTCTTTGGCATGATGGTACTCAGGTGTGACTTTGCTATGGTGTCACTGGAGCAGGGGGCTCACTCCCCTGCTCCGTCATGGCGCCGCGCCATGTCGTCATCCTGACGCCTCTCACGGGGTTCTGTTTTCCAGCCATAGGGTCTAATCATGAAACTGAAGCACGCATGGATCGCAGGAGTGCTCACTCTCTGTGTCAATCCCCTGATACAGGCCGCCGAGGTGACCGCCAATGTGGCAGTCACTCCGGGCCAGGCCAGCCTGGCAGAAGAGGTGAAGGCCGAGGCGACCGTCACCGCCCTCGATCTCGCGACCCGCAAGATCAGCCTGAAGAATGCCGAAGGCGAGACCTTCGATCTGGTCGCCGGGGAAGAGGTGACCAACCTCCAGAACCTCAAGGTGGGGGACGTGGTGGCGCTGCGCTACCTGCAGCTGCTGGATCTCGAGCTGCTCAAGGGCACAGCCGGCGTGAGAAAGCGGGTGGTAGAGGTAGAGGGGAGCAAGGCGGCCGCCGGCCAGCAACCGGGCGCCGGGGCTGGCATGCAGGTCACCATCTATGCCGACGTCATCGACGTCGACAAGGCGCAGCAGACCATCAGGGTCAAGGGGGTGGACAATACCCTCACCCTCAAGGTGAGGGATCCGGCCCAGTTCGCCCTGATCGCCAAGGGGGATCAGATCAAGGCCGTCCAGACCACGGCCATCGCCATAGGAATCGTGCCCAAACAGCCCTGAGGCACGCCGTCTGCGGCAGGGAGGGCGCTGGCGCTCCCTGCTTCATCCTTCCCCGGCATCCGGGGCAACATCTTGCCCATCCGACACCAAAGATTGCCGTTCGAGTCGGAAGTGTCAGGCCTGGGTGCTCTGCCCGCTCGACGACTTGCCGGTGAGCCTGTCCATGGCCGCCTTGAGCATGGCATCACGCTGCTCGGTCAGGGCCCGGGTCTGGGTCTCCCGCTCTTCGGCCGAGAGCGTCTTGTTGTCGGCCACCCCCTTGATCTGGCTCTCGAGATCGTCAAATTTTTTGCGATCGAAGCCGAGTGCCTTGTCCACCAGCTGCTGCACCACCGTATTGTTGGCGCTCCCGGCCAGGGAGGCGCTCTTGCCGCTTCTGGCCAGATGCTCGTAAGTCAGTACCTGCTGCGCCTTGCCGGTCAGCACCTGGCTGGAGAGGCTGACCTGCTGATCCCAGCTTCCCTGCTGGCTGTCATCGCCACTGAGGGTGGCCAGGGCACGGCTGTGGGACGCACTCTGGGCGAGTTGCTGACCATAGGGTTTGATGTCCATGAAGGCTCCAAGCTGCTGCCGGCCAAACCGGCGTCCGGGGAGACACTCCCCGCCAATCACCATGACTCAGCAAGTTGCAGGCCAACTTGACCACCAGCTGGCAGCGATCTGGGATAGAGGGTGGATGGCGCCAGACGGGGGCAGCGGGCAGGATAGAAAACAGAGCGAGAAGAGGCACCCGGGGGTGCCTCTTCTCATCCCGGCGAGACGGAGTTCAGCGACGGCTGATCTGCAACGGGCCGAAGGTCTGGGCCACCGGCATGATCTCTATGCTGTTGATGTTGACGTGGGCGGGCTGCTGGCTGACCCAGAGCACGGTATTGGCGATGTCCTCCGGCTGGATGGCCTGCACCCCCTGATAGACGGTGGCCGCCTTGGCGTCGTCACCGTGGAAGCGCACGTTGGAGAACTCGGTGCCGCCACAGAGGCCAGGCTCCACATTGGTAACTCGGAGGGCTGTGCCCGCCAGATCGGCCCGCAGGTTCAGGCTGAACTGCTTCACGAACGCCTTGGTGGCGCCGTAGACGTTGCCGCCCGGATAGGGATAGGTGCCGGCGATGGAGCCGATGTTGACCACGTGGCCGCGATTGCGCGCCACCATGCCCGGCAGCAGCAATCGGGTGAGCAGGGTCAGGCCGCTGATGTTGGTGGCGATCATCTGCTCCCAGTCTTCCAGATCCGCCTTGTGGGCGGGCTCGAGCCCGAGCGCCAGCCCGGCGTTGTTCACCAGCAGATCCACCTCGCGCCACTCGGCCGGCAGCCCGGCGATGGCGGCGCGGGTGGCGGCCTTGTCCTGCACGTCGAACGCCAGCGGCAGGAACTGCTCGCCCAGCTCGTCGGCCAGGGCGGCCAGCCGCTCGGCGCGGCGACCGGTGCCTATCACCCTGTAACCAGCCTGCACCAGCAGACGGCTGATGGCCTCACCAAACCCGGACGAGGCGCCCGTTACCATTGCGATCATCTGAACCTCCATTGTTATTTATCTGGTTGAAACAAAAAGAATTCACTCATTATCCAGCTCGCGCCCCGTCACCTTGCGCCAGAGGAAGACCGACAGGTGCAGCAGCAGCAGGCCGCTGCCCCCCAGGGCAAACAGCAGGCCGGTGAGGGCGTTGACCGAGGTGTCGGCGCCACACCACCACCAGACCAGCCAGCCCACGGCCCCGATAACGAAGGTCTGGATGGCGCAGATCGGGCAGCGCCCGAGTTTGGCCTTGATGGCGGTGGCCAGACAGTCATCACAGCTCATGGCTGCCCCTCGATGTCAGGGGGCGATTCACGACGCATCCCGCCCGGCGGGGCGCAGCGCCAGCACCAGCCGGTGGGCATGCTGGCCCGGGCCGTAGTAGTCCGGCAGCCTGAGCCTTGGGCGAAACCCCAGCCCGTGGTAGAGGGTCTGGGCCTCGGGGTTGGCATCAGCCACTTCGAGCCGGATGGCGCCCCAGCCTGCCTCGCGGCCTTCCCGGATCACCTGCTCCAGCAGGCGCCGGGCCCAGCCCTGGCGGCGCACCGTCCAGCGAATGGCGAGGGTCTGGATGATGAGCCTGTCCCAGCCCCTGTGCTCCAGCACGCTGAGGTAGCCCATCAACTGCGCCTTCTCATCCAGCAGCAGCAGGGTGCGCCCCCTGGCATGGCTGAGCAGGTAGTGCCAGCGGCTGCGGCCGAAGGCGACCTCGGGGGGGAAACAGTAGCGTTCCAGCTTAACGATGGCGCCCAAATCATCGGTTCGGGCCGCGCGCACGGTCAACACGGGGAGTCCTTGTTCGGTTATTTATCCTCAGCACCAGAAATGCGACTTGTATCACAAGTTACCAAGGCAGAATATTAGGCACTGTAACCTCTTGTTTCCCCTCGCGCCATTGTCGTGCTTGTCGGTGCATCGAAGCCCACTGGGGATCCTGCCTTCTCGGGCAGTCCTTTCTGTGGAGCCGAAAATATGAGTACCTATGTCATCGTCGACGAGCTGGGCGACTGGCCCTGCCATGCCGATTATCTGCTGACCGCCCGCACCTATCTGCAACACGGCGTGCCCACCACCGGCGGCCGCCCCCGCATCATCAACCTCTGCCGCAGTCTGGAGCACCTGAGCGCAGGCTATTACTGCTCATTGCTGGCCCAGGCCCGCAGCCACCACTGCCTGCCGGGGCTGCAGGCCATCAGCCGGCTGCAACCCCAACAGCCACCGGCCAAGCTGTGGCGCAAGCTGCAGGGCTGGCTGACCCGCCAGAGCGAGGACAGGATCCGGGTGCGCGCCATCTTCGGCCAGTGCGAACAGAGCGAGCTGGCGGGGCTGGCCCGCTACTACTACGGCCTGAGCCAGCTGCCGCTGCAGGAGCTGACCCTCAAGCGAGGCCGTCACGGCTGGTCGGTGCGCCAGCAGCAGAGCCTCTCTCCCCTGGCGCTCAGCCCGAGCGAGAAGGCACTGATGGTGCAGCACGCCCAGGCGCTGGTGGGCACAGGGGGCGAGGAGCAGACGGCGCCCCTCTATCAGCTCGCCATCCTGATGGATCAGAACGATGGCCGGGCCAGCAGCGATGCCCTGGCGATAGAGCGCTTCATCCAGGCCGCCGCCGCCCAGGGGATCCAGGCCGAGATCCTGGCCCCCTCCGCCATCGAGCGGCTGCCGGAGTTCGACACCCTCTGGCTACGGGCCGAGACCGCGGTCGGCCACTACACCTTCGAGTTCGCCCGCCGCGCCGAGCAGCTCAAGATGCCGGTGATCGACAGCTCCCGTGCCATCCTCGCCTGCAGCAACAAGCTCTACCTCTACGAGCTGATGGTGCGCAGCGGCGTGCCCATGCCCCCCACCATGGTGGTGACCCGCCGCGGCCGCCACCAGGTGGACGAGCTGGTGCAGCGCCTCGGCCTGCCGCTGATGGTGAAGGTGCCCGACGGTGCCCAGGGCCGGGATCTCGCCATGGCAAGCGACGAGACCCAGCTCGCCCGCCTGCTGGACGAGGGGCTGGGTCGCTCCGCCCTGCTGCTGGTGCAGAGCCGGATCCCCGCCGAATTCGACTGGCGCATCGGCTTTCTCGACGGCTCGCCGCTGTTCGCCTGCCGCCGCTACCGGCCGGAGCCTGGCAATCGCATCCGCCGCCGCAAGCACCCCCTCGACATGAGCCGGATCGAGGCGCTGCCGCTCACCGAGGTGCCGGAGCGGGTGTTGCAGACCGCCCGCCGCGCCGTGCACCAGCTCGGCAACGGCCTGTTCGGGGTGGATCTGCGCCAGCAGGGCCAGGGCTGCGTGCTGCTGGAAATCATCGACAATCCCTGGATACGTGGCGATATTGAAGACAGAGAGGCCAAAGATCTCTACGAGCGCCTGGCCAGGGCCTTCCGGCAACGGCTGGAGAACCGGGGGCAGAGCGCGGCAGGATAACAAGCAGGATCGGCAGAGGTGGGTATGATGACAATGCAGTGGTGGGACATAGCGCCCCTTGGCTGGAACAACATTCTGGCCTGTCTGGTGTGTGGCGGTCTGGTGGGGCTGGAGCGGCAGTTGCACGGTAAGCCGGTCGGCATTCGCACCTCCTCCCTCATCGTGCTCGGCACTTACTGCTTTCTCGCCATCGGCGCCGCCGTCAGCCCGCAGTCTGCGGATCAGGCGCGGGTGCTGGGCCAGCTCATCACCGGCATCGGCTTCCTCGGTGCCGGGGTCATGATGACCCGGGATGGTCAGGTGCTGGGGGTGACCTCGGCCGCCACCATCTGGATGCTGGCCGCCCTCGGCGCCCTGATCGGCATGGGAATGCTGCACCAGGCAGTGCTGCTCACCGGCGTGACCCTGGGGATCCTGGTGGGGGTTCACTACCTGGAGACCAGCTTCAAGAGCCTGCGCCGTGGCGTGCACAACCGGCTGGAGCACTGGCGCAACGGCAACGAGCGCGGCGCGCCGGCCAGCCCCCGCCAGGAGGAGCTCGGCAGCGGTCTCGAGAAGTGACCCTGCCGCCAGCTGGCAACAACAAGGGCTCCCGCGGGAGCCCTTTTGCTGTCTGCCATCTCATTGCAGCAGCAGGAAGCGGCCGGTGAGGGGCGGCAGGCCCACCGTCAGGCTGCTGCCCCCCATGGCCAGGCGCTCGCCGCTCTGCAGATCCACCAGGGTGCTGCCGCTGCGCAGCTTGGCCAGAGGCAGGCTGTAGCTCTGGGGCGTACTTGAAACGTTGAGCAGATAGACGATCTGTTCCGCCGCCGTCTGCTTGATGTCGCCGTAGACGCTGCCCTCGGCCACCAGCTTGACTCGCTCCCCCTGGTAGAGGGCGGGGTGGGCGGCGCGCAGGGCCAGCAACTCGCTCAGCCACTGCTTCAGATCGCTCTGCTCGCCGCTCGGCACGAAGCCGGTGACACCGGGCACCTTGCCGTCGCTGCGGGCCACGTGATCGTCGCACAATCCCTGGGCCGCACAGTCACCGCCCACCTGGGCCGCAAAGCCCGGCACCTCGTCGCCAAACTCCTCGCCGTAGTAGAGGGTGATGGGGCCGGAGCGGGCCGCCAGGAAGCTGAAGGCCGCCTTGTGGCGCTGCCAGTAGTCCGCCTGGTTGAAGTTGCCGCGCTCCAGCAGATCGCCGAAGCGCACCAGATCGTGGTTGCCCAGCATCAGGTTCGGCATGGCGTGGTTCGGGTAGTTCTCCACCTTGTTCCAGCTGGCGTCGAGCACGCCGGCCCCCTGCCCGCCCTTGCCGGACTCCTCCACCGCCAGCGCCTGCACCAGGCCGTAGCGCAGCGGGAAGTCGAACGCCGAGGAGAGCGCCGGGTTGTCGCTGCTGCCATACGCCTGGGCCCGGATTTCGTCGGCCCCCTTCCACACCTCGCCCACCATGTAGCCGAGCGTGCCCCACTGCTGGCCGGCGGCCTTGCGCGTTGCGCTGGCCTGCGCCACCTCGGCGCGAATGGCGCGCCAGTCGTCCAACCCCAGCTGATAGGCCTGATCGAGGCGCCAACCGTCGATGCCGTACTGCTGGACCCAGTAGCGGGCCACCTCCTTGAAGTAGGCGAGGCTCTCGGGCTGGCTGTAATCCACCAGCTGGCCCGGATAACCGGCACCGCCGCTCTTGAGGACGGGCAGGCGGCCCTCTGGCGAGGGCTTGCTCACCCCCACCCTGTTGACGTGGCCGAAGACACCGTCGAGGAAGACGTAGAGACCGCGCTGGTGGGCCGCGTCCACCAGGGTCTTGAGCTGGGCATTGCTGCCGAAGTTGGGATCCACGTTGAAGAAGTCGCAGGCGAAATAGCCGGTGGCATCCAGCCGATCGTCCCCGGCCTGACCGGCGCAGGAGTCGAACACAGGGGTGAGCCAGATGGCGTTGACGTTGAGGCTCTTGATGTGGTCCAGGCTGTCGATGATCCCCTGCAGATCGCCGTTGTGCCTGGAGGGGCCGTAGCCGACGCCGTAGTTGGCACTGCCGTCGCCATCGACGAAGGACTCCACCATCACCTGATAGGTTCTCAGGTTGCAGGCGGGCTGATCATCGCCGTAGCAGGCGCGACTGTCCGAGGTGGGAGGCGGATTGACCACGGGGGGCTGGGTCTCGCTGCTGGATCCCCCACCGCCGCTGCCGCACGCTGTCAGTAACAAGGCGGCCCCGATCAGGCCGCCATGGCGCAACCTTCCTTGTTTCATTGTTATCTTCCCGCTGTGGTGCTGGCGCAAAATGCGCCACCCTGAGGCCATGATAACGGCCTAGCTAAAGCGGGTCTGTGACTGAAAACGTTACCTGACTCAACGAGTTAGCCCGTCACTCTCAGCCCGGGTTGCGATCCGGGAAGGCCTCGCGCTCGTCGACGGGGGCAATCAGGTGATAGACCTCCTGGGCCGACAGGGTGCAGCCCGAGGGCCACTCCAGCTGGTGGCGACGATTGATGAAGACCCGGGCACAATGCCGCTCCGAGTCCAGCGCAGCGAACAGGGGCTGGCTGCGCCAGGGGGTCAGATCCAGCACCCCGGTGGTGCCGTCCGAGAGCACCACGAACAGGCACCAGCCGTGCACATACTCCACATCGATAAAGACCGGCATCCCTTCGGCTCCGATTGAGAAAATCCGGCGCCATTATAGGCAAGCCCCCCGCCGCGCTTTGCAGTGGGGATCACACAACGCCCAGTCATTTATGCTGTCTTTGGGCTCCCTCGGGACACCTCATTAAAAAATCAATGTTATCAATAGCATCCTATGGCCCCCTGCGCCGCAACCTTTCCCCGCCCCCATTGTCATAACCCTGCAATATAAAAAAAGCTGTCCTCGGATGGGCATCAAAAAACAGGCTTTATCAGGAAAAACAATGACAAAAATAAGACACTGGCTGGGTCCATTTTGGCCCATCGCCATTTTTTCAGTGATCGCGCTCATTGCCCTCTCCGCCAGCCGGGCAGGCCTGGGGCTCTGGCAACAGGAGCGGGTCGACGCCGTCGCCGGTTGGTCGCAACTGCTGCTGCAAGGTATCCGGGTCGACCTTGCCACCCTCTGCTGGCTGTGGGGTGTCCCCGCCGTCTTCACCCTGCTGCTGGCCGGCCCCCATGCCCTGGGCCGCGCCTGGCTGCAACTCATCCGGGTCTGGCTGACCCTGGGGCTCTGGCTGATGCTCTTCCTCGAGATCTCCACCCCAGCCTTCGTCACCGAATACGGGGTGCGCCCCAATCGCCTCTATATCGAATACCTCATCTACCCGAAGGAGGTGCTCGCCATGCTGTGGGCGGGGCGCAAGGGCGAGCTGCTGCTGGCCCTGGTGTTCAGCCTGCTGACTCTGGGGGGCGGCTGGTGGCTGAGCGGGCGCCTGATGCGGCACCTGAGCTTCCCGCGCTGGCATCTGCGCCCGGCCTTCGCCCTGCTGATCCTGGCCATCGGCTTCCTCGGCGCCCGCTCCAGCCTTGGGCACCGAGCCCTGAACCCGGCCATGGTGGCATTCGCCAGCGATCCCCTGGTCAACGCCCTGACGGTCAACTCCGCCTACTCCCTCTTCTTCGCCATCAAGCAGATGAGCAACGAGGAGAGTGCCGGCGAATTCTACGGGGAACTGCCCAGGGAGCGGATCATGGCGCTGGTGCGCGAGGAGAGCGGCCGCCCCGACCAGGACTTCAGCTCCGAGACACAACCCAGCCAGACCTTCAACGAAGCCAGCCATAGCGGCAAGCCGAAGAACCTGGTGATCCTGCTGCAAGAGAGCCTGGGCGCCCAGTTTGTCGGCTCCCTCGGCGGCCTGCCGCTGACCCCCAACATAGATGCGCTGTCCCGGGAGGGCTGGGCGTTCGAGCAGCTCTACGCCACCGGCACCCGCTCGGTGCGCGGCATAGAGGCGGTACTGACCGGCTTCACCCCGACCCCGGCCCAGGCCGTGGTCAAGCTCGGCAAGAGCCAGACCAACTTCTTCACCATCGCGGATCTGCTCAAGCAGCGGGGCTATGACACCAGCTTCATCTACGGCGGCGAGAGCCATTTCGACAACATGCGCAGCTTCTTCCTCGGCAATGGCTTCACCACCATAGTCGAGCAGAAGGACTTCAAGAACCCGGTGTTCGAGGGCTCATGGGGCGCCTCGGATGAAGATCTCATGGCCAAGGCCAACGACACCTTCGAGGCACTGCACAGGCAGGGCAAGCCCTTCTTCAGCCTGGTGTTCAGCTCCAGCAACCACGATCCCTTCGAGTTCCCGGACGACCGCATCTCCCTCTATGAACAGCCCAAGGCGACCCGCAACAACGCCGCCAAGTACGCGGATTACGCCGTCGGCGAGTTCTTCAGGAGGGCCAAGGCATCGGACTACTGGAAGGACACCCTGTTCCTGGTCATCGCCGATCACGACAGCCGGGTCGGCGGCGCCAGCCTGGTACCCATCCCC
This sequence comes from Aeromonas sp. EU05-FHT14A05, assembly GCF_058791175.1. Taxonomy (NCBI): domain Bacteria; kingdom Pseudomonadati; phylum Pseudomonadota; class Gammaproteobacteria; order Aeromonadales; family Aeromonadaceae; genus Aeromonas; species Aeromonas sp. EU05-FHT14A05. Next base: position 144,748 of record NZ_JBYTDH010000003.1, on the reverse strand, counting down.
CGCTTCCATATCCCTGGGGTCATAGTGGGAGAGGGCATAGCGCCGAAACAGGATCCGCGCATCGTCAGCCAGATAGACATGGCGCCCACCCTGCTCTCCCTGATGGGCATAAGTGCCGACTACCCCATGCTGGGCAAGGATCTGACCCGCATGCCGGCAGACTGGCCGGGGCGCGCCATCATGCAGTACGACAAGAACTTCGCTCTGATGCGGGGCAAGGATGTGGTGATACTGCAGCCGGAGCGGGCGGCGGAAGGCTTCATCTATGACGATGCCAGCGAGACCCTCACCCCGGCCCCGCAGCCGGATGCCATGAAGGATGCCGCGCTGGGCCTGGTGCTCTGGGGCAACCTGGCCTACCAGCAGGGGCTCTACCAGACGGCGCCGGACGACAGGCTCGCCCTCAACTGACGGGATGAAGAAACGAAAAAACCGCCAGCTGGCGGTTTTTTTCTGCCCCCTGGCGCTCAGGGATGGGTGAAACAGGGCAGGGATCGGCTGAACCTGTGCTCGAACACCAGGGAGGTCTCGAGGTGTACCACCTCTTCCCGGGAGGTGAAGTGATCGAACACGAAGTTGCGCAGGTGCTCGGTGTCGGCGACGCAGAGGTGCACCAGGAAATCATCCTTGCCACCCATGTGAAACAGGCTGATCACCTCGGGCAACGCCAGGATGGCATCGCGAAACGCATCTATGATCTGCCGGCTGTGGCGCGCCAGCTGCAGGGAGACCATGGCCTGGATATGGCCGCCCAGGGCCTGATAATCCACCTCGCAATGAGCGCCCTTCAGCACCCCGTCCTGTTGCAGCTTGCGCACCCGCTCCAGGCAGGTGGAGGGAGCCACCCCGACCAGGGCCGCCAAATCCTTGTTGGTCATGCCCGCATCGCGAAACAGATGGGCCAGGATGTCCAAGTCCAGTTGATCCAGGTTTCTCATCTCTACTCCTTCCATCGCTCTATTTTTTTAGACTCTGCCCGTAAACCGGGCCGAACACAACGCAGATTGACATCACACCCGCGCCCTCTATGCTGTGCCGCACTCAAACAGGGGGCCAATAAGCTCGTTTGACACCCTACTAGCACCGACAAGGATCCTCATGCTCAGTGCCCACCCCTTCTGGAGCCTGGAGGTTCCGCGCCTCGACGGCCAGCTGTTGCTCACCCCCTGCCCCGGCAACCAGCAGGTTGCCATGCCGCTCGCCCTGGCCCAGTTGCAGCTGGCCGGTGCCGGTGGAGTGCTCACGCTGATGACGAAGGATGAGCTGGCCGCACACGGCGCAGGCTCCCTCGGCTCACTGGTCGAGGCCAGGGGCATGGCCTGGTTCCACCTGCCCATAGCGGACGATGAGGCCCCCGATGAGGCCTTCGAGCGAGCCTGGCCCCCCATGCTGCCGCAACTGATCGCCCTGCTGCGCGAGGGCAGATACCTGGCCATTCACTGTCACGGAGGGAGCGGCCGCACCGGGCTGGTGGCGGCCCTGCTGCTGATGGCCCTTGGCCAGCCCCAGCCGGAGGCCATGGCCGCCATCCGGGCCAGGCGGCCCGGCGCCTTCACCCTGGCCTGCCACCGTCACTGGCTCGACACCCGGGGGAGACGGCTGGCCGGGGCCGACTGAAGGGTGCCCTGGCTCTTGGAGTGCTCGCAGGTAAAAACCATGTCGATCTCCTCCAGCCCTATGACACCTGCCTCTTGGGCGATTTATAGCTGAGCACCTTGCCGGTCTCCTCCGGCCAATAGCGGGTGAACCGGCCCTACACCTGGCCCTTGGGCTGCTCGTAAGTGAACACCTTGCCGATGTCCTCCAGCCGATAGCTGGTGAGCTGATAGACGTAGTAGTTGAGCCAGTTGGAAAACAGCAGGTGGCCGTGGCTGCGCCAGGTGGCGCGCGGGGTCTGATCGGGATTGTCGCCCGGGTAGTAGTTGACCGGGATGACGGGGGTGAGGCCGGCCGCCAGATCCCGCCGGTACTCCCCATCCAGGGTCAGGGCATCGTATTCGGGATGGCCGGTGACGAACACCTGGCGGCAATCCTTGGTCGCCGCCAGATAGACACCCGCCTCCTCGGACTCGGCGAAGATCTGCAGATCGGTCTGGGCTCGGATAAGATCCCCGTCGAAGGCCGCATAGCGGGAGTGAGGCGCGACGAACTCGTCATCGAAGCCGCGCAGCAGCGGCTCGTGCTCATCGAGGCGGTGGTGGCGATAGACCCCTGACAGCTTCTCGCCGTGGGTCTGCTTCTCCATGCCGTAGAGCGCCTTGAGCGCCGCCTGCACCGCCCAGCAGAGGAACAGGGTGGAGGTCACATGCTGATGGGACCACTCGATGATCTCGACGATACGCGGCCAGTAGACCACCTCCTCGAACTCCACCAGCCCGAGCGGCGCCCCCGTGATGATCATGCCGTCGTAGTTGTTGCCACGGACCTGCTCGAAGTCGTGATAGAAGTTCTCCAGGTGCGCCTGGGGCGTGTTCTTCGACTCCCGATCGTCGATGCGCAGCAGATCCACGTCCACCTGCAAGGGCGAGTTGGAGAGCATCCGCATCAGCTGGATCTCGGTCTCTATCTTCTTGGGCATCAGGTTGAGGATGAGCACCCGCAGCGGACGGATGTTCTGGGTGACGGCCCGGGATTCCGTCATCACGAAGATGTTCTCCTGCCCCAGCACTTCGGCGGCGGGCAACTGGTCCGGGATCTTGATCGGCATGCTGACTCCCTGTACTGCATCGGTAAATATGTCTGGACATCTAGAAGCCTATAATAAAGCACTCATCCTGTCATCAGATACCTTTTGTATTCACCCCTGCCTTTGACTAGCATACGGCTCTGTGTGTCTCTCGTGCCCAACCCCATGACAGGAATCAAGATCTCGGTCGATCGGCTGCAAGTCGGCAATTACGTCTCCCTGCCACTGGGATGGCGTGAGCACCCCTTCCTGTTTTCCAGCTTCAAACTCAAGAGTGAAGAGGAGATAGAGCTGATCCGCCGGCTCGGTCTCAAGCTGGTGACCATCATCCCCGACAAGAGCGACGCCCCCCCCAAGCCCCTCGATCAGGTGCAGCCCGCACCGGATGGCGCTGACGATCTGGTCGGGCGCCAGCAGGAGATGCAGCAGGAGAAGACCAGGCGCATCGAGCAGTTGCAGCGCTATCGCCGGGATCTGCAGCAGTGCGAGAAGCATTTCCAGCAGTCCCTGGCCCAGGTGCGCAACCTGATGGGCAAGATCCAGTCCCGCCCCCTCAACGCCATCAATGAGGCCCAGGAGCTGATCAACGCCATGACGGAGCAGCTGCTGTCGGTGGACGAGATGGTGCTGCACCTGGTCTCCGACAGCGCGGATGGCAACAGCCTCCAGTTTCACTCCCTCAACGTCAGCGTGCTCAGCATGCTGCTGGCCAGGGAGTGCAAGCTGCCGGCGGAGGCTATTCGCCAGGTCGGCATGGGGGCCCTGTTCCACGACATCGGCAAGCTGAAGATCCCGAGCCAGATCCTGCGCAAGACAAGCCCACTGACCAAGCCGGAGCAGAATCTGATGGCCCAGCACCCGCGCTACGGCCTGGAGCTGCTGAGCCTGGCCAGTGACTTCCCCGAGCCGGCGAAACGCATAGTGCAGTACCACCACGAATACCTGGACGGCAGCGGACCACAGGGGCTCAGGGGGGATCAGCTCGACCCCCTGACCCAGATCGTCTCCCTCATCAACGAGTACGACAACCTCTGCCACCTGCAGGCCAAGGTGCCCTACTCGGCCCTCGGCAACCTCTACAAGCAGCGCAAGGCCCAATTCAACACCGACCACCTCGGCATGCTGATCCGCCTGATGGGCATCTACCCGCCCGGCAGCGTGGTGCAGCTCTCCAACGGCCAGGTCGGGCTGGTGATGTCGGTCAACGCCTCCCGCCTGCTCTACCCCGCGGTGCTGGTGTACGATCCCCGCATCCCGCGCCAGGAGGCGGCCATCATAGATCTCGAGCAGGCCGAGCTCTCCATTGCCAAGGTGATCCACCCCAAGCGACTGCCGCCGGCGGTGTTCGAGTACCTCAACCCCCGCACCCGGATCAGCTACTACTTCGAGCACAACAAGCCCTGATCGGGGTCCACCATCCAAGGAGTCTGCATGCGTATCGAGATCATCAGCACGGGGGACGAGATAGTGACCGGCCTGGTGGTGGACACCAACGCCGCCTGGCTCAGCGCCCTGCTGCTGGAGCAAGGCTGGCAGGTGCGCCGTCGCCTGACTGTGGGGGACAACCTCGCGGATCTGAAGGCCGCCTTGCAGGAGAGCGCCGACCGGGCAGAAGTGGTGCTGGTGTGCGGGGGGCTCGGCCCCACCGCGGATGATCTCACCGCCCAGGCGGCGGCCGAAGCCTTTGAGCAGCCGCTCGCCCTGTTCCCCGACTGGCTCGCCACCATGGCCGAGCGCTACGCCAGCCGGGGCCGCATCATGGCCCAGAGCAACAGCAAGCAGGCCTGGCTGCCCCGGGACTGCGACATCCTCGACAACCCGGTCGGCACCGCCTGCGGCTTCGTGGTCAGCCACCCGGCCAGCCACGGCCAGAGCCGGCTCTTCTTCACCCCGGGCGTGCCGTTCGAGTTCAAGCAGATGGTGCGCGAGCAGATCTTGCCGCGCCTCAAGGCGCTGGCGGGGGAAGAGACGGACACCGAGCTGCGCCGCTTCTATACCTTCGGCATCTCGGAATCCGCCCTCTCGGACAAGCTGGATGGGGCGCCCTGGCCTGCGGGCATCGAGCTCGGCTACCGCTCCTCCATGCCCCTCATCGAGCTGAAACTCATCGGCCACGGCGCCAGCGCCGCCGACATGGATGCTGCCGAGGCGCGCCTGCTCGGGGAGATAGCCCCCTGGCTGGTGGGGCGGGGCAACGAGGCGCCGGCGCAGCAGATCCTGGCCCTGCTGGGGGAGCGGCCGCTGTGCCTGCAGGAAGGGGAGAGCCGGGGCGCCCTGCTGGCCATGTGCCACCCCCATCCGGGGCTGGAGGCCAGCTTCAGCCACAGCCTCCCCTGCGAGCTCGACCATCTGACATGCAGCGGACGGGAGCCCAGCCTGACCATAGGCAGTGCGGGCCCAGACGGCGTGCCGCTGCTGCTGTGCGCAGACGGCCAGCGAATCGGCCAGCGGGTGAAGCTAAGTCACCCGGATCCCGAGAGCGGCCGCCGGATCCTCGCCTTCGCCGCCCTCGACATGCTGCGCCGTCACCTGCAGGGGCTGCCGGTGCTCGCCGACTACCTCACCCTGACCAGAACCGCCAGCCGCATCGACTGATGCCGGGCTAGAAGGCGCCTAAGCCCATGTTCCCATGCACCCAGTATCCGGCGAGCGCCAGGGTCAGCAGGCAGAAGGCCCTCTCGTAGCCCCCGCCGCTCTTGAGGGGCAGGCCGGGCAGCCGAAAGCGCCGGCGCCAGGGCCAGAACAGGGGGATGCCCATGGGGGTGAGCCAGTCCCCCAGCAGGTGGCTGAGGTAGCCGACGATGAGGGCATCCTTCATCACCCCGGACAGAAGGCCGGGGGCCTGAAACTGCGCCAGCCCCCATATCCCCAGGCCGACAGCCAGCAGGCTGTGGGTGAAGCCGCGATGGCCAAACAGGCGGGAGAGGGGCCCCGAGATCCAAGGCAGTTGCCGACCGAGCAGGGACTGTGGGTGATCGAGATCCGGCAGCAGGGCGCTGGCCAGGGCCATGGGCACTATGTGCCACAGGCTGCCTTCGGCCAGGGCCGGAGTGAGTTCGACCTTGTGGGCAAGCAGGGCGCAGGTGACGGAAAACAGCAGGTGGCCTTGGGCGGTCATGGGGCTCGTTCGGTTGGACAAGAGGGCAGTAGGGTCGGCTGCGACCCGCGTCAACGCCTCGGGGCGGCGGCAGATTAAAATCCCTTGAACCGCCTCTGGCAAGGTGAATCGTATCGCCACCCTGAACTTGATACCCACCGGGAGCCGCCGTCGGTGAAATAGTCAGCAGATACCGCCAGACACACCTCATTTGACACTCAGCAAGCGGTCGGGCCAGCGCCATCGGCCCAACTCCCCGTCACACAGGATTTCCTCAACCCGGCTCACCCATTTGCACTCGGCTCGTTGACCCGGGAGGCGAAATGCCAGAATACTGCGGTTCTTGGCCGCTCTCGCCCTGGCGGCATCGGCTCTTGGCAAGGATCCCGCCCCCGGCCACAGGGGGGCTAGCCGGATCGGGACAACGAAGGAGGATCCCGGTGTTAAGCAAAGCGTGGTTTCAGCTGTCGGCAGACATGACCTATGTCTGTCTGCGCATTACCCCGGGTCTCACCGAGCCCGTCCAGGAGCAGCATGTCCTGGCCCTGCTGCGGCTCTCCAACTGCCGACGCTATCAGCCCCTCGACGAGGGGATCCGGCAGGCCGTCGCCCTGCTCAACACCCTGCTGACCCAGCCGGACGCCCCCTCCCACCCTCCCGTGCCCATAGCCCAGCGGCAGGACGCCCGGCTCCTCGTCCTGGTGGACAAGGATCAGATGAGTGCCAGCGCCCAGATCACCGCCGACTGGGGCGGCAGCCCCCTGACCCTGGCGCAGTTGCAGGAGGCGGTGGCGGCGAGCCCGATCAAGCAGGGGGTGAGCGAGCGGCTGCTCGCCGCCGCCATCAAGGCCGCCAGCGAGGCGGCTCCCGGCGCTCGCCTCACCCCCGTCATCGCCCTGGGCAAGGCGGCCAGACACGGCCTTGATACCCGCCTGGAGCGGCTGGTGGAGACGGCGGCGGAACGGATCCTGAGGCCCCAGGAGGTGGACCACGGCAAGGTGGACATGCGCGATCTCGGCACCCTGCTCACCGTCAAGGCGGGAGCCCCCCTGATGCGGCGCCACCCCGCCACCCAGGGCATAGACGGCTTCACAGTGACGGGCCAGCCCCTGCCCGCCCGCCACGGCAAGGAGAGCGCCATGACGGCGGGAGAAGGCACCTGCTTCTCCCCCGAGGATCCGGATCTGCTGCTGGCGACCCGCGCCGGGCTGCCTTGCCAGGAGCGGGCCGGCATGAGGGTGGACGAGGTGCTGAGCGTCAAGCAGGTCGACATCCGCCACGGTCATGTCATGTTCGAGGGCTCCCTGCTGGTCACCGGGGACGTCATGCCCGGCATGCGGATCAAGACCAGCGGCGACGTGGTGATAGGGGGCTTCGTCGAGGGGGGCTATATCGAATCCGGCGGCACCATCACGGTGCGCAACGGCATCATAGGGCGCAAGCTGGAGGGTGACCAGTACCTCTGCCACCTCAACGCCGGGGGCGAGATCCACGCCAGCTATGCCCAGTACGCCAGGCTGGAGGCCGATGGCGACATCCATATCCAGAGCCAGCTCAGCCACAGCTATTGTCGCAGCGGCCAGGACCTCAGGGTCGGGGACAGCGCCATGCGCAAGGGCCACCTCATCGGCGGCATCAACATCGCCAACCGCCTCATCATGGCCCCCGTGCTCGGCGCCTCGGCGGCGAACCGGACCCGGCTGCAGATCCTCGGCGGCTACTTCAGCCACAAGGAGCGGGAACAGGCCCTGCGTCAACGCAAGCAGGCCTGCCGGGAGCAGCTCGACAAGCTGCAGGATCTCATCCTGCGGCTGCTGCAACAGCCCGGCGACAAGCGCAATCCCGAGACACTGCAGAAGATCAAGGCGCTGCGCACCCGGCAGCTGGACGAGAGCAAGTCCCTCGACGAACAGCTTGCCGAGGCGCAGCGCGAGCTGCAGGCCCTGATGGCCAACATGGACATCATCGCCACCCAGCGCCTCTTCCCCGGCGTCGAGGTGGAGATGGCCCATCACCACAACAGGGTCGACATAGAGCACGGCCCCATCCACTTCGCCATCCGGGAAGATCAGCTGCAGCTGACCCCCTATCAGGGCCAGCGCTGAGAGGCGCCATGGCCACTCTGCGGCGATGGCGGCGTGATCCCGGCGGCGATTTTCGCTACACTCGGCCTCCCCTTGGCCCCATAGGGCGGGCCGGCCAGACTCAGGTAGTGAGAAGATGTACAAGCTGATCGCATTGGATATGGATGGCACCCTGCTGAACCCGCAAGGTCAAATAACCCCCCGCACCCATGCCGCCATCGCGGCCGCCCGCGACCAGGGCGTCACAGTAGTGCTGACCTCCGGCCGCCCGCTGGAAGGCATGACCCCCTATCTGGCCGAGCTCGGCCTCACCGGCCAGGATGACTACGTCATCTGCTACAACGGCGCCCTGGTGCAACAGGTCGCGGATCAACGCATACTGCGCAGCCAGCTGCTGACCGGCAGCGATGCCAGCGCCATCGCCCATCTGGCCTCCGAGCTGGGGGTCAACGTCCACGGCTTCTCCGTCCGCCAGGGCCTCATCAGCCCCAGGGTCAGCACCTACACGGAGCACGAGTCACGGCTGATCAAGATGCCGATAAACCTGGTGGACTTCGCCACCCTGCCCGCCGACGAGCAGATCATGAAGGTGATGATGATAGACCCAGAGCCCCAGCTCTCCCGCGCCATCGCCCAGCTGCCCGCCGAGCTCGATGAGCGCTACACAGTGGTGCGCAGCTCCCCCTACTTCCTCGAGTTTATGAACAAGCGAAGCAACAAGGGAACCGGCGTGGCCGCCCTGGCGGAGCACCTGGGTCTGGACGCCTCCCGGGTGATCGCGGTGGGCGATGCGGGCAACGACCGCCACATGATCGAATATGCCGGACTCGGGGTCGCCATGGGCAACGCCACCGACGAGATCAAGGCGCTGGCGCAGCACACCACGGCCCGCAACGACGAGGACGGCGTGGCCAGGGTGATAGAGCAGTTCATCCTTAATGCCTGAATCGACGAGGGGCCTGCGGGCCCCTTCTGCTATCCGGCCATCAGGGCCGAATGTTTAATATATCCACCACGACTTTCCCCTAAACGCCCGCCGACTGCGGCTAAAGTCCCTGATGCAGGGACTCAAGCTGGCTCAGACATTATCGAATTAACATTTTGGCATCATTTCGTTTGACATATTGAACGGCCTTGGCAGACTGGGATCGGGATCCAGGCTGTCATCGCCCAGGCTGACCGACGATTCTGGCACTGCGGCACGACCCTGATCCCATGACCATGCCTTGAGGCAAGCCCTTGCGAGAGTGACGCGGCAAGGGCCTTCCCAAGGCGCAGGATGAGACCGCCAAGGATAGCCAAGGTGACCTATGCCCAACCCCAGTTCCCGTTCCAAACCCGTCGTGCTGATGACCATGGGGGCCCAGGCCCGCAGCGGCCACGCCTACCAGGTAATGACCCACAAATACATCACCCCCCTGGTGGAGATCAGCGGCTGCGTGCCCCTGCTGGTTCCCACCTGCTGCGGGACCGCTGATCTGGAGCAGTATCTGGATCTCGCCGATGGGGTCTACCTGAGCGGGGCGGGATCCAACATAGATCCCGCCCTCTACGGCCAGGAGAACCTGACCCCGGAGAAGGCACAGGACAGGGACAGGGATCTGTTCGACATAGCACTGGTGCGTGCCGCCCTCGATCGGGGACTGCCCCTGCTCGGCATCTGCCGCGGCATGCAGGAGATCAACGTGGCCCTGGGGGGGGACATTCATCAGAAGGTCTATTGCGAGCCCGGCTATGCGGATCACAGGGAGGATGCGGACGATCCCGTGGAGGAGCAGTATGGCCACAGCCACCAGGTGAGCCTGGTGCCCGGCAGCTGGTTTGCCGACCTGATGGGGGAGGCGCAGATCCCGGTCAACTCCCTGCATGGCCAGGGGATCAGGCGCCTTGGGGAGGGGCTGGCACCGCTTGCCCATGCCGAGGATGGCTTGATCGAGGCTATTCATGCTCCCGGATTGCCCCAGTTCACCCTGGCGGTGCAGTGGCACCCGGAGTGGAAGGCGAAAGAGAACCCCCACTCTATCAAGCTGTTTCGCGCCTTCGGCGACGCCTGTCGCCAGTATCGGCAGCGGGTCGGCTAGTCGCCGAACCCCTTGCCCTTCAGCTTGGGCAGGGCCCCGCGATCGGGGCGCAGGGACAGCGGGTCGGCTAGTCGCCGAACCCCTTGCCCTTCAGCTTGGGCAGGGCACCGCGATCGGGGCGCAGGGTACGGCAGACATCCAGCCCCTTGAGGCCACGCTGGACATGGTCAGGTGCCTGCCCCAGCACCATGCCGTTGCCGCGATAGAGCCGGGCCTCTTCCAGCTCGAACAGCTCGCCGCCGATCAGCAGCTGTTCGCGGCCATCGACCACCTTGCCCCGCTTCAGGGGCAGGGTCATGTCCACCAGTATCTCGCCGGTGGCGCACCCCTCGCGCCAGCGGGCCTGATCCGAGAAAGGCGAAATGGCGATATCCCGCCAGGATCCATCCCGAAACTCCATCCGGTAGTGATCGCGAAACAGATCGCAACCCGCCAGCACCATGGGGATGGCCAACCAGATGACACTCTTCATTCCACTCACGCCCAGCACTCCCTTGTCAGTCCGCGCCAAGAATAAATAAATGGCCTCGCCTGCGCACCTTTTTCTCTGCCCCTCAAGAGGGCTCAGAGCAGCAGCCCGGCCAGCTCGTCGAGGGTGGCGAGCTCCACATCCGGCAGCAACTTCAGCGACTGCCAGGGCAGCTGGCGCTCGTTGAGCCAGGCGGCCCGAAAGCCGTGCAACCTGGCCCCCAGCACGTCCGTCTCGGGATGATCCCCCACGTGGAGTATCTGGCCGGGGGCGAGCCCGAGGGCCTGCTGCACCTGCACGAACATGTCGGGTGCCGGCTTCATCCTGGCCCCCGCCCCCGCCTTGCAGACCTGGGTGAAGTAGCCAGCCAGACCCGCCTGCTCCAGATCCAGGTTGCCGTTGGTGATCACCGCCAGGGGGTAGCGCGCCGCCAGACGCGCCAGCAGGGCGTGAGTCGCCTCGCTCACCTCTATCTTCGAGCGCTCGGCGAGAAAGGCGGCGAACACCCGCTCTGCCTCCTGCTCGGCCAGGGAGGCGGCCATGCCCCCCTGCACCATGGCCTCGCGGATGCCGTGCTGGCGCGCCAGGCTGACGTCCTGGCTCAGCTCGGGCCGGGCCAGCAGCAACTGGCGCTTGAGTTCGAGCCAGCGCGGCTTGTCCAGCATGGCGGTGGCCAGGTATTCGCTGCGCAGATGGCTCAGCATCCACTGCTCCGCCCGCGCTATGGCGGGGCCGTTGTCATAGAGGGTGTCGTCAAGGTCGAACGAGATTGCGGCCACCGGCTGCCAGCGACGGTAAAAATGCATGCATTCTCCTCTGCGTCATCAACAGGAGCCCCCGGGCTCCTTGCTGTCACTCATCTTCCGGGGTGGCAGGATCCCGCCTGGCTCTGGCGAGGGGGCGCCGTCACTCCCCTGACCCCCTTGATATCAGGCCACCATCAATCAAGCTCACTCATCTTCCGGGGTGTCGGGATCCCGCTTGGCCCTGGGGTGGGCGCTGTCATACACCTTGGCCAGATGCTGGAAGTCGAGGTGGGTATAGATCTGGGTGGTGGAGAGATCGGCGTGGCCCAGCAGCTCCTGCACCGCCCGCAGATCCCCGGAGGACTCCAGCATGTGGGTGGCGAAGCTGTGGCGCAGCTTGTGGGGATGGACGTGGGCATTGAGGGCCTGCTTGTTGCCCCAACCGTCGAGCCGCTCCTGTACCGAGCGGGCCGACAGCCGCTGCCGGCGCTTGGAGACGAACAATGCCTCCCCCTCGTCCCCCGCCAGCGCTGGCCGCACCTTGAGCCACTTGTGCAGCCACTCCACCGCCATCCTGCCCATGGGCAGCACCCGCTCCCGCGACCCCTTGCCGGTGACCCTGAGCTGGCGCTCGTCGAGCTTCACGTCCGCAAGGTTGAGCCCCACCAGCTCGGCGAGGCGCAGGCCGGAGGAGTACATCAGCTCCATGATGGCGCGATCCCGCACCGCCAGCGGATCCTGCTCGTCGGTGATGTTGAGCAGCTGGTACATCTCGTCCACGTCGAGGTTCTTGGGCAGCGGCCGCCCCTGCTTGGGGGTGACGATGCCGCGGGCCGGGTTGGCAGGGAGCCGCCCCTGGCGCACCTGCCAGTCGCAGAAGCTGCGCAGGGCAGAGACCTTGGTGGCGAGGGATCGGGGGGCCAGGCCGGCCTTGTGCATCCGGGTCACCAGGCTGCGCACCTGGCTCGCCTCGAGCCGGGCCCAGTCATCCACCCCCAGCCTGACCAGCTCGGCGGCCATGGCCTCCAGATGGGCCTGATAGTTGCTGCGGGTATGAGGGCTGAGCTGGCGCTCGACCCTCAGGTATTCGATAAAGGCGGTGAGTTCCCCCGCCAAGGCGGGAGGCAGGGGGTCGGCGGCAGGGAGGGGTGCCTTAGCCACGAACCAGCTCGGGCAGACGCAGTTGCAGCAGACGCCCTAGCTGACCCAGCAGCAGGGTGTCGTTGTGGGGGGTGAAGTGGCTGGGATCCGAGCTCGCGAAGGCCAGCACGCCGAGATCCCCGAGCCGCATCAGGGCCACGGAGTTGACCAGCACGTCGCTGCCAAACAGCGCCTGCTTCTCGCTCTGGTTGAGCCGCCCGAAGTAGTAATCCGTCCCGGGCAGCCGCTGGCCCAGCAACTGATCGAGCTGCTTGCCGTCCGCCAGGAAGCGCTGCTCCGGGCCGCTCAGCTGGAATTTCTTCGGGCTGAGCCAGAGGCGCAGACCGGTCAGCCGCAGCCGCTGCACGAAGGCCTTGCCCATCACGGCGCTCAGCTCGAACAGGGTCTGGCAGCCATACAACTCGCCATAGAGATCCGCATAGACCCGGAAGATCCGCTCGTTCTCGCTGGCGATCCCCATCAATTCGGTGATCTCCTGCTCCAACTGCTCGATGCGCTCGCGCTGCCTGTCGAGCTGGCGCTCCACCAGGGAGATGGTGCCCTTGTGCTCATGGGGGATACGGATCCTGTCCAGCATGGCCCCGTGGCGCTGGAAAAACTCGGGGTAACGGGCCAGGTACTCCAGCACTGTGGCTTCGTCCATCAGTGATTCCTGCCGTTTGAGTTCGCTCATAACTTGGTTGATCCATCCGAAAAAGGGGCACAGGGCCCCGACATAACCTTGTGGCTGCGCGGAGGAGGTCCCGCTCGATGCCTATAACTCTATCTGGCCGTCGAACACGTGCTCGGCCGTGCCCGTCATATGCTCGACTGGCCCGCTCACTGACTTACAGCTCTATCTGGCCATCAAAGACATGCTCGGCCGGACCTGTCATGTAGACCGGCTGACCCGGCCCCTTCCAGGCGATGGTCAGCTTGCCCCCCGGCAGGGTGACGGTAACCCGCTCCCTGAGCTTGCCCTGGCTGATGCCGATCACCACGGCGGCGCAGGCGCCGGTGCCGCAGGCCAGCGTCTCCCCCACACCGCGCTCGAACACCCGCAGCTTGATCTCGCTGGCGCTGACCATCTCCATGAAGCCGACGTTGACCCGCTCGGGGAAACGCTCGTGGCGCTCCATGATGGGGCCCAGGGTCTCCACCGGGGCATCGGCCACCGAGGGCACCTCGATGACGCAGTGGGGATTGCCCATGGAGACGGCACCGCACATCACGGTGTGATCCTGTGCCCGCAGCAGGTAGGTCTTCTCCGCCTTCTGGGCGCGAAACGGGATCTTGCCCGGCTCGAACTGGGGCACCCCCATGTTGACCGTGACCTGGTTCTCCCCCTCCAGTTGCAGGGTGATGCGGCCACGGGCCGTGCTGACCGCGATGCGATCCCGGTTGACCAACCCCTTGAGGCGCACGAAGCGGGCAAAACAGCGGGCACCGTTGCCGCACTGCTCCACCTCGCTGCCATCGGCATTGAAGATGCGGTAATGGAAGTCGAGCTCGGGATCATAGGGCGGCTCCACCAGCAGCAGCTGATCGAAGCCGATGCCGAAGTGGCGATCCGCCAGCTTCTTGATGACGTCGTTGCTGAAGAACACCTTCTGGGTGACGCCGTCCACCACCATGAAGTCGTTCCCGAGGCCGTGCATCTTGGAAAATTCAATCAACATCGCGCGTTCCTGTCTCACCGTTAATCACGCTCTCACATGGAGGAACGCTGAAAATCCATCCATCACGGCAGCAGATGCTCGCCACGCCAGAGGTCGGCCAGTTGCTCCCGCTCACGGATGAGATGGGCCTGGTCACCGTCCACCAGCACCTCGGCCGCACGGGGACGGGTGTTGTAGTTGGACGACATGGTGAAGCCGTAGGCCCCGGCGGAACGCACCGCCAGCAATGAGCCCTCGGCAATCGCCAGGGTACGCTCCTTGCCGAGGAAGTCACCGGTCTCGCACACCGGGCCGACCACGTCATACAGCGCCTTCTCGTGGGTCGTGCGGCTGTCCACCTCGATGATGTTCATCCAGGCGCCGTAGAGGGAGGGGCGCAGCAGATCGTTCATGCCGGCGTCGATCAGGGCGAAGTTGCGGGTCTCGCCAGGCTTCAAGAACTCGACCCGGGTCAGCAGCACGCCGGCGTTGGCGACGATGGCGCGGCCCGGCTCGAACAGCAGGGTCAGATCCCGGCCCGCCAGCTTCTGCTTGAGCGCCTCGGCGTACTCGGTCGGATGCGGCGGCTGCTCGGCGCCATAGTTGACCCCAAGGCCGCCACCCACGTCCAGGTGATGGATGTGGATGCCTTCCGCCGCCAGCTCGTCGATGAGCTTCAGCAGCTTGTCCGCCGCCTCCATAAAGGGATTTAATTCAGTGAGTTGCGAGCCGATATGGCAATCCACCCCCTTGATCTCGATATGGGCCATGGCCGCCGCCTTGCGGTAGATGGCGGGCGCCTGCTCGATGGGGATGCCGAACTTGTTCTGCTTGAGGCCGGTGGAGATGTAGGGGTGGGTGCCTGCGTCTATGTCCGGGTTGACCCGCACCGAGACCCGCGCCTTCTTGCCCATGCTGCCAGCGACCCGGTTCAGGCGCTCCAGCTCGGCTTCCGACTCCAGGTTGAAGCAGAGGATCTCTTTCTCCAGCGCGAGGCGCATCTCGGCCTCGCTCTTGGCGACGCCGGAGAAGACCACCTTGGCCGGATCTCCCCCCGCCGCCAGCACCCTGGACAGCTCCCCGCCGGAGACGATGTCAAAGCCCGAGCCCAGGCGCGCCAGCAGGTTGAGCAGTGCCAGGTTGGAGTTGGCCTTGACCGCGTAGCAGATCAGATGGGGAATGTCGCCCGCCGCCTGATCGAAGGCGTGCCAGTGGCGCTCCAGGGTGGCGCGAGAGTAGACATACAGCGGGGTACCGTACTGGTCGGCGAGCTGTTGCAGGGGAAGCTGCTCGGCCTGAAGCTGGCCGTCGGCGTCGTAGTTAAAGTGATCCAAGGGGGCGGTTCCTTCCTAGATTATTGCGGCGCGGCCTCGGAGGCCGGTTTGGCGGTCGCAGGCGAGGCGGCTTGCGGTGTACTCTCTGTCTTGGGCTGTGCCGGTGCTTGCTCAGTGGAGGCGGGCTGCTCGGCCGGTGGCATGTAGAGCGGCCCCGTCAGGCCGCAGGCGGCCAACCCGAACGACAGCGACGCGGCAAACAGGCACTTGGTGAACTGGGTAATCATAATGGTTCGCTGCGAAAAAATTTTTGGCCCTCTATAATCGCACTCACATTGTTAAAAGCAACAGGATAAACCGATGAAGGATCACGAGTATCACGCCCTGACCGACGCCTTTTTCCAGTATGTGGAAGACGTCATCGACGAAGGGTATCCGGATATCGACTGCGAGCGGGCCGGCGGTGTGCTGACCTTGAGCTTCGAGAACAAGACCAAGGTCATCATCAACAAGCAGGAGCCCCTGCACCAGATCTGGGTCGCCACCCGGGAGAACGGCTTCCACTTCGAGCTGCGCGGTGACAGCTGGATCGACAACCGCTTCGGCGACGAGCTCAAGGCTCTGCTGACCCGGGCCTGCACCACCCAGGCGGGCGAGCCCGTCCGGTTCCCATGATGGCTGAGCCCTCCATGATGGATCTGCATCCCCAGGGCGCCCGTCATGCGGTGATCTGGCTGCACGGGCTGGGGGATTCCGGCGCCGGGCTCGCGCCCCTGGTGGATGCCCTGGCGCTGCCCGCCGACTTGCCGGTCCGCCACCTGCTGCCCGATGCGCCCGAGCGGCCCATCACCATCAACATGGGCTACAAGATGCGCGGCTGGTACGACATCAAGAGCTTCGAGGATCCGGCGGATCGCGCCGTGGAGTCCCATGTGCGCGAGTCCGCCGATCGTATCGCCGCCCTGCTGGATCGGCTGGTGGCCGAGGGCTTCGCCCCGGGCAACATAGTGCTGGCCGGTTTCTCCCAGGGGGGCGTCATCGCCTCCTTCACCGCCCTGCGCCATCCGGTGCCACTGGCAGGCCTGCTCTGCATGTCCACCTATCTGGCGGCGCCCGAGCAACTGGTCGAGGAAATGAGCGAGGCCGCCCGCGCCCTGCCCATCTGCTACATGCACGGCATCTATGACGACGTGGTGAGCCTCTCCATGGGCTGGGACGCCAAGAACCGGCTGGAGGCGGCGGGACTCAGCCCCGAGTGGCACGAATACCCCATGCGCCACGAGATCTGCCGGCCCCAGCTCGCCGACATCCGTCGCTGGTTGCTGGCACGCCTCGGCGCCTGATTTTCGGATCACGGATAGGACAACGGCCTGCATCATGCAGGCCGTTTGTTTTCATCCCTTCCGGCGCTACACCGGCACATCATTCCACTTCCCTCACCCGACTTCCCGGGCCGCCCCCGGATTGTCCCGCTGGGGATTCTGGCTGCGGTAGGGGATCACCTCCAGCTTGTCGCCCATCTGCACGATCTCGTAATACTGGGGCAGGTTGAAGTTGCTGAACTGGCCCGCATTGCTGAATCGCTCGTGGCCCGAGGTGTAGAAGCGGTTCACCCCCTGCACCAGTTCGTCCTTGTTGCCGGCGAAGTGCTGGTAGATCTCCACCCGGTTCGCCTCGTCAAGGATATAGATATTGGTGCCCGCATCCCGGGTATCGAAGAAGAACTGCACCAATCCTTCGCTGGCGTAGGCGTCGACTATGCCGGGCAGGTGCTGGCTGTGGGTCTTGTCGAGGCGCAGCGGCAGGTGATCCAGCTTGTTGTGGGAGATGTGACGATAGAAGTCGATGGCGTTTTCCAGCTTCTTCACCGAGACCCCGCGCCGCTCGAAGAAGATGCCGTACTTCTCTTTCCCCAGCGCCAGCGTCTTGACCAGCTGCTGCTTGTCCCGGGCCAGACGCAGTTCGATGCACTCGGCCACCAGCTGCAGGAAGCGGGCGCGCACCAGGGAGCGGAAGTGCTGGCTGTAGCAGAACACCTCTATCTTCTCGGGGGCGGCGGCATCCTGGTGCATCTTGCCGAGTATGGTGGTGAGGGCATCCACCACCGCCTCCTCCCCCTGGAAGTGCAGGGTGCGGATCTCGCTCCAGGAGTTGCGATAGACCAGATCCACGGATCCCACCAGGCACTCCTGGTTGCGGCCGAAGGAGAAGACGTCCGCGGCATTGGCGTCGAACTCGATCACCTGGCCCACCCAGTGACTGGACGGATCCGTCTCCAGGTTCAGGAAGATGGAGAGCTGATGGATCTCGCAGGGGCGGCTCAGGGCCAGGTTGGTGGCGCGAGGGTACTTGACCGGGAAGGTCCCCGAGAGATCGCGGCAGAACTGGTGCAGGTTGTCGATGTGCAGATCCGAGCCCTGATTGAACAGGTGCACCCTGGACTGGGGCGTCAGCAGGCCGTTGAAGTAGGCCCAGGCCACCAGCTTGCTGATGTAGCCGTTATATTCGAGCGGCGCCCGACCTATGATGTCGGCGGGCTCGAGGGAATGCTTGTAGAGATACCAGCCGGCGCGATTCAGGCGGCCGTGGGGCACCTGCACCAGGCTGAGATCCGGCTCGCCGAGATCCGGCGCTATCTTGAGGTTGATCCGCTGCACCTTGCCCGGCAGACTCTCGAAGGCGGCATAGAGCTTGCGCGACAGTATGCCGATGTCTTCCGGGTTGATGGACTCGCTGATGTTGTTGCGCCGGGCGAACTGGATGAGGTTGCGGTAGCTCTGCATCAGGGCCTCCAGCAACTCGGCGTAGGCCACCTTGACGTCCTCTACCTTCCACTCCTGGCGATGATCCAGGTGATGCAGCCGCTCCGGGCTCCAGCCCCAGTAAGCCACCAGCTGGGCCATCTGCTCCCGGCGCCAGTCCGGGGAGTGATCCTCCTTCGGATGGCTCAGACCGTCGCACACCTTGAGATAGAAGCAGCGGCGCACCAGATCCAGGCGCTGCATGTCGCCGATGGATTTCAGGTAGTTGGTCACCTTGTCCAGCATCAGGCAGTAGTTGTCGAGCCGGTAGTGCATCCCCTCGTTGTGCTGGAACCAGTCGCGGCTGGTCACCGACAGCAGCCGGGTGTTGGGATACTCGTGGGAGTAGGCCTCCATCAACACCGACTTGAGCACCGCCTTGTAGGGGGAATCTATGCCCTTGTAGAGCTGCCACAGGGCGGAGCCGAAGTACTCCTCGGCGGGGATGCGGTCAAAGCCCCCGAGATCGAGCCAGTCATCCTGGCTCAACTTGCCGTGGGCGAACAGGCCGTTGACGTAGTCGTCGTAGTGATCGTCATATTCAGCCGGCACCAGATACCAGAGCAGCCGCTTGCCCGCGATGTGCATGGCGCTGCGATAGAACTCGTCGAGCAGCAGCAGGTGCTGGGCGCTGCCGCAGCTCTCCCCCTGCATCTGGGCATCGTTGCGCTGGCGGAACTTGTCTTCGGGGATCAGGAAGAAGTTGAGATCGACCCCGCGCTGCTCGGCCCACAGGGAGAGGTGCTGGCACTTCTGCTCCAGCAGGGCGAGTCGCTCCTGGGACAAGCCGGCCACGTGACAGACCCAGATGTCGAGATCCGAGTGGCAGCACTGACCGATGGAGGAGGTGCTGCCCATGGAGTAGAGGCCCTGGATCGACTTGTCGTGGGTGCTGAGGCCGCCCTGACAGTTGGCGTTCTGGCACAGATCCTGGATGAAGGCCTGCTGGGCCTCGTTGGCGACGAAACTCCAGATACCATGAGGCACGTCCCCTGCCACATAGCCGGGCAGAAGGGGATGATTGAAGTGCAGCATGACAGGCAGCAGTTGGAAGACCTGCTGCCCATAGCGACTCATGAGATCCAACGCTCGTTGCGTCTTGAGACGATTCAGCTCGTCGTAGCGCGCCACCAGCGTGTCGAGTTTTACCAGCAATGCCCTACCTATGGGGAAGAGAAATGACGCACCAAAACGGGGAGACGTCAAAAAAGTGTGATCATGTTAACAATGCAAACAGCAGTGGTAAACAAGCCCGCACACAATCACCGGATTATTTCTGGCACGCCCCGTAACGGTATCAATGGAAAGCAATAAAAAATAATATTTTCAATTAGTTGCCATCATATAATGAGCGAATGAAAATTAATTTCAGCGACCCTTTTTGAGCTTGGCCCCGCTTTTGCCGGCTGCGCCATGAAAGCCCATGCAAAGGGTGGTAAGATCGTTTTCCTCACTAAAGATGAAACAACTGATTGATATGGCAGCCCGAACCCTGAGAATTGCCACTCGCAAGAGCCCACTGGCCCTGTGGCAGGCCAACTTTGTAAAAGATCGGCTGGAAGCCCTCTATCCCGATCTGCGAGTCGAACTGGTCCCCATGAGCACCCAGGGTGACAAGATCCTGGATACGCCGCTGGCCAAGGTCGGCGGCAAGGGGCTCTTCGTCAAGGAGCTGGAGACTGCCATGCTGGAAGGGCGGGCCGACATCGCCGTCCACTCCATGAAGGACGTGCCGGTGGAGTTCCCCGAGGGGCTCGGCCTGCACACCATCTGCGAGCGCGAAGACCCGCGCGATGCCTTCGTCTCCAACCGTTTCAAGCAGATAGACGAGCTGCCCCAGGGGGCCGTGGTCGGCACCTCCAGCCTGCGCCGCCAGTGCCAGCTGCGGGCCGCCCGCCCGGATCTGGTGATCCGCGACCTGCGCGGCAACGTCAACACCCGCCTCGCCAAGCTGGATGCCGGTGAATACGACGCCATCATACTCGCCGCCGCCGGCCTGAAACGGCTGGAGATGGCCCACCGCATCACCGCCTTCCTCGAGCCGGAGCAGAGCCTGCCCGCCAACGGCCAGGGAGCCGTCGGCATCGAATGCCGCCAGGACGATGTTGAGCTGCACGCCCTGCTGGCGCCGCTGGAACACGCCGAAACCCGAATCCGGGTGCTGACCGAGCGCGCCATGAATCGCGCCCTGCAAGGGGGTTGTCAGGTGCCCATCGGTGCCTATGCCCTGGTGCAGGGGGACGAGGTCTGGCTGCGTGGCCTGGTGGGCAGCCCGGATGGCACCCGGGTGATCCGGGACGAGATCCGCGGCCCGCTGGCGGACGGCGAGGCGCTGGGCCACGCCCTGGCCCAGCGTCTGCTGGCCGCCGGCGCCGACGCAATTCTGGCCGAGGTCTACCGGGCATGAGTGCAGCGCGGACCGGTTCATGGTCATGTGCCCGGAGCGCCGCCTGATGGTCCCGCTGGTGGTGCGCCCGGCCGCCCAGGCCACCCTGCTGGTGCAGTTGCTGCGCCAGCAGGGCCATGCACCACTGTGCTGCCCGCTGCTGGAAACCCGGCCGGGCAGTGAACTCCCCCGCCTGCCCGAACTGCTGCCCCAAACGGACATCATCATCGCCGTCAGCGTCCATGCCGTTAAATTTGCTCATCATTTTCTGTTGCAAACTGGTCTGACCTGGCCACATATTGACTACTTTGCGGTCGGTCAGGCGAGCGCGGATGCCTTCAGCGAGGTGGGTGTCCAGTCCCTCTGCCCGACCGATCCCCGCAGTGAAGGCCTGCTGGCCCTGCCGCCCCTGCAAGGGGTGAGCGGCAAGCGGGTGCTGATCCTGCGCGGCAACGACGGGCGGGATCTCATCGCCCGGACACTGGCCTCACGCGGCGCACTGGTGCACTATTGTGCCACCTACGAGCGCCACTACCCCGAGCTCGACGGGGACGCATTGACCCGCCACTGGCAGGCAGCCGGCCTCGACAGCCTGCTCATCACCAGTGGTGAACTCTTGCAGCGGTTGCTGGCCCTGGTGCCCGGCCCGCAGCGACCCTGGCTTTATGACCGCCTGCTGGTGGTGCCCAGTCCCCGGGTGGCCGAGATGGCCGAGGGAGCTGGTTTTACCCGTATCGTGATTGCCCAAGGTGCATCCAACCAGGCTCTGGTGGCCGCCCTGGAACTGAGGAAGATGGAATGACTGAACAGCAAGAAGTCCAGCCGAGTGCTGCGGCCCCCGGGGCCGACAACAACAAGCCCGAGCACAAGGCCGTCGGCAACAAGAAGGGCGGCGCCGGCGTCGTCCTCGGTGGCGTTGCCATCCTGCTGGCTCTGGGGCTGACCGGCGGCCTCTATCTGCACGGCCACCAGAATGCCGTCGCCCAGCAGGCCGAACTCGGCGCCCTCAAGCTGCAGCTGGCCGAGGCCATGGGCAAGCTGGATCAGAACAACAGCAAGGATGCCGAACAGTTCAGCGCCCTCGGCAAGAGCCAGCAACAGCAGCAGGAGGCGCTGGACGCCCTGCAGCACAAGGTGCTGGATCTCGACGACAAGCGCCCCAACGACTGGATGCTGGCCGAATCCGAATACCTGGTACGCATGGCGGGCCGCAAGCTGTGGCTGGAACACGACATCGTCTCCGCCATCACATTGCTCGGCAACGCCGACGAGCGGATCAAGGCGCTCAACGACCCCAGCCTGATGCCCATTCGCAAGGCGCTGGCGGAAGACATAACCAAGCTCAAGGGGATGCCGCGGGTCGATCGCGAAGGCTTGACCCTGAAGCTGGCCGCGCTGTCGGACCAGATAGAGCTGCTGCCCCTCTCCACCGTGAGCATGCCACAAGCCAAGGCCGAGCCGGATCAGGCGGTCAGCACCAATCCGGACGAGTGGGAGAGCAATCTCAAGAAGAACTGGGTCAAGTTCACCGAGAACTTCATCACCATACGTCGCCGCGACGGGGCCGTGGAGGCCCTGCTCTCACCGCAGCAGGAGATCTTCCTGCGGGAGAACCTCAAGACCAAGCTGTTGCAGGCCCAGCTCGCCGTCTATCGCGAGCAGCAGGCGCTCTATACCGACAGCCTGGAGAAGGCCCAGCGCTGGCTGACCCAGTACTTCGATACCGACAACAGCGCGACCCAGTACATGCAGTCCGAGCTCGACAAGCTCAAAGACGAGCAGATCCAGTTTGACTACCCGGATCAGTTCAAGACCCAGGCCATGCTGGAACAGGTGCTGACCGAGCGCCTGCAACGCATCCTGGCCGGCAACTGAGGAGGAGACCATGATTCGTCTGATCGTCGTGGTGGCCGTGATGGTCGCGGGCCTGAT
This sequence comes from Aeromonas sp. EU05-FHT14A05, assembly GCF_058791175.1. Lineage (NCBI taxonomy): Bacteria > Pseudomonadati > Pseudomonadota > Gammaproteobacteria > Aeromonadales > Aeromonadaceae > Aeromonas > Aeromonas sp. EU05-FHT14A05. The sequence continues at coordinate 122,394 of NZ_JBYTDH010000003.1, read as the reverse complement.
CTTCGGCCCCGAAGCGTCCGGCAACAAGGGCTATGTGCTCATCTCGCTCGGCAACTACACGGTGGAGTCTTCGGTCACCAGCGCCGTGATCCTGGCGGTGCTCTTCTACGGTGCCCTGCTCATCGTCGAGTGGGTGCTGGGCCGGGTCTTCGGCCTGCGCCGCAAGACCCAGGGCTGGTTCGGCTCGCGCCGTCGCCGCAAGGCGAACCTGCAAACGGTGAATGCCACCCTGGCCATGGCCGAGGGGCACTACAACCAGGCCGAGAAGCTGCTGATCAAGGGGGCCGACAACAGCGACACCCCGCTGCTCAACTATCTGAGTGCCGCCAAGGTGGCCCAGGCCAGAGGCGATGACGTGCGCCGGGATCACTACCTGCAAAAGGCGCAGGAGGAGAACCCCAAGGCCGAGCTGGCATTGACCCTGATCCAGACCCAGCTGCAGATAGAGCAGGGCCAGTACGACAGTGCCCTCGGTCGGCTCGAGTCCGTCTACGCCCTGCACCCGCGCCATCCCATGGTGCTGGATCAGCTGCGCCAGGTCTATCTGGCCCGGGAAGACTGGGCGGCCCTCATCGATCTCGCCCCGGCCCTGCGCAAGGTGGGCAAGTTGACCGCCCAGCAGGAAGAGGCGCTGCTGCACCAGGCCTGGATTGGCCGTCTCGAGGCCGCCAGCGGCGCCCTCGAGACCCTGCGCCCGGTGTGGCAGGCGCTGCCCCGCAAGCTGCGTCAGGACCCCGCACTGCTGGCCAGCTACGGGGATCGTCTGCGCCGGCTCGGTGCCGACAGCGAGGCGGCCGACCTCTGGCTGGAGGCCCTGCGCAAGGATCCCTCCCCCGAGCTGTTCGCCCGCCTGCCCAAGCTCAGGCTGGATGACTATCAGCCCATGCTGACCCTGCTCAAGAAGATCCAGGATCAGCCGGGCGCCGAGGCGGCACTGGCGCGAGTCTACCTGCTGGCCGGCCAGCTGGACGAGGCCCAGCACCTGCTGGAGCAGGAAGTGGCGAAGCGGCCCGATGCCGCCCTCTACCATGCCCTCGGGCAGGTGATGGACAAGCGCCGTCTCACCAACAAGGCCAACGAGTACTATCGTCAGGCCCTGCAACTGGCCGACGTCTGACCTTCCCCGTCACGGGAGACAAAAAAAGGCCGCAATTGCGGCCTTTTTCTATTCCGGGTTTCTCCACGTTTCGCGATCGTTCGAATACGCTTCGCTATTCGAACCTACGAGAACGGCTGGATGTGGAGGCTTGATTGGCCATGTAGGTTCGATTAGCCGCGCAGCGGCGTAATCGGACAAGGTGATGTCGTTGCGGACATCGCCACATCATCGGACGAGCCACCACCTCGCCTCAGGCAGTCAGCCGCTCCATCTCGCCGATAAGCCAGACGGCCTCCTGGCGGTGTGAGCCGCACACGTCCTGCATGGGCCGAAAGCTGCTGCACACCGCAGGACGCTCGGGCTGGCCGAAGATCTTGCAGCCCAGCCACTGGTCGAGCTGAACACAGGGAACGCCGGCCGGCTTGCCCTCCGGCATGCCGGGGATGGCACTGCTGATACTGGGGGCTGTGCAGCAGGCACCGCAACCTTGACGACATTCCATATGATGCATTCCTGTGCATGGCGAAGCAGTCTATCAAAGGGCCCCGATTCCCCTTAGCCTTATCCGCCCTGTCCCGCTAAATAGTCCAGACCCGGACGCAGGGCAACAAAAAGCCCGACGGCAGCAGCGGTCGGGCTTTTCATCTTGCCGCAGGTTCAACCCACTCTCATCAGAGAATGATGTCGCGCACCACGCTGTCCTTGCGATCCAGGAAGTGAATCGACTTGATGCGGCGGATGGTGCGTGACTTGCCGCGGATCAGCAGGGTCTCCGTGGTCGCCATGACGCCATTGCTGGTGATGCCTTCCAGCAGATCACCCTTGGTGATGCCGGTGGCCGAGAAGATGACGTTGTCATTCTTGGCCAGATCTTCCAGCTTGAGCACCTTGCTCACGTCGATGCCGAGCTCCTGGCAACGGGCAATCTCCTGCTCGCCCAGGGCACGCACCTCGGGGCTGTCCCCCTTGACCTGGTGACGGGGCACCAGGCGCGCCTGCATGTCGCCGTCCAGGGCGCGGATCACCGCCGCCGAGATCACCCCTTCCGGAGCGCCGCCGATGCCATAGAGCATGTCCACTTCGCTGTCAGGCAGACAGGTGAGGATGGAGGCGGCCACGTCCCCGTCGGGGATGGCGAACACCCGCACCCCCAGCCCCTGCATCTCCTTGATCGCCTTGTCATGACGCGGCTTGGCCAGGGTGATGACGGTCAGGCGGGAGAGGGGCTTGCCGAGCGCCTTGGCGACGGCCTTGAGGTTCAGCTCCAGGGCCTGATCGAGATCGATGGCGCCCTTGGCACCCGGACCCACGATCAGCTTCTCCATGTACATGTCGGGGGCCTTGAGGAAGGAGCCCTTGTCGCCCACGGCCAGCACGGCCAGGGCATTGGACTGTCCCATGGCGGTCATGCGGGTGCCCTCTATGGGGTCGACCGCGATGTCCACGGCGTCGCCCTGACCCGTGCCCACCTTCTCGCCGATGTAGAGCATGGGGGCTTCGTCGATCTCCCCCTCGCCTATCACAATCTCGCCATCGATCTGGATCTGATTGAGGATGTGACGCATGGCCGCAACGGCCGCGCCATCGGCGATATTCTTGTCACCACGTCCGAGCCACTTGTAGCCAGCCAGTGCAGCCGCTTCCGTCACTCGGGAAAATTCGATTGCCAGTTCACGTCTCATCGCATATCCAACCTTAGGAGCTCGAAAACGGGCGGCATTCTACCACAAGGGCAAACCTTTGCGCGCAAAAGTGGCGACCAGCCACATAAATCCCGGTTTTCATCCCGCTGACATGAAACCGCCACGGCTTGTTCACACCCCGGTCACCCCGCTGTCATCTGTCACTTCTAGCATGGCCCCGTCTTTTAAAACAGAAGCTTGCAACACAAGGGATCATGATGAAAAAGCTGACAGTAGTAGCATTGGCTCTCACCGCCGCCTTCCAGGCTCAAGCCGTCGAAGTCTATAAAAATGACTCCACTCTGCTCGATCTCTATGGCCGCATCTACGCCGGCCAGTTCTTCGGCGAGAAGAAGGAGCTGGATGCCAATGGCGACATCAAGAACGAATACAGCGACAAGCAGGGTGCCAACCAGTTCGTCCGCCTGGGCGCCAAGGTAGAGAGCGAGATCAACCCGGGTCTCAAGGCCCTGGCCCAGTACGAATTGCAGATCTACGTCAATGACAGCGAGAAGACCGTCAGCGAGAACTCCGACAACATGCGCACCCGCCTGGCCTTCGCCGGGGTGGGCGCCGACTGGGGCAATGTCACCTTCGGCCGCCAGAAGGGCGCCCCCGGCCTGCTGGCCGACTGGACCGACGTCTCCCTCTCCGACGGCTACGGCAACGACGCCCTGGGCGCCAAGACCGACACCTTCGCCACCAACCGTGCCGGCTCTGTGCTGAAATACTCCGGCCTGTTCAACGGCTTCCAGGTCGATACCAGCTACAAGTTCGACGGCGGTGACACCGAAGAGACCACCAGCAAGGACAGCGATGCCGCCTACGGCGCCGCCCTGGCCTACACCTTCCCGTTCAACCTGGCCCTGGGTACCGCCTACAACGTGGGTATCCGCGACAAGAGCGGGGAAGAGGATGCCAAGCTGTGGCTGCTCTCCGCCAAGTACGACAACAAGGCCGTCTATGCCGCCCTGAGCTATGCCGACGGCAGCGACTTCCTGGCCACCGGCAAGGATCACACCGGCTGGGAAGGGGCCCTGGGTTACAACTTCGAGAGCGGCTTCGGCCTGATGGCCCTGTGGAACAAGCAGAAGGTGGAGCAGAGCGGCAAGTCCGACTACGACTCCATCGACTACTACACCCTGGGTGCCCAGTACAAGTTCAACAAGAACCTGAGGGTCATCGGCGAGTACCGCATCAACAACCTGGACAGCAATGACAGCGGCAAGCTGAACACCAAGGATGACTTCCAGCTGGCGGCCCGTTACGACTTCTAACTCCGGCCCCAGACAAAACGGCGCGCAGATCCCTCTGCGCGCCGTTTTTCATTCTTCCCTCCCGCTGGGGGGCTGAGCCACAGAGGCTAGAGTTTCTTCTGCCAGAACAGGGCCCGGCCCACTTGCGGGTTCAGCTCATAACCCTCGAAACCGCTGGCCAGGTAGGCGGCCTGGGCCACCCGGTTGCCCTCCAGCACCTCCAGGGTCAGCTTGCAGCAGTCGAGCTCCCGGGCGAGCTGCTCCACCTGTGCCAGCAGCCGTTTGCCGAGGCCGCGCCCGCGATGACCCGGGTGCACCGCAAGGTCGTGGAGGTTGAACAGGGGCCGGCAGGCGAAGGTCGAGAAGCCCTCGAAGCAGGTAGCCACCCCGGCCGGCTGCCCATCGACCCAGGCCAGCAACACATGGGCACCACTTCTCGCCGCCAGGGCCTGCGCCAGATTGGCCTTCACCTCATCGGCGAGGGGGCTGCCCCCGCCCATCTCGTCTTTCGCGTATTCGTTGAGCAGATAGACCAGCGCCTCGCCGTGCTGCCGGTTATGAAGGTCTGCCCTGATGATCTCTTCCATGTTCCGTTTCCTGTTTCCCTGGGGCGGCATCGGCGCCACCGAACCCGGATGGTAAACCAGCCCTTTGCCACAACCAAGACTCATCCGATCCGTTGCATCAGGGCAATGAGCCTCAACTGACCGCAAAACTGGTCGTAGGTGTGGGCTTTTTGCATCTTTGCCTTGCCAGTCAAATGAAAATAAATATCATTAGCGCCCTCCCGCATCGGGAGCATTTTAATAATTACTAATAAATCAATAAGTTCAGGCCAACAGGTCGATTAGAAGAGTCACACGCAGATGCATAACCCCAACCCCCCGCGCGCCCTGCTGGGCGTCGCCTTGCTGTCCCTTTGCGCCAGCGCCCAGGCCGAAGACGAGACCCTCACCGTGGTCGGCAAACGCAGCCAGCACGAAGAGGTGGCCACCGCCACCCGCACCAGCACCCCGGCCAAGCTGGTGCCCCAGACCATAGAGAGCGTCTCCGCCAGCGAGCTGACCGCCTACGGCCAACCGACCCTGAGCGAGGCCCTGAGCGGCATCCCCGGGGTCAACGCCAGCGGCGACACCCGCTTCGACGGCGTCAACATCCGCGGCTTCAACGCCAGCAACGACTTCTACCTCGACGGTCTGCGGGACGACATGCAGTACACCCGGGATCTCGGCAACATAGAGCGGGTCGAGGTGCTCAAGGGGCCGGCCGCCGTGCTCTACGGCCGTGGCAGCACCGGGGGCATAGTCAACCGGGTCAGCAAGAAGCCGCAACGGGGCCAGGCCTCCAGCGTCACCGCCCGGGTCGGCAGCTTCGACAGCCTGCGCCTCGCCGCGGATCTCAATGCCGAGGCAGGCGAGCAGGTGCAGCTGCGCCTCAACCTGGCCCAGGAGGACAAGGAGAGTTTTCGCGACGGCGTGACCAGCAAGCGCACCCTGCTGGCCCCGTCCGCCAACTGGGAGATCACCGACAAGCTGAACTGGCTGGTGCAGTACGAGCGCAACGGCAGCGATCGCACCCCGGATCGCGGCATCCCCGGCGTCAACGGTCGCCCGGCCGACGTGCCCATCGAGAGCGTCTACAGCGACACCAGCCGCGACTTCATCGATGACGTGGCCCAGTCCACCCGCTCCCAGCTCACCTGGGATCTGAACGAGCAGTGGCAACTGCGCCAGCAGCTCGGCTACACCAGCCTCGACAGCCAGTTCGACAACACCTATGTCACCAGCGTCAAGGGCGACCAGGTGACCCGCGCCCGCTGGCAGCAGGATCTCAAGGCCAGCAACCTGACCAGCAACACGGAAGCGGAAGGCCAGCTGCAGACCGGTCCCGTCGAGCATCGCCTGCTGGTGGGCCTGGAGCAGAGCTGGCAGGAGCGCACCCCCAAGCTCTATCAGAACGCTACCGCTATCCCCCCGGGCAACCTGTACGATCCGGGTTCACTGCCCAGCTACAACGGTGCCATGAAGCTCTCCAGCGACGCCAGGCACAGGGTGCGCGGCTACGGCCTCTATGTGCAGGATCAGCTCAGCCTAGGGGACTGGCACCTGCTCGGCGGCCTGCGTCGGGACGCGTTCACCGTCACCAGCCGCCGCAACGACCTCGACAAGGAGGAGACCCTCTCGGTCACCAGCCTGAGCCCGCGTCTGGGCCTGGTGTGGAACCCCATCGAGGAGCACGCCTTCTACACCTCCTACAGCAAGACCTTCACCCCGGTCGGCGGTGAGCTGATCGGCATCACCCCGGGGGACAAGAACAACAACCTGGATCCCCAGCACACCCGGCTCTACGAGGGGGGCGTGAAGAGCGACTGGCTGGACGGCCGCCTGGCCACCACCCTCTCCCTCTACCGGCTGGAGATGTACAACAAGCGCAGCAAGGATCCGCTGGATCCCACCAAGGTGCTCCTCACCGGCCTGCAGCGCACCGACGGCATAGAGCTGAGCGCCCGCGCCCAGCTCACCGACGCCTTCTACCTGCACGGCGGCATCGCCATCCAGGATGCGGAGCAGGTCAAGGCGGATGCGGATCTGCAGGGCAAGCGGCCGATGAACGTCTCCCGCGAGAACGGCCAGCTGTTCGCCGGCTACCAGAGCGGCAAGCAGGGCTGGTATGGGGAAACCGGGGTGACGGCGGTGGGGGATCGCTTCGCCGACAACGCCAACACCACAGTGCTGCCGGGCTACGCCCGCTATGACGCCCGCGCCGGTTACCGCTGGCAGCACTGGGATGCCCAGCTCAGCGTGGAGAACCTGACCGACCACGACTACTTTGTCAGCGCCACCAGCGCGGCCCAGATCATGCCGGGCAGCCCCCGTCAGCTGAATCTCACCGCCGCCTACCGCTTCTGATCCTCCTGCCCACAGCCAAACTGGCCAGCCTCTGCTGGCCAGTTTTTTTATGACGCGCCACCATGATGAAACCCAAGAGACTCCCCCTTCACAACAACAAGTGGGTGCGCCGCATCCACGCCTGGGCGGGCTTTGCCACCCTCACCCTGATGCTGCTCTACGGCCTGACCGGCCTCTGGCTCCAGCACAGGGCCGTGCTGCCCCTGCCCGGCCCCCACACCGAAAAGTCGAGCGAGGAGATAACGCTGGCCACGCCGCTGGCGAGCCCTGACGCACTGAAAGCCCTGCTGCAACAGCGTTACCCCGAGGGCTTGGAGGAGGGGCGGATCAGCATCACCCCGGCCCGGACCCTGCCCACCCCCACAGGCCCCCTCACCCTGCCGGCTCGCTGGGAGCTGCGCGGCGTCACCCTCCGCCAGAGCCTGGCCGCCAGTTATGTGGAGGGTACCCTGCTGGTGCAGATCGAGCTGCAGCGGGCCAACGTCGCCGCCAGCCTCAACCGGCTTCATCGCGGCATGGGCACTGGCCTCTCCTGGCAACTGGTCGGCGATCTCGCGGCCCTCTCCATGCTGCTGCTGGCCCTCACCAGTTTGCTGATGTGGAACAAGCTGCACGGCCCGGCCGGCCGTGGCATCGCCCTGCTGCTGACGGGCGTCGTCGCGACAGTGCTGGTCGCCCTGCTCTAGGGCTTTTACCGACACCAAAACGGGATCCGCCTCCCACCCGGGGTAACCCTGCCCATCCCCCGGGTAACAAAGGGTAACCGGCCACCGATGGGGGTCACAGTTGACGACCCCCCGGCTGGAAGAGGCATGTGCCCGGCTGCTAGGGTGCCGGGTTTCAGCCGTCGGAAACCATCATGCGCATTTCCAGCATCGAGTGCGGGCGAGTCCTGGCCATCCTGGCCGTGATGACCATTCACCTCTCCCCCTTCAGCAATCCGTTCGATCCCACCCTCTGGGACGGCACCCCCTACCTCTGGCTCGGGGCCGTCATCAACCAGCTGTGCCGCTTCGCGGTGCCGCTCTTCTTCCTCTGCGCCGGCTACTTCCTGCAACCCGCCCTCGCCGCAGGCAAGCCGATGGCGGTGGCGCTGCGCTACTGCCGCCCCCTGCTGGGGCTCTGGCTGGCCTGGAGCCTGCTCTATCTGCTGGTGCCCTTCAACCCGGTCGCGGCCATGACGGAAGGCTATCTGACCAGCATGGCGGGCCAGTGGCAGATGCAGCTGGGGGATCCTCTCAACGCCTGGTGGGTGGGTGGCATGATCCACCTCTGGTTCCTGCCCGCCCTGATGCTGGCCATCCTGCTGCTGGCTCTCTGCTGGCGGGTCAGGCTGCCCCGACTGGCTCTGGTGGCGGGCGCCCTGCTCTACGGCCTGGCCCTGATCGGCGGCTCCTATGGTCCGCTGCTAGGGGGGGAGTGGGCCCTGCTGACCCGCAACGGCCCCTTCTTCTCGCTGCTGTTCGTGGCCCTTGGCGCCGAGCTGCGCCTGCGTGGCTGGCAACCCGATGCCAGGCGCAGCGCCCTGCTGATGGTGGCGGGGATGGGTCTCTATGCCCTGGAGGCCGCAGGCCTGCTGCGTTTCGCCGCCGTGCCTCTCAACCGTCACGACTTTCTGCTGGGCTCCCTGCCCTGGGCGCTCGGCCTGTTCGGCCTGCTGCTGGCCAATCCAAACTGGGGCAAGGGCAGCTGGCTGGAACGCCAGGCCCCCAAAGTGCTGGGTCTCTACTGCCTGCACATGATGCTGGTGGTCTGGCTGATGGTGTTCGGCCCCCAGGGCAAGCTGCTGTGGTGGGAGCTGGCGAAGGTGCCGGTGCTGCTGGTGCTCTCTCTGCTCGCCTGCCGACTGCTGGCGACAAACCGGATCAGCGGCTGGCTGCTGCGGGCTCGCTGAGGCCGCTCGCGCAGGCCTCTGCAGCCAGCGAGCCTGCATGAGCCAAGCCATACGAGCAGCGGGGGCTCACCATGGGTGCCAACGCGGTGCACGACAGGGGATTTGGCGTCAACGAGTCCCAGAGCCGTCTCACCTTCGGCATCCCATCAACCGGCCCAAAGAGCGGGCTCAGAACCTCAGGGTCAAGCCGATATTGGCCTGCCACTGGGTGAGCAGATCCCCCCGCACCCGGAAGGCGCACACCTCGGGGTTGCAGAGAAACGCGCTGTCGTCATTGAGCAGGGAGCCGTAGCCGCGCACCTCGGCCCGCAGCGCCAGATGTTGCCCCAGGCGCGGCTGCACCCCGAGCGCCAGGGACATGGAGGGGGCCGTCTCGCTGTCATAGGCATCGAAGCGGGTCACCCCGATCCCGGCGCCGAGATAGGGTGCCATCAGGTTGTCCGAGAGGGTCAGTGCCCCGGCGAAGTGCAGGGTATCCACCGTCAGCCTGTCCGGCTGATCCGGGGAGATGGGGGTGGACTGATGGCTGTAGAGCAGCTCCACCATGCCGGGATCATCCACCTCCCGGCTGATGAAGAGGCCCCAGTTGCCCGAGCTCTCCCCTTGCAGTGAGTCGATGCCGGTCGAGTGCGGCGTGGGAGCGGGTTCATCCATGGCCTCGAAGTCGATGGACGAGCTGTAACCCAGGAAAGGGGTCAGCTGCCAGCCCGAGGCGGCGGGCTCGGCCGCCCAGCCCGTCAGCGGCAAGCACAGTCCCAGCAGCATCATCATCGCTCGCGTCACGCTCTTCTCCCGGTTGCATGGATTGCGTCAAAAGCATATCAGAGCCTGTTCCATCCGACCCTTGACGGGGGCTGTATCGTCCCGTTTTGGCGGCCCGCCCCCGTTCCCCGCCCTCTCTTTTCATCAAAGCTTGCGCCGGCTCACATTATTCATCTGGGATTAACCTCTGCCACGTAAGCTGTCGGCGCCACAGAGGTGGCGTTAACAGGACGAGGATCTCAGGAATGGTTGCCGCGCAACTCAATGACCCACAAAGCACGCTCTCCGATACCCTGCGGGCCACCGCCCACGCCATCGAGGAGAGCCACATCAGCCTGCGCCAGATGCTGGCTCTGGTGGGGGAGCAGGGCATGCTGCTGTTTTGCGTGCTGCTCACCGTTCCCTTCCTGCTGCCGGTCTCCATCCCCGGCGTCAGCACGCCGTTTGGGCTCCTGATCCTCTTCATCGGCGTCGGCATCACCCTCAACCGGGTGCCCTGGCTGCCCGCCGTCCTGATGGAGCGGCGCTTCGCCGCCGAGCACATCAAACCGGCCATGCACAAGGGGGCGGATCTGCTGGCCCGCATCGACCGCCTCATCCGGCCGCGCCTGCTGATCCTGACCGGCAGTTACGCCATCAACCGCTGCAACGGCCTGCTGATCATGCTGGCGGCCATGCTGTTGATGCTGCCCCTTGGCGCAATTCCTTTCACCAACGCCATGCCCGCCTGGGCCATACTGCTGCTGGCCATCGGCATGTTGCAGCGGGACGGTCTCTTCGTCGCCCTCGGCTACGCCCTGGTGAGCGCCACCCTGGTCTGGTTCAGCGTGCTGGCCATAGGCCTGCTGATGGCGGGCCAGAACATCTCGACGCTGTTTGGCTGAGACGAACGCAGATGCAGACAAACGAAGGAGGGCGACACAGGGTCGCCCTCCTTCGTTGCAAGCCCGGGTGCTTTTCAGGGATCCCCGTCGTGGGCCACCTGGTTGCGCCCGCCCCGCTTGGCCCGATAGAGCCACTCGTCCGCCCGGGCCAGCACGGCACTGAGCTCCTCCCCCGGCCGGATCAGCGTGGTGCCCAGACTCACGGTGACGGGGGCCGGATCCGGCGCCATGGCCGCCACAGCGGCGCGGATCCGCTCCGCCACCTTCAGCAATATCCCCTCGTCTATCTGCGGCAGCAGGATCAGAAACTCCTCGCCGCCGCTGCGCACGAACAGATCCTCCCCCCGCAGCTGGGCGGACACGCACTCGCAGACCCGGCACAGCACCCTGTCCCCGGCCTGGTGACCGTAGCGATCGTTGATCTGCTTGAAGTGATCGAGATCCAGCATGATGAGGCCGGTGAGCGGCTGGCCCTGCACCCTCTGGTGGTATTGATCGAAGAAGAAGTGGCGATTGTAGAGGCCGGTCAGCTGATCCGTCTCCCCGAGCCGCTTGAGCCGCAGTTGCAGCTCGTGCTGGCGGGTGATGTTGCGGGTCATCCAGGCCACGGCCCGCTTGCCGTCGTAGAGGGAGGGCAGCGGCGCTATCTTGCCCTCGAAGCGCTGCATCCCCTGGGGCCCCGCCTCGGCATCTATGCCCTCCACCTCGGCGGGAGAGAGATCGTACTCCACCACCTGCACCTGGCCGCCGGCCAGGGCACGGGCCACCTGCTCCATCACCCAGAACGCCTTGTCTGCCGGCAGCACGTCGAACAACCGCTTGCCGATCAGGGGGTTGCCATCCTGATATGACTGCTGCTCCACCCCGCCTATGTACTCGATGTAATGACCATCTTCACTGAGGATGAAGACGGGGTCGGGCAACTGGGTCATCACTTCATAGAGTTGTGCCACTGAGAGAGCCATCTGTGCTCCTTTTATCTGCGGGGAGGGCCCTGAGCTGTCTGTTATAGACGCTCCGCTCAGTATCGCATACGGCCAGAATGCCGTGGCTGCGCCGCAGGTGTGGTAGTGAACGGCTATTCCCCCGGACCCGCCATCGGTACCCGCAGAGGGGTATATGGCACCACTCGGCCCATGACAGGCGCTCGCGGCGAGCGCGCTGGCGCCTTGAAACGAAAACGCCATCGAGAGGGGCTCGATGGCGTTTTCGGTGGCCGGGATGAGGGGATCAGCGGCTGGCGGAGCGGCTCCCGCTCCAGAGCAGCTCGCCGCTCTTGAGATCCATCAGGCTCATGGCGAGGCGGTAGCGGCTCCCCTCGGAGAGAAGATCCCCGTAGAGCATGTAACCGGCCCCGGTCTGGCGACCCAGACGCACCAGGGAGGCGGGATTCATGCCCCCCTGCTGGTACTCGAGCTGACCCGTGATGGCCGCCACCTGGCCGGGATCCGCGAAGCGAAAGCCGCTGTTTGCCTGAATGCGCTGGCTCATGGCCACCGCCATGGGCTGGGTACTGAAGGGCTCCCCTGTGCCGTTCTGGGGCGCCATCAGCAGCAGCACAGGGCTGCCATCCTGGCTCAGCGCCTGCACCTCGGGGGCCTTCAGAAAGGCATCCGCCATGGCGAGCGCCAAGCCGGTCGGGGCCACGGGTGCGGGCGCAGGCACCGGCTCTGCCTTGTCAGGCTCGACCACAGGTTGCTCTGGCTGGCTCACCGGCTTGTCCGGCTCGCCGACCGGCGCAGGCGTCCCCCCATAGGGATTGACCGCACAGCCGCCCAGCAAGAGGGCACCCACCATCAACAAGGAACGCAGCTTCATCTTTTCTCTCCACCGGAAGTGCGCAAGGCGCACTTCGTCAATCATCCATTTTGACGGAGCCCGGCTCCGCCTCCCCTCCATGCTAGAGACAAACCGGCCCCGGGTCGATGCGCATATGGGACGGGGGCGACAAAGGCTGGCGAACCGGGCCGTACAAAAAGGTGGCAAGGGGCCGTCCGGTTCCGTTAGGGTAGCCTGAGCCCAGATCCCAGAGGAGCACCCCATGCACGGACCCGATCCCGCCAATCCCCACCCCATGGAGGGCTTCCCCCAGGTGTGCTTTATCAAGAACACCATCAAGGGGCCCAATATCGAGGTGGGCGACTACAGCTACTACGACGACCCGGAGGATTCCGCAGGCTTTGAGCGCAACGTCCTCTATCACTTCCCCTTCATCGGCGACAAGCTGATCATCGGCAAGTTCTGCGCCATCGCTCGCGGGGTCAAGTTCATCATGAACGGCGCCAACCACCAGACCTCCGGTTTCTCCACCTACCCCTTCTTCATCTTCGGCAACGGCTGGGAGAGCGCCGCCCCCGCACCGGGCACCCTCCCCTACAAGGGAGATACCCTTATCGGCAACGACGTCTGGATTGGCTATGAGGCCCTGATCATGCCGGGCGTCAGGGTCGGCAACGGTGCCATCATCGCCGCCCGCTCCGTGGTCACCACCGACGTGCCCGACTACGCCGTGGTCGGCGGTAACCCCGCCAAGCTGATCCGCTACCGCTTCGACGACGACACCATAGCCCGTCTCAACGCCCTCGCCTGGTGGGACTGGCCGGTGGAGCGGATCAGCCGGAATTTGAACTTGATCAGCGGCGGGGACATTGGCGAGTTGGAGAGGGTGGGGTTATAGCTACCCACCTGGAGGCATCGAGGAGATGCCTCCCCATACAGCCCTGGAGAGCACGCATCCATCACCAGATCAGTGCGTTACATGGGAATTTAAAACCATCAGGTCCCACTGGAGTTATCAACATGACCACACCCGCTTTCACTGTCGTCCACTCAACACCGCCCGTCGAAACCTATCGCTATCTTCGAACCGCAGCCGGACTTAGCTCGAAGACTCTTGAGGCCGCAGAGCGTGGTCTGCCCAATACGCTGTTTGCCGTCCAGGTGTTTTGTGGCCAGACCGCCATCGGCATGGGTCGCATCATCGGAGATGGCGGGACATTTTATCAAGTGGTTGATATTGCGGTGCTGCCTGAATATCAGGGTCAAGGGGTAGGCAAAAAGATCATGACGGAGATCGCCGACTATATCGCCCGCGAGGTACCGGAGTCAGGCTATGTCAGCTTGTTGGCAGATGGGGAGGCTCATCGACTCTATCAGCAATTCGGTTTCTCGCTCACGGCGCCTGCCAGTGTTGGTATGGGGCTTAAGCGAATGGCCGCCGAAAAGACCTGACCATTCATTCACATCCATACCCAGGACAGCCATGTTGGGATATCCCCCTTCTTGTCTGCCTGGTGAAACAGGTCAGCCCGCACAGGTGGCACTGAACAGCCGCGGGCAGATAGCCGAGCTGGAAGCGGCAACCCGATAGAGACAACCACCATCAAGCAGGAAGCACTATGCAATTGACCACACCCCAACCCCCTCAGGACGATGAGATCGAAGCGCTGCGAGTTGGCCTCTCAGGCTACAACCTGGATCACGCCGGCACCCACCTGCGCGAGCGGATCGCCAGCTTTATCAAGGATGAACAGGGCAAGGTCCACGGCGGCATCATCGCCGACATCAAGTGGGGCTGGCTGCACGTCGACTGGCTCTGGATCGACGAAAGCATCCGCAAGGATGGCTGGGGCAGCCGCCTGCTCGGCGCCATGGAGCAGTACGCGCAGAGCAAGGGCATCACCAACTACCATCTGGAAACCACCAGCTTCCAGGCCCTCCCCTTCTACCAGAAGCAGGGTTACGAAGTCTTTGGCCAGCTGCCCGATTTGCCGCCGGGGCATATCAGTTACTTCCTGAAAAAGCAGGATAAGTGATGCCATTCCAGCGCCTTGCCAACGCCAATCTCGTTATTCGCCCGTTCGAAGCGGGCGATGCCGACGAGTTTGTCCGCGCGGCCCACGAATCCATCGAGACGGTCGGCAAATGGATGAGCTGGTGCACTCCCTCGTTCAACCGGGAGCAGGCGCTGGCCTGGTTTGCCAACTGCGATCAGGACCGCGGGGCGGGACGAGCTTTTGACATGGGCCTCTTCTGCGTCGCCACCGGACAGCTACTGGGTGGCGCTGGCATCAACCAGCTGGCCGCCCATCATCGCTACGGCAATATCGGCTATTGGGTGCGGCAGTCCCGGCAAGGCCAAGGCATCGCCCGGCAGGCAGTCGCCCTGCTGCGTGACTTTGGTTTTCAACAGTTGGGTCTATTTCGGCTGGAGATCGTGATGGGGGTTGGCAACACCGCCAGCGAAGCTGTCGCCATTGCCGCAGGGGCCACCTTTGAGTGCCGGGCAAGAAATCGTATCTTCCTCCATGACCAGCCTATGGATGCACATGTTTATTCTCTTATCCCCACAGACTGACTTCTGGAACAAGGTACATTTCTGAGATGAACTGCCATAGTCATGCCGACCTTCACTCTGCGACTCATCAAGCCAAGCCGCCAACTACGCCGTCTGTCAGAATGATGGGTTAACCAGAATGCTTTGCATCAATACTTGCTGGTTAAATGAACAGTGTATTCGATTAGCATTTTACTCTAGAATATCAGCCATCATTTTTGGCGTTATGGATAATTGAATGCAATCTTCAATTGAAATACTCAGCCAGGCAAGTTTCAAATCGGTGCTAGGCAGACCCAGTGAAGGCCAAATGGCTTTGACTCTTTTATGCCTTATTGATTGGCCTGACGGCGTACAGAGACAATCATATGTAAAAATATTTACTCGTGAGGATAGCATTGGTGTTTTTAATGAAGTCCTCGGATACCTTCTTACCAAATCAAGCGATCTTCCTGTCGCGCCCAAAGCGGGCATACTGATATTACCTGATGGGATCATTGAATCGATTGACTTAACCATCTCGCCAATTGCATTTGTCACTTCAAAGATTACTGGGCAATCCCCATCCAGTTATTACAATATTGGCGATATGATTAAGTTTGACAGTCTTAGAAAAATTCTTGATGACTGGGGGAGTTTGCACAAAACGATCGCATTTGATGAGTGGGTTGCAAATCAAGATAGAAATTTAGGGAATTTGATCATTGATTCAAATAGCCAAGTCACTCTGATTGACCATAGCAATATGCCTGTGGATCTTGCGTGGTCTCCTGAGGATTTATCTATAACTATCAATCCAGAAAATAAATTAGAACGAGTCTTTCGTTCCATCCCTACACTCCCTCAAAAAATGGATATAATAAGAGGTGCTAATGGGCAGGCTGAAGCATTAGATATCGTATTGGCTGAAGTGATTTATTGGTGTGATAAGCTTTTGGATCCACAAGCAAGAGACAGTCTACTAGCATTTTTGAAACAACGGGCTATTTTATCAAACGAAAGATTAAGCAGAAGACTTGGTGTGCTTGTGGGGGTTGCATGATTAATTTTGATTCTATATTAAATGAGCATTCTCACCAGCCGATTATCAAGGGTGAATGGTTCACGATTCAATGGTCACCAGACATTGCTACAGGTGAGCGGCTTAATATTTGCGTGTGTTTCAAGGATAATTTAGGTGGAGTGTTTGTACAAACTCTAGAATATTTTGATAGGATTTCTTGCTTATATTCTCACAGTATGGTTTTTCATCTTAAGCTTGCATGTGATGTGGCAAGAGAAATCATCCATTCAGGGGATGACTTCTTATCAAACAAGTACCAAAGCTTAACATTCAAGAATAATGGCTATGCCCAAGGCGAGTCTGCCGACGATATTGTTTCATCTTTATTTTTAAATGTTGTACCTTTATCAATAAAAGTGACAAAAAAAAGAGAGCGTGCATACGCACCGATTTCTAGAGACAGACTTTATAATATAATGGATGGATATTTACAGCAACATCTTAAGTTAGAAGAATATTTTGAAATGCGAGATCCTTCGCCATCAAAAAGAGTCCCTCTGGGACAACAGTCACAGACTATTTATCTTCCATACAGAGCTAAAAACTCTCTTGGTACAATAGCATCGGCAGCATATGCTGATGAAAACTTAGCTAAGTGCCATCTATATGATGCGCAAAGAGATATTTCATTGGCTTTAAAAAGCTATAGTGAATATAAATGTGGGGCTATCTTCATATTATCCCCGAATAATGGCCTCAAGGTGGAAAAACGCGACCAAGTTGATTTGGAAATTGATAAATCCTGTTGGTATTTAAAAACTCTAAATATAGAAACTGAAGTGGATAGCAACCCCGACATCCTTTCTGATAGAGCAGTTCATTGGTATCGCAGAAATGCTGCTTGATACTATTTCAAATAGTATCAGTAGAACATCATCCATTTGGGCGGTCCATTACTGACAGGGCAAGCATGATGCTTTTACACAGGCAAAATCCTGCTTGGTTCCCCCCTCTTATTCGCTGAAGCGAGTCCGCTTGTCCAGGCCGCGAGACAGGATGTCGAGCGAGCGGCGCCGGGCCATGGATGGCCCGTCGGCGCGTGCCGTCGGACAAGCGGGTGAGCCGAAGGCACCCGACGTAAGTCGGGCGAATAAGCGGGGGAGAAGACCTTTGGTGACTTTGGGTCTTTCCAAAGTCACTCGCCCCAGCCCGAAGGGCGGGCGAAACCCCGTCGAGGCCAACGGCCTCGCATCCTGCATGGCGAAGCCATGCCATTCCCCCATCACGCGGAACGGACGATTACGCCTGACGGCTAATCGACCCTACAGCGACGCGACATTGCCGCATCAAGACCCCTCCCCAGCCCTCCCCTTCCCAGGGGAGGGCGCCAACGCATCGCAGCCAGCAAGGCGCGAGACCGAACAGCGCCCAACCGTTATGCCGGGCGGCTGCCAGGCCAAAGGGGGGCCTGGCCGCCCCTATCGGCCCAAAAACGGTTCCCAGTCCTTGAACACCGGCTGCAACCCGGCCTGGCGCACGGCGGTGGCCACCTCCCCCAGGGCTCTGTCGTCGTGGATGGCGAACTGCTCCAGCTCCTCCTTGTCCCCTTCCGCATAGCCCCCCGGCTGGGTGCGCGACTCCGCCGACATCTGGGTGATGCCAAGGCGCAGGGCGCCGTTGCGAAACGCCGGGGACTCCCGGGTGGAGAGGGACAGCTCCAGGATCGGCGAGAAGAGGCGCCAGGCGCAGATAAGTTGCACCAGCTGGCGGTCCGACATCACCACCTCGGGCTCCAGCCCCCCGGTGCAGGGACGCAGCCGCGGGAAGGAGAGGGAATAGCGGCTCTGCCAGTGGTGGCGCTCCATCCAGGCCAGGTGCTCGGCCACGAAGTAGCTGTCGGCGCGCCAGTCCGGCGAGAGGCCAATCAGCGCCCCCAGGCCAATCTTGTCGATGCCGGCGCGCCCCAGCCGGTCCGGGGTGGCGAGGCGCCACGCGATATCCTGCTTGTTGCCGCGCAGGTGATGGCGGGCGTAGGCGGGGGCGTGGTAGGTCTCCTGGTAGACCATGACGGCATCCAGCCCCAGGGTCTTGAGCTCGGCGTATTCTGCCTGCGACAGGGGCTGCACCTCCATCGCCAGGGTGCTGAAGTGGCGGCGGATCCGCGGCAGATGCTCGCGAAAGTAGTCCATGCCCACCTTGGTCTCGTGCTCGCCGGTCACCAGCAGCACGCTGTCGAATCCCCGTGCCTTGAGGGCCAGGCACTCGCGCTCTATCTCTTCGCTGTTCAGGGTCTTGCGCTTCAGGCGATTGCTCATGGAGAAGCCGCAGTAGGAGCAGTCGTTGGCGCAGAGGTTCGACAGATAGAGGGGCACATAGAAGCCCACCGTATTGCCGAAACGCTGGCGGGTCAGGCGCTCAGCCAGCTCCGCCATCCGGGGCAGGAAGGGTTCGGCGGCCGGGGAGATGAGCGCCATAAAATCCGCCAGGGTGCGGCGTGGTGCGCTCAGGGCACGCTCCACATCCAGGGCCGTCCTGGCGCGGATCTGCATGCCCACGTCGTCCCAGTCAAGCTCCTGCCAGCGGTCGATAAAGGAAGGCTCCTCAGCCCTCCCCCCCTCTCCCAGAGGGAGAGGGGGGCTATCACTCGGGCGCACTTGGGGTGGTGCGAAAGGCTCAACGTCACTCATCGTTCCAGCCTCATGACTCATAGCGCCCCCAGAAAATCGGTCAGGGGGCTGGAGGCCTGCGCCTGGCTGCCGCGCGCCCCGAGACCCGCCTCATAGGCGCTGCGCCCGGCTTCGCAGGCGAGCGCGAAGGCGCGGCCCATGGCGACCGGGTCGCCGCTCACCGCGATGGCGGTGTTGACCAGCACGGCGTCGGCGCCGAGCTCGAAGGCGGCGGCGGCGTGGCTAGGCGCACCTATGCCCGCATCCACCACCACGGGCACCCGCGCCTGCTCGATGATGATGGAGAGGAACTCCCGGGTCACCAGCCCCTGATTGGAGCCGATGGGGGCGCCGAGCGGCATCACGGCGGCGCAGCCCACCTCTTCGAGTCGCTTGCACAGCACGGGGTCGGCGCCGCAGTAGGGCAGCACCACGAAGCCCTCTTTCACCAGCTGTTCGGCGGCCTTGAGGGTCTCTATGGGGTCGGGCAGCAGGTATTTGGGATCGGGGTGGATCTCGAGCTTGAGCCAGTTCGTCCCCAGCGCCTCCCGGGCCAGATGGGCGGCAAACACCGCTTCGGCGGCGGTCTTGGCCCCCGAGGTGTTGGGCAGCAGCTTGACCCCCAGTTGCCGAAGGGGCGTGAGGATATCGTCGTGGGCCTTGCCGGGCTCGAGGCGCTTGATGGCCATGGTCACCAGTTGGGAGCCGCTCGCCGCTATGGCGGCGGCCATCAGGTCCGGGCGGGCAAACTTGCCGGTGCCGGTGAACAGGCGCGAGGAGAAGGTATGGTTCGCTATGGTCAGCATCTCAGCCTCCGGCGATGGCGGTGAAAAGGTGGATCTCGTCCCCGTCATTGAGGCGGGTCTCGGGCCAGCGGCTGCGGGGCAGCACGGCGCCGTTGAGGGCCACCGCCACCCCCTGAGGGGCAATCTCCTGCACCGCCAGCAGCTCAGTCAGGCGCTGGCCGGTGGGCAGCGTCAGCTCGATATCGTTCAATCGGATCTTCATGGTTAATCCTTCAGGGCCGGGTTGGTGCTGCCGCAGACCGGGCAGTCGGGGTCGGCGGGCAGGCGCAGGCACTGCCACTCATGGGTCAGGGCATCGAAGCGGCGCAGGGTGCCCGCCACCGGGCTGGGGCGCCCGAGCAGCAGCTTGAGCGCTTCCAGCGCCTGCAGGGAGCCCATCACCCCCACCAGGGGGCCGGTGACGCCGCTGCTCTGGCAGCTCTCCCTTACGTCGGTATCCACCGGGTAGAGGCAGGCGTAGCAGGCATGCTCAGGGGCGCTGCGCGCCATCAGCTGACCCTGCCAGCCGACGGCGGCCGCCGAGATCCAGGGCTTGCCCTGCTCGACGCAGGCGGCGTTGATGGCGTGGCGGCTGGCGAGGTTGTCGCAGCAATCGATCACCAGATCCACCTCGGCCACAAACTCCGGCAGGCTGGCCCCATCGAGGCGCTGGTTGATGGCAATCAGCTCCACATGGGGGTTGTGGGCCGCCAACCGCTCCCTGGCCAGTTCCGCCTTGGAGCGGCGCAGCCCCTCCCCGTCGAACAGGATCTGGCGCGGCAGGTTGCTGGAATCCAGGGTGTCGCCATCGGCGAGCCAGAGCGTGCCGACCCCGGCCCCGGCCAGATAGAGGGCGAGCGGCGAGCCGAGCCCCCCTAGACCGACGATCAGCACCGACTTGGCTTTCAGCCTCACCTGCCCCTCTTCCCCTATCTCGGCCAGCATCAGCTGCCTGCCGTATCTCAGGTACTCTTCGTCGCTCAGCGACGCCTTGTCAGAGAGCATGTTCCACCTCCCGCATAACGGTGGCAGAGAGTGGCTCATCCCCGGCCCCCACGGCGGCCAGCAGGCGAGCGGTGGCCCCCCGCCAGTCGTCGCTCCCTGTGATGGCGGAGACCAGGGCGATACTGCCGACCCCGCTCTCCTTGACCGCCGCCACGCGATCCTCGCCGATACCGCCGATGGCGACCGTGGGCCACTGCACCATCAGGGCGCGGTAGTGGTGCAGCCGCACCAGCCCCTGGGGGCGGGACGGCATCTGCTTGGTGTTGGTGGGGAAGATATGGCCGAGCGCGATATAGGACGGAGCGAGTTCGCGGGCACGCATCAGCTCGAAGTAGCCGTGGGTGGAGATGCCAAGGCGCAGGCCGGCGGCCTGAATGGCGGCGAGATCCGCCGTTTCCATGTCCTCCTGACCCAGATGCACGCCGTAAGCACCCGCGGCGATGGCCTGCTGCCAGTAGTCGTTGATAAAGAGCCGGGCCCCGAAGCGGCGCCCCAGGGCCACCGCCTCGGCGATCGCCAGCGCCACCTGGGCGGCGGGCAGCGCCTTGATGCGCAGTTGCAGTGTCCTGACCCCGGCTTCCAGCAGCCGCTCCAGCCACGGCACCGAATCCACCACCGGGTATAGGCCGAGACAGTGTTCGGTCGGGGCAAAGGGCCCCTGGGGCAGACGGGCGGAACTCACCTCATAAAGACCGAAGCGACGATCCAGCCTTGATCCTGCCAGCACGGCCCGGGGGAAGTGGGCGAGATCCACGGGCCAGCCGAGATGGGCGATGGGGCCTGGGCCCGCTCCCACCCCCTGCGCCCCTGCCAGCCCTTGCTGCAGATAGGCGCGCGCCAAGGTGATTGCATCCTCCACCGGATAATCCAGCGCCACCACGGCCGCGATGGCGCTGGCGTAACAACAGCCGGTGCCGTGGCCGTGGCGGGTATCGAGCCGCGGCGCCGCCAGCCAGAACTCGCGGTGCTCGTCCTGGTAGTAGTCGAGGCAGAGATCCCCGCTCCACTCAAGGTGACCGCCCTTGACCAGCACGGCGCGGGCGCCGAGCTCCCGCAGCCTGGCCGCGCCCGCCCTTACCAGCGCAGGGTTGGTCGCCGGAATGCCGGTCAGGGCTTCCAGCTCGGGGCCGTTGGGGGTAATCAAGGAGAGGCGCGGCAGCAGGTGCTCGCGCACCGCCGCCAGCATGTTGGGCTCCGCCATGGGGGTGCCTGTGCTGGCGATGGCCACGGGGTCATAGACCACGAAAGGGGCGCTTATCGTATCGAGCCGCCGGGCCAGCACCTCCACATGGAGCCGGGTCGGCAGCAGACCGATCTTGATGGCGGCCGGGGGCAGATCGACGCCGAGGGCGTCGATCTGGGCGCAGAAGGTCTGCATCAGCACAGGATCCACCATCTTCACCGCCACCGAATTCTGGGCGGTGATGGCGGAGATGACGGAGCAGCCGTGCACCCCGAGGGCGTGCAGGCTGTGCAGATCGGCCTGGATGCCGGCACCGCCCCCCGAGTCGGAACCGGCTATGGTCCAGACGATGGGCTTGCTGCTCATGCTTCTTCCCGCTCCTCTTTGAGGGCCGCCGCCTGATGATAGAGCTCGCCCCCCTTCTCCTTGAAGGTCTCTGCCATACGGTGCATGCCGCTCTCCACCTCGGCCACCACCCGCTCCTGCTGGCCATCCATGCCCACCAGTTTCACCTCGACCGCTTCCAGCTTGGCGGCGTAGTCGCGCACGTCCTGGGTGATCTTCATGGAGCAGAACTTGGGGCCGCACATGGAGCAGAAGTGGGCCACCTTGCCGGACTCCTGGGGCAGGGTCTCGTCGTGGTAGGCACGGGCGGTCTCGGGATCCAGCGCCAGGTTGAACTGATCCTCCCAGCGGAACTCGAAGCGCGCCTTGGACATGGCGTTGTCGCGGATCTGGGCGCCCGGGTGCCCCTTGGCGAGATCGGCGGCGTGGGCGGCGATCTTGTAGGTGATGAGGCCCTGCTTGACGTCCTCCTTGTTCGGCAGCCCCAGGTGCTCCTTGGGGGTGACGTAGCAGAGCATGGCGCAGCCGTACCAGCCGATCATGGCGGCGCCTATGCCGGAGGTGAAGTGATCGTAGCCGGGGGCTATGTCTGTGGTGAGCGGGCCCAGGGTGTAGAAGGGCGCCTCGTGGCAGTGCTCCAGCTGCTCCGTCATGTTGCGCTCTATCATGTGCATGGGGACGTGGCCCGGCCCCTCTATCATCACCTGGACGTCGTACTCCCAGGCGATTTTGGTGAGCTCACCCAGGGTGTGCAACTCGGCGAACTGGGCCTCGTCGTTGGCGTCATAGACGGAGCCCGGACGCAGGCCGTCGCCCAGCGACAGGGCCACGTCATAGGCGGCGCAGATCTCGCAGATCTCGCGGAAATGCTGATAGAGGAAGTTCTCCTTGTGGTGGGAGAGGCACCACTTGGCCATGATGCTGCCGCCACGGGAGACGATGCCGGTGAGGCGCTTGGCGGTCATGGGCACGTAGCGCAGCAGCACGCCGGCGTGGATGGTGAAGTAGTCCACCCCCTGCTCGGCCTGCTCCAGCAGGGTGTCGCGGAACAGCTCCCAGGTGAGATCCTCGGCGATGCCGTTGGTCTTCTCCAGCGCCTGGTAGATGGGCACTGTGCCGATGGGCACAGGGCTGTTGCGCAGGATCCACTCGCGGGTCTCGTGGATGTAGCGGCCGGTGGAGAGATCCATGACGGTGTCGGCGCCCCAGCGGGTGGACCACACCAGCTTCTCCACCTCCTCCTCGATGCTGGAGGTGACCGCCGAGTTGCCTATGTTGGCGTTGATCTTCACCAGGAAGTTGCGGCCGATGATCATGGGCTCGGCTTCCGGGTGGTTGATGTTGCTCGGGATGATGGCGCGGCCGGCGGCCACCTCGTCGCGCACGAATTCGGGGGTGATGTTCTCGGGCAGGCGGGCGCCGAAGCCCTGACCCGGATGCTGGCGCAGCAGCAGCTCGGAGCGCACCCGCTCGCGACCCATGTTCTCGCGAATGGCGATGAACTCCATCTCCGGAGTGACCATCCCCTGACGGGCGTAGTGCAGCTGGGTCACCCGGCGACCCGTCCTGGCGCGCAGCGGCTTGGGCAAGTTATCGAAACGCAGATGATCCAGCCCCTCGTCCGCCAGGCGCTCCTGGGTGAAGGCGGAGCTGAGATCATCCAGGGCTTCGGTGTCGCCACGCTCCAGCACCCAGTTTTCACGCAGGCGCGGCAGGCCGAGGCGCACGTCTATCTCGGCACGCTCGTCCCCATAGGCCCCCGAGGTGTCGTAGACAGGCACGGGATCATTGGGCTCGAACTGGGGATCCTCCTTGCTGCCGCCGACCAGGGTGTCGGCCAGGACTATCTCCCGCAGCCCCACCCGGATGTCGGGACGGGAACCCTGGATGAAGATGCGTCTGGAGTTGGGATGGGCCATGCCCTTGAGGTTGTCGATAAAGGCCTGGGCACTGGAGCGCTGCTCCCGGCGGCTGGCGGGCACGGACTTGCTGTTTTCAGAAGAGGTAGACATAGCAAAACTCACATTAACTGGTTGAAGTTATGGGTGTTTGCTTGTCTGGAGTTCGAGGAGAAGTGATGAACTTGCAATCTGGGTGCGCACTCAAGAGGGAGCGAGCGCGGGATGGATCATCCCTGCTCTGCCGTCCCGCCCCCTTGCGGGGACATTCGCCGCCCTGACGGGCAAGCGGCGGGACGACCTCCCTCCTGTGCGCCAGTTCTTGCCTGGGGGCTCCCCTCAAGGCAAGGGGGAAGTGGCTACTCCCCCGGCGCGGCAACTCGCAAGTTACCCTTGTTTCCCTTCGCAGGTCTTAACCTGATCAGGTTCCACGGATCCCGAATTAACGGTCTCAGCTTTGCGTCGTTCGACGGTCAGCACTCCGACAAGATGGCGCCAGTATATACGGCCTATCTTTTAACTCAACCATGATTTTTTCACTACAATGAATCTTGTTCATTAACATAGGGATGATGTTTATTATGAACCACAAAAAGACACTTATTCTTGGCATGTGCTGCTTCGGCTTATATGGATGCGACAGTAGCAATGACAGCAAGACTCTGGCCGAGCAATCTGCTTATGACCCTGCGACACAGGTTATTGAAGATGATCAGCATACGTCAGTGTTCATTTCAGCATTAAATATGGATGGACTGGATACCGGCAAAATAAAAAACATCTCCTTCCGTATAAAGACAAAAGATGGCAATTTTGCCAAGCCTGTCTCTGCCACATATGATTGGAGCTATCTATCCAATAATGGACTATTTGACGCTACAAATAACAGCGTCCAAGTTCCAATATTTGGCCTCTACAGCGACTATCTGAATGAACTCACAATAGACATTCAGTATATCGATGACAGCATCTACTCATTTCAGAAGATGGTCCCCGCGGCCACCTATGTTGATAGTGCAGGTATTTATGACAACGTTGGCATCAGCATCAAGCCAATGGCTACACCGAGCTATAGCTATTTTTATTTAAAAAGTAGATTGAAGAATCCCATTGTCATGGATATTGATGGTGAAGTTAGGTGGGATGCGGAAACAAAGAGAGATTCCATGGCATCGACATTTATGAACAATATGTTTATTACTGGACGTCCAGTGATGGGATCTGGCGGGGCCGCCATAGATATAATTTCACTTTATGGAAAAACTGACTCCGCTGTCATCAATGACACAAAAATGGGAAGTGATGCATATTTTCACCATAATATAGACCCGGGTAAAAAAGGTATATTGATTGAGCTCGATGGCACAACTGATGGTGCGTTAAAAATAGAGTCATTTTTAAGTGAGATAGACGAGTCAGGCAATGTGATTAAAGAGTGGGACCTCGGTAAAATATTCTCTGAATATATGGTGCAGGAAGGGGATGATCCCAGCAACTTTGTCAGAAATGGTGTGGACTGGTTCCACATGAACGCAGCCACCTATGATCCAGCCGATGACACCTTGCTGGTCTCCAGCCGTGAAAACTTCGTGGTAAAACTGGATTACAACACAGGGAAGATCATCTGGTTGCTGGGGGACGAGACCAAGCACTGGTACTCCTACCCCTCTCTACAAAAGTTGGCCTTGTCACTCTCCTCAGGGCAAGTGCCTATAGGGCAGCATGCTGTATCTATCACCAAAGAAGGGAAATTGATGCTGTTCAACAACGGCCTGAAGAGTTTCAATCATCCCTCTGGCACCCCTGCTGGCATCGACCTCGCAACCAGCCAGACAGCCATCTTTGATATTGATAGTCAGAACAAAACTGGCCAGATGATTTGGAGTTTTGACGATGGTATTTATTCGGATATCTGCTCGAGTATCTATCAGGATCAGCTATCTGCCCAAGGGGACTTTCTGATCAACTATGCGGCAGCCGACAATAGAACCCGTGCCATCATTCAGGGGATCAACAAGGATAAACAGAAACTGTTCGAGTTTACCTACCCAAGCCCGACCCCCTGTGCCACCTCCTGGAACGCCATCCAGATCCCTCTCGAGAACATACACTTCCAATAAGCGACAGAAATAGCGCCACCTTGTGGCGCTATTTCTTCATTCATCCTCCGGGTTGGGGATCAGGATCTCGGTCAGACGGCCCTCATCATCCCGGCTCAGCACCAGTCTGCGACCCGGTTGCAGATCGGCGGGGCTGCCATTCACCCAGCGGGTACCGGCATCAAACACCAGCCCCCCCAGTTGCTGCAGCAGCAGGCTCTCTCCTGCGGTGGCGACCAGCCTGTCCTCCGCCCGCAGCCACTGGCTGCTCTGGGCCGGATCCGGCGCCGTGGCGAGCACCCGGATCTGCTCGGCCACGCCGTATCGGCTCTGGATGGCGAGGTGCATGCCGGGCCTGAGATCGTCAAACTGCACCGCCCCGATCAGGGTGGCGCTGCCGAGCTCCAGCTCGGCCCCCTGGAACTGCAGGCGGATGCCGTCGTTGTGCTCCAGCTCCACCAGCCAGAGTTCGGGCTCGTCGGCAAGGGCGTGAAAGGAGAGCAGCAGGAACAAGGCGGTTCTGGTCATAGCAAGCAGGCCCATGGTCAACCCGGCAAGGAGGTTTAACTATGGGCCCGGACGGGCAATTTTTCCGGTCGGGTGGTGCTGCGGCTCAGTCGTCCTCCCGGCAGCGGCTCAGACGCATGCCGTCGAAGCGGCACTCTAGCTCCAGCCAGCGCCCTTCGAAGGGGGTCAGGCTGTCGTCCGAGGTGACATAACCCCAGATCCGTCCCTGAGCCACAGGCCCTTCCAGCTCCATCTCATGCTTTTCTTCCAGCGGCTCCACCTCGCGAACCAGCCGCCTGTCCCCCTCGATCACCCCTTCCAGATCGACCCAGGTACCGCCGAGATCGTCTTCGTCCAGCCCATCCTTGAAGCGGGTCTGGTCATCGATCACGAAGGGAATACCGTTGACCATCAACTGGCCCAGCTGCCAGCTGGTGCGGCCGGTCAGCTTGAACTCGGCCGCCTGCACCAGGCCAAAGGGCAATAAAATCAATAGCCAGAGGGCGCAGAGAGACTTCTTCATCGGGGATCCTCGGGGTTACACTGGCACACAGGATGTCTCATCCGGTGTGAAATGGCCGTGAAATCTCGGCCCAAACCAGGAGATCAGAGCATGAAAATACTGGTGGTGGAAGACAGTCCCCAGGTGGCTGAGACCGTCATGGACTATCTGGAGCTGGCCGGGCACAGGGTGGACTGCGCCTATCACGGCCAGGCCGCCCTGCAACTGCTGGCCGAGCAGCGTTTCGACGTCATCATCATGGACGTCATGATGCCGCGCCTCGACGGCCTGCGCACCGTCGAGCGGTTGCGCTCGGACGGCATCGCCACCCCTGTGCTCTTTCTCACCGCCCGCGACAGCCTGGAGGACAAGCTGGCAGGTTTCAAGGCGGGGGGCGACGACTACCTGGTCAAGCCGTTCGCCATGGAGGAGCTGGAGGTGCGGTTGCAGGCCCTGGCCCTGCGCGGCCCCCGCAGCGACATGGGGGCGCTGGCGTTCGGCGAGCTGGAGGTGGATCCCGCCGCGGGCCGCGCCACCCGCGCCGGGGTGGAGCTCAAGCTCGGCAAGATCCCGTTCCAGATCCTCACCCTGCTGGTGAAACGGGCCCCCCAGCTGGTGACGCGCCAGGAGGTGCTCGACACCGTCTGGGGCGATGAGGAGCCCGACTCCGACGCCCTGCGCAGCCACATCTATGCCCTGCGCAACGCCCTGGACAAGCCCTTCCCCAGCCCCATGCTGGAAACCCTGCACGGCCAGGGCTACCGGCTGGTCAAGCAATGAGCCCCCCTGCCCCCCCAAGCCAGCAAGCCTTGAGCCTGCCGAGCCTGCGCCAGCGCCTGATCCTGGCGCTGGGCGGAGCGGGCTTGCTGCTGCTGCTGATCCTGAGCCTGCTGATGGTGGTGGCCGAGAACAAGATGGAGGAGCTCAGCCTGCGCCACTGGCTGGAGGCCGAGGTCACCCGCTACAACGATGACTGGCTGCGGCTCGGCCAGGCGGCCCCCGCCCCCAGCCCGCGCCAGTTCTCCAGCTACTGGACCCAGGCGGGACGCCTGCCGGCCTGGCTGAAACCCTACCAGACCCCCGGCTTCTTCGAGCACCAGCTGGGGGAGGAGGACAAACACTTTCTGGTGCGCGCCCACCCCTCTGGCCAGGGCCTGCTCTATCTGGTGTTCAACGACGACGCCGACGACTACCTGGATCCTTACGAAGACAGGCTGCACCTGGTCACCCGGCTGATCGGGCTGGCCCTGCTGCTCGGCTGCATAGCGTTCGGCATCTGGCTGGTGCGCCACATCACCCGACCCCTGGACAGGCTGCGTCAGCGCGTCGCCCACCTCACCCCGGATCAGGTCGACTTCGTGCCGGACGCCCCCTGGCAGGAGCTGCGGGAGATCGAGCTGGCGCTGCTGGCGGGCAAGCACGAGGTGGCCGCCGTCTTCGCCCGGGAGCAGGAGTTCAGCCGTTTCGCCAGCCACGAGCTGCGCACCCCCAACATGGTGATCCAGGGCTCGGCCGCCCTGCTCGGCAAGGTGAGCGACCTGCCCGCCCCCGCCGCCCGGGCCGCCAGCCGCATTCGCGCCGCCAGCGACGAGATGGCCCTGCTCACCGAGACCTTCCTGCTGCTGGGGCGCAAGGAAGCGGTCGAGCGCCCCCCGCAATGGGTGACACCGCTGATCCAGCGGGAGCTGGCGCGCCTCGCCCCCTTGCTGCAGCGCGAGAACCTGGACATCCGCCTCAATCTGGACGAGCAGAGCGAGGTGCAGGCCCCCCTCTCATTGCTCGCCATCGCGCTCGGCAACCTGCTGAAAAATGCCCTGAGCTACGCCGAGGGTCACATCGAGATCGCGCTTCAGGGTCAGGTGCTCACCATCAGCAATCCCACGGCGGCGGCGCCGGATCAGATCCTGGGCTACGGCTGCGGCCTCACCATCATCCAGCGCATCTGCGAGAAGCTGGGCTGGCAGATTGAGACCCGGCTGGAGGATGGGATCTTCAGCGCCAGGCTGGCGATGATCACCGCCGACCCCACGAAGGCATAGCCCCTCATCCCCGGCCCTTCTCCCGCAAGGGGAGAAGGGAGACCCCGGCAAGCCCGCCGCCCATCAGCCAGATAGCAACAAGGCGCCCGAGGGCGCCCTGTTTTTACCTGTCTGACTCTCGTCCGGGACTCACTCCGCCGGCTTGTGCTTGCGACTCGCCTTGAGCTCCAGAAAATCGATGATCTTGCCCGCCACATCCTTGCCGGAGGCGGCTTCCACCCCTTGCAGGCCGGGGGAGGAGTTCACCTCCAGCACCAGGGGGCCGCGGGCACTGCGCAGGATGTCCACCCCGGCCACGTCCAGCCCCATGATCTTGGCGGCCTGTACCGCGGTCGCCCGCTCTTCCGGGGTGATCTTGATGGCCGACGCCTCGCCGCCACGGTGCAGGTTGGAGCGAAACTCCCCCGGCTGGGCCTGACGACGCATGGCCGCCACCACCTTGCCACCCACCACCACGCAGCGAATGTCGGCGCCGTTGGCCTCGCGGATATACTCCTGCACCAGGATGTTGTTGTTGGTCTGGATGAAGGCTTCGATCACGCTCTCGGCCGCCTTCTGGGTCTCGCAAAGCACCACGCCTATCCCCTGGGTCCCCTCCAGCAGCTTCACCACCAGGGGCGCCCCACCGACCATGGTGATGAGGTCGGGCACGTCGTGGGTGCTGTGGGCATAGCCGGTGATGGGCAGGCCTATGCCGTGGCGGGAGAGCAGCTGCATGGCGCGCAGCTTGTCCCGGGAGCGGCTGATGGCCACCGAGCTGTTGAGGGCCATGGTATTCATCATCTCGAACTGGCGCAGCACGGCGGTGCCATAGAAGGTGATGCTGGCACCGATGCGCGGGATCACGGCGTCATAGCTCTCCAGTTCCCGTCCTTCGTAGTGGATGGAGGGGCTGTGGGAGGCGATGTTCATGTAGCAGCGCAGGGTGTCGAGCACCTCGACCTGATGCCCGCGCGCCTGCGCCACCTCGACCAGACGGCGGGTGGAGTAGTTGTTGGGCTCGCGGGATAAAATGGCAATATTCATGGAAATGACAGACCTGATAATCGGACTGGAGAGTATAAGGTGCCATGAACGACTGGCAACGCCAATCCTTTCCCCTCACCATTCGGCGTTCTGCAAGAACCACAGAACCAGATTCAATGCGGGCCACGCAACCCCTGCTGCAGGCTCAGCAGCAGCGCCACCTCCTGCAACCGGCGTGCAGTGGTCCCGGCCCAGCCGCCCAGCGGCACGGGGGCCAGCAGGGTTTGGGCTAGG
The DNA here is from genome assembly GCF_058791175.1 of Aeromonas sp. EU05-FHT14A05. Classification (NCBI taxonomy): domain Bacteria; kingdom Pseudomonadati; phylum Pseudomonadota; class Gammaproteobacteria; order Aeromonadales; family Aeromonadaceae; genus Aeromonas; species Aeromonas sp. EU05-FHT14A05. Next base: position 92,280 of record NZ_JBYTDH010000003.1, on the reverse strand, counting down.
CAGTCGCGATAGAGGGGGCCCTCATGTTGCCAGCCCCGCATACCATCGGCGTCGTGATGGTGCAGCCACTCCAGATTGCCGCTGCGAAGCAGCTCGATGCGCCGCCCATCCCTGAGATGCAGGCACAGCCCCTTCTTCTCCACCCCGGGACCGGCGTATTTGTCGAGCCAGAGGGTCAGGGGTACCCCGGCCGCCTCGCCGCGCAGACAGGCGCGCCCTTCGGCGGTCTCCAGATCCCCGCGCCGGATGGGCTGGCCAAGCCGATCGCAGACCCCGTCCGCGACCAGATGCAGGCTGTCATCCCCGCCGAGGGCCACCAGCAGCTCGCGGATCATCGCCAGCAGATGGGTGCCGATGTCGAGGATCACCCCGTCGGGATGACGCAGGACCCGCCGATCCGGCTCGCCGGTGGCGAAGTTGAGAGCATAGGGGAGCCCCTGCTCGTCGAGGCCGCAGGGCTCCAGCAGGAAGCCCTCCAGCGAGGCCACATCGGCCAGGGTGACCGACGAAATGGGGCCAGTCAGCCCGGCTTGCGGCCGCCAGTCATCCCCCAGCCCGCCACTCAGCAGCCGCTGGACGGCGTTGCGGGCCATCCAGTGATCCAGCGCCAGCACCCGGGCGGCGACACCGGGATCCGCCAGCAAGGCCTGCAGACGAGCCTGCTGGGCCAGGGTCGCCACCACAGGCTTCTCCACCAGGATCAAGGGGATGGGGCTTGCCAGCGCCTGCTCCAGCACCGGCAGATGCAGCAATGAGGGGGTGGCGATGACCAGCCTGTCCAGCGGCAAGGCCAGCAGGGCTGCCAGGGTCGGTAGCGAGTCCACTCCCGGCAGGCTGCGGGCGGGGTCGAATCCCCAGATCGCCATCTCCGGCGCCAGGGCCCGCAATGCCGGCAGATAGGCGGTCTCCACCACGGCCCCCAGGCCGACAAATCCAATCTTCATAGCACCTCAGCTTGCTTGGGCCAGTTCAGGCCGGGCCACGGGATCAATGCAGGTTCGGCCCCAGCCAGCGCTCGGCCTCCACCAGCGTCATGCCCTTGCGCTGGGCATAGTCTTCCACCTGATCGGGCTGGATCTGCGCCACCGCGAAGTACTTGCTCTCGGGGTGAGAGAAGTACCAGCCGGACACCGCCGCCCCCGGCCACATGGCGTAGGATTCGGTGAGCTTCATGCCGATGGCCTGCTCGACCCCCAGCAGCTCCCAGATGCTGCCCTTCTCGGTGTGCTCCGGGCAGGCCGGGTAACCCGGCGCCGGCCGGATGCCGCGATAGTTCTCGCGAATAAGCTCCTCGTTGCTGAGGGCTTCGTCGGGGGCATAGCCCCAGTGCCGCTTTCGCACCTGCTCGTGCAGGTACTCGGCGAAGGCCTCGGCGAGACGGTCGCACACCGCCTGGATGAGGATGGCGTTGTAGTCGTCGTGATCCGCCTTGTAGGCTTGCGCTATGGCCTCCTCGCCGATACCGCCGGTCACCGCGAAGGCGCCGATCCAGTCCGCCTTGCCGCTCTCCTTGGGGGCCACATAGTCCGCCAGACAGTAGTTGGGGAAGCCCTGCTTCTCGCTCTGCTGGCGCAAATGGTGCAGCACTTTTTTCACTTCGCTGCGCGACTCGTCGGTATAGACCTCTATGCTGTCCCCCACGGCGTTGGCGGGGAACAGGCCTATGATGCCGGCGCAGCGCACGCTCTGATCTTTCTCCAGCCGATCCAGCATGGCGTTGGCATCGGCAAACAGCTTGGTCGCCTCTTCGCCGATGATCTCGTCTTCCAGGATGCGGGGATACTTGCCCGCCAGCTCCCAGCTCAGGAAGAAGGGCGTCCAGTCGATGTAGGGGCGCAGCACAGAGACGGGCACGTTCTCGAAGGTCTGTACGCCGGGCTCCCGGGGCGCAGGGGGCTGATAGCCGACCCAGTCCAGCTGATGGCGGTTGGCGCGGGCATGGGCCAGGGAGACCGGCTTGGAGCGAGGCTGCTTGCGGGCATGCTGATCCCGCGCTATCTCGTACTCCTTGTCGATGCGGGCGACGAAGGCGGGCTTGAGCTCGGGGTTCAGCAGGCTCTGGGCCACCCCGACGGCGCGGGAGGCGTTCGACACATAGACCACGGGTTCGGAGTAGTTCTGCTCTATCTTCACCGCGGTGTGGGCCTTGGAGGTGGTGGCGCCGCCGATCAAGAGCGGCAGCTTGAAGCCCTGGCGCTCCATCTCTTTCGCCACGTGCACCATCTCGTCCAGGGAGGGGGTGATGAGGCCGGACAGGCCTATGATGTCGGCCCCCACTTCCCGCGCCGTCTTGAGAATGGTCTCGCAGGAGACCATGACCCCGAGATCGACGATCTCGTAGTTGTTGCACTGCAGCACCACCCCGACGATGTTCTTGCCGATGTCGTGCACGTCCCCCTTGACGGTGGCCATCACGATTTTGCCGTTGCTGGAGCCGCCCGACTTCTCCGCCTCTATGTAGGGCTGCAGGTAGGCGACCGCCCGCTTCATCACTCGCGCCGACTTCACCACCTGGGGCAGGAACATCTTGCCGGCGCCGAACAGGTCACCCACCACGTTCATGCCGTCCATCAGCGGCCCCTCGATCACGTGCAGCGGCTTCTCGGCCCCGGCCCGCGCCTCCTCGGTGTCCTCTTCGATGAAGTCGGTGATGCCCTTGACAAGGGCATGCTCCAGCCGCTTGCCCACCGGCCAGCTGCGCCACTCCTGATCCCGGGGATCCTCGGCCTGGGCGCCGGCGCCGCGATACTTCTCGGCGATGGCGAGCAGATCCTCGGTGGCACTGTCATTGAGGTTCAACACCACGGCCTCGACCTTCGCCTTCAGTTCCGCCGGAATGTCTTCGTAGATGGCGAGCTGACCGGCGTTGACTATCCCCATGTCCATGCCGTTCTGGATGGCGTGGTAGAGGAAGACGGCGTGAATGGCTTCCCGCACCGGCTCGTTGCCACGGAAGGAGAAGGAGACGTTGGAGACGCCGCCGGAGATCATGGCGTGGGGCAGATGGGTCTTGATGTCCTTCACCGCCTCGATGAAGTCCACCGCGTAGTTGTTGTGCTCGTCGATGCCGGTCGCCACCGCGAAGATGTTGGGGTCGAAGATGATGTCTTCCGGCGGGAAGCCGACCCGATCCACCAGGATCCGGTAGGCACGCTGGCAGATCTCGAACTTGCGGGCACGGGTATCGGCCTGGCCCACCTCGTCGAACGCCATCACTATGACGGCGGCGCCGTAGCGGCGCAGCAGCTTGGCCTGCTCGATGAACTTGGCCTCCCCCTCCTTCATGGAGATGGAGTTGACCACAGGCTTGCCCTGCACGCACTTGAGGCCGGCCTCCAGCACCTCCCACTTGGAGGAGTCGATCATCACGGGCACCCGGGCGATGTCCGGCTCGCCGGCGATGAGGTTGAGGAAGCGCACCATGGCCGCCTCGGCATCCAGCATCCCCTCGTCCATGTTGATGTCGATGATCTGGGCGCCGCTCTCCACCTGCTGCTTGGCCACATCCAGGGCCTCGTCGTAGAGCCCCTCCTTGATCAGGCGCTTGAACTTGGCCGAGCCGGTGACGTTGGTGCGCTCCCCCACGTTCACGAACATGGACTCGGGGGTGATGATGAGGGGCTCGAGGCCGGACAGCCGGCAGGCCACCGGCAACTCGGGCAGGGCGCGGGGCTTGATGCCCGCCACGGCGTCCGCCATGGCGCGAATATGGGTCGGGGTGGTGCCGCAGCAGCCCCCCACCAGGTTGAGAAAGCCGCTTTGGGCCCACTCGCGGATATGCTCCGCCATCTCGCCCGCGTCGAGATCGTACTCGCCGAACGCATTGGGCAGACCGGCGTTGGGGTGGGCGCTGACGCAGGATTCGCTGATGCGGGACAACTCCTCCACGTACTGGCGCAGCTCGTCCGGGCCCAGCGCACAGTTGAGGCCGAACGACACGGGTTTGACATGGCGAAGCGAATGGTAGAAGGCTTCCGTGGTCTGGCCCGAGAGGGTGCGGCCTGAGGCATCCGTGATGGTGCCGGAGATCATCACCGGCAGGCTGTAGCCCAGCTCATCGAACACCAGATCCACCGCGAAGGCGGCCGCCTTGGCGTTCAGGGTGTCGAAGATGGTCTCGATGAGGATGAGGTCGGCGCCCCCCTCGATGAGGGCGTGGGTCGATTCGGTGTAGGCGGCCACCAGCTGGTCATAGGTGACGTTGCGCTTGCCGGGGTCGTTCACGTCCGGCGAGATGGAAGCGGTGCGGTTGGTGGGGCCCAGGACCCCTGCCACGAAGCGCGGCCTGGCGGGATCCTTGGCCGTCCACTCGTCCGCCACGGCACGGGCCAGACGGGCCGCCTCCCGGTTGATCTCGGCCGAGAAGGCTTCCATCTCGTAATCGGCCATGGCGATGCGAGTGGCGTTGAAGGTGTTGGTCTCGAGGATATCGGCCCCGGCGGCACAGTATTGATCGTGGATCTCGCGGATCACCGCCGGCCGGGTCAGCACCAGCAGATCGTTGTTGCCCTTGATGTCGGTATGCCAGTCGGCGAAGCGCTCGCCGCGGTAATCCGCTTCACCGAGCCTGTACCCCTGGATCATGGTGCCCATGGCACCGTCGATGATCAGGATCCGCTCCTTGAGACAGGCTTCCAGTTTCTTTGTTATGTCCGACTTCTTGCTCGACTCTATGCTCGACACCGCTTCTACCCCTTACATCCATGCAACTGCGTGAGCTCCATCCTAGCAGCAAAAAAATCAAATGGAAATCTAGCCGTCTATCTGTCCGAAATCTCGAGCATATACTCACAAATGGGTAATGAGTAAGATGTGGCCCGAGAGTACCCTATGCCCGTCCTCAACGGGGATACGTGCTTGCTGTTTACTAAAGAGAAAAATAACTATGAGCGTCTACTACACACTCTGTTTCTTGGCAGCGTTGGCGATCTTCATCGCCTTTGCCAACCAGTATGTCGTGAAGATCCAGACCACCATCGCCATCACCGCAGGATCCATGCTGATCTCCGCCCTGATGGTGCTGTTTGGTAAGTTGGGTTGGTTCAATCTGGAACCTCTGGCCGTCGAGACCATGGAAAGCATCGACTTCCAGAACTTCCTGCTGAAGGGGATCCTCGGATTCCTGCTGTTTGCCGGCGGTCTCGGCATCAATCTGAAGGCATTGCGCAGCCAGAAGTGGGAGATCACCATTCTCTCCATCGCGGCGACCCTGCTCTCCACCTTCCTCATCGGCTACGGCTTCTGGTTCATCGCCAGGCTGCTGGGCTGGGAACTGCCGCTGGTCTACTGCATGCTGTTCGGTGCCCTGATCTCCCCCACCGACCCCATTGCCGTGCTCGCCATCGTCAAGAAGATGAAGGCGCCGCCCCAGATCGCCATCCAGATCGAGGGGGAGTCCCTGTTCAACGACGGGGTCGGCCTGGTGATCTTCGCCACCGTGTTTGCCGTGGCCTTTGGCGGCGTCGAGCCCACCTTCGGCAGCGTGGCCGGCCTATTCCTGCATGAGGCCCTGGGCGGCATCCTGTTCGGCGCCGTGCTGGGCCTCATCGCCCACGTGATGATCAGCGCCACGGACGACGGCTCCCTGGAGCTGCTGCTGACCCTGTGCATCCCGACCGCGGGCTTCGCCTTTGCCAACATGATCGGCGTCTCCGGCGCCCTGGCCATGGTGGTCACCGGCATCATGATAGGCAACTGGACCCGCCACTCCGGCTTCTCCGAGCAGAGCCGCCACCACCTGGATCACTTCTGGGAGTTGATGGATCAGTTCCTCAACGCCCTGCTGTTCCTGTTGATCGGCCTGGCCCTGGTGCTGCTGGATCTGGCCTGGCAAGACTGGATCCTGCTGGTCATAGCAGTGCCGCTCTGCCTCGCCGCCCGCTTCATCAGCGTCTCCCTGCCCTATGTGGCCTTCCGCAAGTTCCGCAGCTACAACCGCTTCTCGGTGCGCATCCTCACCTGGGGCGGCCTGCGCGGCGGTCTGGCCATGGCCATGGCACTGGCGCTGCCCTCGGGGGTCATGGTGCTGCCGGAGCACGGCGTCGATCTGCGGGAGGTGATCCTGGTGATGACCTACTCGGTGGTGATGTTCTCCATCGTGGTACAGGGCATGACCATCACCCCCATGATCACCGCCGCCAAGAAGGCCAGCGGCGACTACTGAGTCAGTCGCAGGCCGTGACTGGCAAAGGCAGAAGGGCTCCCTCGGGAGCCCTTCTCGTTGGCGGCGCGGCAGTGAAAAATACGCCACCGTCGCAACATCGCACAATTAGTGTTTGCTTTTTATTCATTTCGAGGAGAGAATGCGCGCCGGCTAGTTAATCAGCCCTGTTTATGTTCGCAATGCTTCAACGTTAGATGAATCCTGCCAGTACCCACATAACCTTCCTCTGATTTACTCGCCTTGAGAACCGTCAGGCTGTCTGCCTGCGTTGCCCGGCTCTCACGGTGCAGACCCGATCTGCCCACCCAATTTGAACTATGCATCCGCATATTCCTTGATAGTGCAGACGCCCTTATGGGGCTGGGTATTCCTGCGCGGATCTGACCGCGCCCATTGACCTACATTTGCAAATACAAGGAGCAATTATTTAATTTATATAGAGAAATACCATGATGAAAACCGTACAGACACACAAACCCCTGCGTCGCAGCAAACCCATCAACCTGCCCGTGCAAGAGCATGACTATGATGCGTTTCTGATCCAGTTCAGCACCCGCTCCAGCGGTGGCTTCGCCATCTCCTGTGATGGCATCCCTGGCGAGTTCTCCATCGAAGAGCTCAACTGATCCTGCCCACCGGCAGCAACAGATGCAGACAGGCCGCAGCTCACGGCGGCCCCCTTGTCTCCCTCGCCTTCAGCCTTGTGATCCCCGCTTCTGATTGACGGCCCCGCCATCCCTCAGACAGTGCAGGCCTGGGTATCGGCCGCTTCCAGCAACAGACACTCGTCGGCATCCTCGCTCAGCCTGACCAGACGGCTGCGCACCAGACCCAGCTTGCCCAGCAGCGCCACGGATCGCTCGTTGCCCGGAGTGACGATGGCGATGACCCGCTCGATGCCGAGCCGCTCCCGCCCATCCTTGAGCGCCGCCCGCGCCGCCTCTATGCCGTAACCCTGACCGCGAAAGGCGGGCAGGAAGGCGTAGCCGATGTCTTCGCACGGCAGGGTGTCGCGCTTGATGAGCCCGCAGATGCCGATCCTGGCCTCGTCTTCCCGTCGCATCACCAGATAGAGACCGTGCCCGTGTTGGGCATAGCTGACCGCCGGCCCCTGCTGGATGTAGTTTTCGGCATCCGCCAGGGTGCGGATCCCGCGATCGCCGATGTAGCGATGGAAATCGGGGTCGTTGAGCAGTTCGAGAATGAAGGGGGCGTCGGTCAGATTGAGCTCGCGCAGGGCGAGGCGCTCGGAGAGGATCATGGCAAGGGCTCGTGTGATGGGAACAACAACCATCAAGACTGCCCCCACTGCCGGCGCTTGGCAAGATCCCCGGCCAAAAGGAGCCGTCATGGAGCGCAACCCGGCCGACCGCAGCCCCCGGCAGCCGACATTTAGTCCCTGCCACATGAGTCGCGCGGCGGTTCCGGCTATACTGCCCGCCCTATCCCACAGAACAACAAGCAGGACACCCCCCATGACGGACACCACCGAATTTTTTGACGAACAGACGCTGCTGGAGATGGTTGAAAACCAGCTCGCCGACGGCCATCCCCTGCAGGTAAAAGCCACCCTGATGCGGCTGGTGATGAAAGGCACCCCGCGGGACGAGGCGCTGCAATACATCGCCTGCGCCCTGGGTGCCGAGCTGATGGCCATGGAGGCGGATCAGGGCCCCTTCAACCTGACCCGCTACGCCGAGTTTCTCGACAGCCTGCCCGAGATGCCCTGGGCCGAGTGAGATCCCCTCGTTAGGCAAGGCGGACGGCCAGCCATTATCATTACTGCCACCACCAATGACGGGAGTAGGCAGATATGCGCTGGCAAGATCGCCGTGAGAGCAGCAACGTGGAAGACAGGCGCCAGGAAGGCGGTGGCAGCGGGGGCGGCGGCCTGCCCCTCGGTGGCAAGGGGCGCCTGATCCTGATCGTGGTGGTGATGATCGCCGGTTACTACGGCGTGGATCTCAGCCCCTTGCTCGACGAACCGGCCCGGCAGAGCCAGGCGCCGCGCCAGAATGTGTCCCAGCCGGCCAGCGATCCCCTGGCCAGATTCACCTCTGTGATGCTCGCCTCCACCGAAGACACCTGGGGCGAGATCTTCTCCCGAAGCGGCAGCCAGTACCGGCCCCCCAGGCTGGTGCTCTATCGCGGCGCCACCCAGACCGGCTGCGGCCAGGGCCAGTCCGTCATGGGCCCCTTCTACTGCCCCGCAGACAGCACAGTCTACATCGATCTCTCCTTCTATCAGGACATGCGCGACAAGCTGGGGGCCGATGGCGACTTCGCCCAGGGCTATGTGGTCGCCCACGAGGTGGGTCACCACGTGCAGCACCTGCTCGGCATCTCGACCAAGGTGCGCCAGCAACAGCAAGGGCTGAGCCAGGCCGCCCAGAACAAGCTGTCGGTCAAACTCGAATTGCAGGCCGACTGCTTCGCCGGGGTCTGGGGTCACCATATGGAGCGAGAGCAGGTGCTGGAGCACGGCGATCTGGAGGAGGCCCTCAACGCCGCCCAGGCCATAGGTGACGACCGCCTGCAGCAGCGGGGTCAGGACCGGGTGGTGCCCGACAGCTTCACCCACGGCAGCTCGGCCCAGCGCCTCGCCTGGTTCAAGCGGGGCTTTGACAGCGGCAAGTCCGCCAGCTGCGACACCTTCGCCGCCCGCTGAGCCGGGCCAGACGACAAGGCCGGATCCCCAGGGATCCGGCCTTGTCGCATCCCGTAGACGGGAGATGGGCCTGCCGCTCTGCCGAGGCGCCAGCCCTCAGGGGGTCTCGCCTGGCAGCAGGTCGGTAAAGACGAAGCCGTCCCGCACCACAGTCTCCCCCACCCGGATCGCCAGGGGCCGCAGGAACATGGGGCCATCAAAGGCCAGGGTGTGGAACTCGCCGTTCTCGCCGCACGGATCCACCCCGGCTGGCAGCGCCGCCAGCAGCGCTTCGTCGAATTCGTGCCCCCCCAGGCTCATATCCAGTTTTTTCGGATCGAGCGTGCTGATCCTGGCCCTCAAGCCGGCGGCCATCATCTCCTGCGCCAGCTCGTCGGTCTTGCTGCCCCAGAGCGGGAACAGCGGCGTTATGCCCGTGCCCGCCAGCTGCTTCTCTCTATAGGCGCGCACATCCTCGAGGAAGAGATCCCCGAAGGCCATGTGGCGGATCCCCATGGCCAGCACCTCGGCGATGAAGCCGGTCATGATCCGGCCATAGTCCTCATTGCTGCAGGGCCAGGGCAGATCGATGCAGTGCAGTGGCAGCCCCACGCACGCGGCCTGCTCCGTCAGCAACTGCTTGCGCACCCCGTGCATGGCCACCCGCTCGAACGCCTGATTCAGGGTGGTGAAGAGCCCCACTACCTCGATCGCCGGATCCTGGCGCAAGCGATGCAGGGCCCAGGCGCTGTCTTTTCCGCTGCTCCAGGAGAGCAGTACCTTTTTCGTCGTCATGACCTCTCCAATCCCTTGCCGCAAGGTGCTGCAAGACAGTGTTGCGAATTGTGCGATTTACTTCCTGGGATACAAAAGCATACCCTCGTGGGTGAGCGTATCCCCGCAGAGCATGGGGGAGAATAACTAAAAAAACGATGGGAAACATAAGGATATGACTACAGTCAGCACACATCATGACCACAATCGCCCCCTCAACCGACAGGATTACAAGACCTTGAGCCTGGCGGCGCTGGGTGGCGCCCTCGAATTCTACGACTTCATCATCTTCGTCTTCTTCGCCGTGGTGATAGGCGAGCTCTTCTTCCCGGCCGACATTCCCGAGTGGCTGCGCCAGTTCCAGACCTTCGGCATCTTCGCCGCCGGTTACCTGGCCCGCCCGCTGGGGGGCATCATCATGGCCCACTTCGGCGATCTCATCGGCCGCAAGCGGATGTTCACCCTCAGCATCATCCTGATGGCGCTGCCGACCCTGCTGATCGGCCTGCTGCCCACCTATGCCACCCTCGGCATTGCCGCCCCGTTGCTGCTGCTGTTGCTGCGGATCCTGCAAGGGGCCGCCATCGGAGGCGAAGTCCCCGGGGCCTGGGTCTTCGTGGCCGAACACGTGCCCGCCCGCCGGGTCGGCGTCGCCTGCGGCACCCTCACGGCCGGGCTGACCGCCGGCATACTGCTCGGCTCTCTGGTGGCCACCGCCATCAACCGCGGCATGAGCCCGGTGGAGGTGAGCGAGTGGGGCTGGCGTCTGGCCTTCGTGCTCGGCGGTGTGTTCGGCATAGTCGCCATGTACCTGCGCCGCTGGCTGCACGAGACCCCGGTCTTCGCCGAGATGCAGGCCAACAAGGCCCTGGCCGAGGAGCTGCCCCTCAAGACGGTGCTCCGTGAACACAAGGGCAGCGTCATCGTCTCCATGCTGCTGACCTGGCTGCTCTCCGCCGGCATCGTCGTGGTGATCCTGATGACCCCGACCTACCTGCAGAAGGTCCACGGCATCAGCCCCGCCGATGCCCTGACCGCCAACTCCCTGGCCATAGTGGCCCTCACCCTGGGCTGCATCTTCTACGGCCGCCTGATAGACAGCCTCGGCAGCGGCCCCACCTTCGTCCTGGGCTCATTGCTGCTGGCCGGTGCCACCTACGCCTTCTACCACGGCCTGGCGGCGGGCATGGAGCAGCTGGTGCCGCTCTACATGCTGGCGGGCTTTGCGGTGGGGATAGTCGGCGCCGTGCCCTATGTCATGGTCAACGCCTTCCCGCCCGTGGTGCGCTTCTCCGGGCTGTCGTTCTCCTACAACGTGGCCTACGCCATCTTCGGCGGGCTCACCCCCATGCTGGTCACCCTCTGGATGAAGAACGACGTGCTGGCTCCTTCCCACTACGTGGTCAGCCTGGCCGGCCTCGGCCTTGTGCTGGGCCTCTGGCTCTGGCTGCAACAGCGCACTCGGCGTCAGGTCACGCCACAAACCGCCTGACAACTGCGGGCCCCGGACTGTCGGGGCCCCTTCGTTCCGGCTATATTCAGCCTGGCTGCCGTAGAGTAGCCCCCCCTTAGGCCAGACCCCCGTCTGGCCCTTTGTTTTCCAACCACCCCGAGGTGCAAGATGTTTTTCCAGGTCGTATTCATCGCCTTGCTCGCGCTGCTGCCCATGGTCAATCCCCCCACCACGGCGACCCTGCTGCTGGGATTGAGCAAGGGCATGTCCCGTGAGCACGTACGCCGCCAGATCAACCTGGCCGCCATCTATCTGTTCGCCACCCTCTGCGTCAGCTTCTTCATCGGCTCCTCCATTCTGGATCTGTTCGGGATCTCCATTCCCGGCCTGCGGCTGGCCGGTGGCCTCATCATCGCCTTCATCGGTTTTCGCATGCTGTTTCCCGCCCCCAGCCAGGCCGCCGGGGTCGACATCAACCAGAGCATCGCCTTCGTGCCGCTCACCATGCCCAGCATGTGCGGGCCGGGCACCATGGCCCTGGTGATCAGCGGCGCCGCCCAGATTGCCGAGCTGCCCGACGAGTACAACCGTTTCGTCATCTATGCCGCCATGGTGACCGCCTTCGCCCTGATGAGCCTGCTCAGCTGGGGGGTGCTCAAGCTGGCGGATCCGGTCTGCAAGATCCTCGGTGCCACCGGCATAGACGCCATGACCCGGATCATGGGCTTCCTGCTGGTGTGCATGGGCATGCAGTTCTGCATCAACGGCATCAAGGAGGTGGCGCAGGATCCCGTGTTCCACGGTGCGCCCGCGGTGCAGACGGCCCCGGCGCAGTCACACGCATCCGCCGCCCTCGATCACCTGCCCGCCGCGCGCCAGCCCTGACTGAAAACGCTGTCATCTCGCTCGGGAATCGTCGCCGAACTTGCGCCTGATCATGTTGCCTGCCCACGGACGGCGTAGTGTGTTTTTTATACAGGCAAGGTTCAGAGGGTCGCTGCTAGCGTGACCCGCGCAGACCCAATCACTTGAGGAGACATGCAAATGGAAAAGATGCTGACCGAGATTGGAAGCTACAGCCTGTTCCACGAATATCTGAACGTGGTTGGGGCCGTCAGCCCCGCCCTGACCCGGATCAAGAGCAGGTGGGAATACAAGCGAAGCGATCGGCTGGTCGCCCAGATCAGGATAGATCCGCAAGGTCACGCGCGATTCTATATCGACGCCCGTGCCATATCGGCCAACTGAGCCCCATCAACCCCCTTCACCCGCCCCGGTCCACTGACCGGGGTTTTTATTGGTGCGCCCCGACAAAAACAAAACCCCGGCTGCGGGCCGGGGTTTGCTTGCATGGGTCATGCCGCTGCGCGGCCAAGGCAACCTAGGAGGTGCCACCCACGGTGAGCTGATCCAGCTTGAGAGTGGGCTGGCCGACGCCGACCGGCACGCTCTGCCCCTCCTTGCCACAGACTCCGACCCCGCGATCCAGCGCAAGATCGCTGCCCACCATGGAGACCTGACTCATGGCCTCGGGGCCGTTGCCGATGAGCGTGGCACCCTTGATGGGGGCGGTGATCCTGCCATCCTCGATGAGGTAGGCCTCGGAGGCGGAGAAGACGAACTTGCCTGAGGTGATGTCCACCTGGCCGCCGCCGAAGTTGGGGGCATAGATCCCCTTCTTCACCGAGGCGATGATCTCCGCCGGATCGTGCTGACCCGCCAGCATGTAGGTGTTGGTCATGCGCGGCATCGGCAGGGCGGCATAGGATTCGCGCCGGCCGTTGCCGGTGAGTGGCACCCCCATCAGGCGGGCGTTCTGCTTGTCCTGCAGGTAGCCCTTGAGGATGCCATTCTCGATCAGCACGTTGTAGCCCCCCGGGGTCCCCTCGTCGTCGATGGAGACGGAGCCGCGCCGCCCCACCAGGGTGCCGTCATCGACTATGGTGCAGTGCTTTGAAGCCACCTGCTCGCCGATGCGACCGGCGAAGGCGGACGAGCCCTTGCGGTTGAAGTCCCCCTCCAGGCCGTGGCCCACCGCCTCGTGCAGCAGCACGCCGGGCCAGCCGGCGCCCAGCACCACCGGCATGGTGCCGGCCGGCGCGTCTATGGCCTCGAGGTTCACCAGGGCCTGGCGCACCGCTTCGCGCACATAGCCAAACGCCCGGCTCTCCAGCCCGTCCAGCTCCAGGAAGTAATCGTAACCGAAGCGGCCACCGCCTCCGGCGCTGCCGCGCTCCCGGCGCTCCCCCTTCTCGGCGATGACGGTCACCGAGAGGCGCACCAGGGGGCGCACATCGGCGGCCAGGGTGCCATCGGTGGCGGCCACCAGGATCTCTTCATAGACGCCGCTGATGGAGGCCATCACCTGATTGATGGCGGGATCCAGGCTTCTGGCGAACTTGTCCATCTGCTCGAGCAGGGCGATCTTCTGCTGCTTGTCGAGGGTCTGCAGCGGATCCATGGCGGGATAGAGCAGGTTCGCTTCGGTTCTGGCCCAGGCTTTCACCTTGCCCTGGGCACCGGCGGCGGCGATGCCGCGGGCGGCGGTCACCGACTGCTGCAGCGCCAGCAGGCTCAGCTCGTCCGAGTAGGCGAAGCCGGTCTTCTCGCCGCTGACGGCGCGCACCCCGACGCCCTGATCGATGTTGTAGCTGCCATCCTTGACGATGCCGTCCTCCAGCATCCAGGACTCGTGCCAGCTGCGCTGGAAATAGAGGTCGCCGAACTCCACCTGATGGCTCATCAGGCTGCCGAGCAGCTGCTGTAGCCGCCCTTCGTCGAGATCGTTCGGGGCCAACAGGGAGGCACTAACCTGGCTCAATAGACTCAATCTTCTTCTCCACTCTCGTAACGAGATGTTTTAAATCGTCTTGCCGACGGGTTGGCAACAAGCCGCACCATCACAACAAACGGGCATGGGTCAGCACTGGCATGGTGCGTTTCAATTCGTCGACCAGCCCGGGCTCCATCTTCACCAGCACGGTGGCTGGGCCCGAATCCTGGCAGGCCAGCACCCGGCCCCAGGGATCGATCACCATGCTGTGGCCCCAGGTCTGGCGCCCCGTCTCGTGGGTGCCCCCCTGATTGGCGGCCACCACGTAGCACTGGTTCTCGATGGCGCGGGCCCGCAGCAGCGGCTCCCAGTGCGCCTCTCCGGTCACGGCGGTGAAGGCGGCAGGCACCAGCAGCACCCGGGCGCCGGCCCCGGCCAGCCGGCGATAGAGCTCGGGGAAGCGCAAATCATAACAGATAGAGAGGCCGAGGGGACCAAAGGGAGAGTCCACCAGCACGCACTCCTGGCCCGGGCTGAAGGTCTCGGACTCCCGGTAGCGGCCGTGGTTGTCCGCCACGTCCACGTCGAACAGGTGGATCTTGTGGTAGTGGCCCTTGAGCTCGCCGCCGGGATCGAACACCAGGGAGCTGGTGTGAATATGGTCGGAACCGGCGATGGTGGTGGGCATGGCCCCGGCCACCAGCCAGATCCCGTACTCCCGCGCCCAGGCGGCCAGCTGGGTCTGGATGGGCCCCTCACCCAGGGCCTCTGCCCCGTCCAGATAGCCCTGGCGCTCGCCGAACAGGGCGAAGTTTTCCGGCAGCAGCACCAGCAGGGGGCGCTCCCTGGGCAACGCCGCCAGCTCGGCGGCAATCTGTGCCCGGTTATCCTGCCAGTGACGGCCCGAGATCAACTGTATTGCAGCTAACCACATGGTTCTCTCCTTGTCCGCGTTACTCGCGGTCCACAATATTCGGGTCTTTATCCATCTCAGCCAACAGTTTACGCAGATGATGCCTGACTAATCTCCGTTGTCCCCGCTCCGCCCATTTGAGGCAATCGAACAACTCCCATACCAGACCATTACCGTCCCCCATATAGGCAGGGAAATCCCAATGGCTGGGAGCGGGCCCCGCGACCTCCAGCGCCGATAGAGAATGGGTTTTATCAAAAAGAGGCAAGTAAGGCTTGGCAAGCGGGAAACCGGCATCGTGATCAAGGATATGGATCTCGATGCTGGACATATCCAGAAAGATATAGCGCCAGTAGGAACAGACATTTTCATGTCTTCCTTGCCAACAGTGGAACACAGCACGTTCACCCACGATGGAACGTACCAGCTCTTCCCCATGCTGATGAAAGCCCGGCTCGGCCAGCAACAAGACATCGACATCAGAGACCCGGTCCGCCTTTCCTTTGGCAAGCGAACCAACCACCACCCCGGCACCAATGGCGGGATGGGCTTTGCCATATTCCACCACGGCTCGCAACAACGCGAATTGCAGCGGTGGAATCTTGCCCCAGCGCTCATCCTCCATCATGACAGCGCCCCAACAACAGCCGCATCGCCGGCCTGCAGGGTGTAATCCAGCACTATGATACGTTCCAGAACCGGGCGGAAGATGGCCTTGAGAGCATCGTGATCCGGGTGGGGAAGATAGCGCTGGCGGGCTGCCTCGTCGGCAAAGGTCATCAGCACGCTGTGGGTGAAGCCCTCGGCCCGTCCCTCCGGGCTGTCATCCCGCCCCCACTCCACCGCCAGCACGCCGCTGACCTGATGGGGGATAGCGAGGAAGGCGGCGCGCACCGCGTCTATCTGTTCGGGCAGAGTGTCCGGCTTGAAGGCGATCAGCAGGATATGTCGGATCATGGCTCACTCCTTGTGATGGTGCCGGGCCACTCGTTCAGCGCCGGGCAGGTTCGCCGGGCTTGGGGGTCAGCAGGAAGGGGGTGACCTCCTCGGCGGGCAGGTTCGGCGCCACCGCATCCACCGCCTGCTTCTGCTGCTGGTTGAGCTTGATGCGGGCGCGATCCCGACCGGCCTCGATCAGCTTGGGATCGTCCAGCGGGCCCGAGACCCGGAAGTCGATGCGGGTCACCACATCCACCACGGGCTCCAGCAGCTTGGAGAGGGCCAGCACATAGAGCCCGGTGATCGGGGTCAGGGAGAAGGCCGCCACCACCGGCAGGGTGCCGCCCAGGTTCGGGGAGAAGCTCAGATCGTAATCGAGATGCCAGCGCACCAGATCGGCGATGCCCTCGCCACGCAGGTTGCCCGCCGCCCCCTTCATGTAGAAGTCGTTGTTCTCCACCACCCCCTGCTTGATCCTGGCGGAGGCGGACATGGACTCGAAGTAGAAGCCCTTGTCGAACACGTCGCGAAAATCGAGGCGCAGCTTGCGCATCAGGGAGTCGAGGCTCAGCAGGGAGAGCAGGCGCGCCCCCTTGTCGTTGACCTCCCGCAGGGTGCCCCCCTCCAGCTGGTAATCGGCACTGCCTGCCAGGGTCGGCAGATCCAGTCGGTAGGGTACATCACGCCAGTTCAGATCCAGCGCCAGCTTGCCCGGCGCGTCGCCTATGGGCGAGGTGAAGCCGAGTCGCTTGAGCAGCAGCTCGCTGTTCTGGGTGCTGAGGTGGGCACGGGCCCGGGTCTGCATCTGGCCGGGCCGCGCCAGCCACTCGGCGCTCCCGCTCAGGGTGCTGCCGGCGAGCCGCATCTCCAACCCCTTGAGATCGAGCCGATTGGCGCCGGGCACCAGTTCCCCTTTGAGCTCCCCGAGCGGCAGGGCACCGAAGCGGCAATCCACGCAGCTGAAGGTGAGCCAGGGAATGGCATCCATGATGGCCTTGTCCTGCCTCGCATCGGGCTCGGGGCTGAGGTCGGATCCCTTGCCTGACCAATGAATACGGGCGAACTTGGCGTCGATGGGCTGCCTGTCCGTCACGGGAATGCGCACCACCCCCATCACCTCGGGGCTGTCGATCATCACCTCGGTGGCCAGGTTCACCGGCCCCACGGTGAAGTGCACCGCCTTGAGGTTGGCGCTGCCGATGTCGGCCCGGGCGAGCATACCATCGACCCACCACTCCTGAGGCAGGAAGGCGGGGCCGACCACCGCATTGCCGCTGCTCCCCGCCTCCTTGCCCGGCAACCAGCGCGTGAGCCGCGCCAGCCAGCCGGCCACGTCGGCCTGGGGCTGATTGATGGCGAGCAGCATGGGCTTGTCTTGCAGCACCCTGGCCCCGGGCTGGCCGACGTTGACCCGCACCCGGCTGAGGTAGGCCGCCCCCTCGCCGTACACCAGCCGGCTCTGCATATCCACATCGGCCCCCAGCACGGCGCGAATGTCGGCGCTGCCGTCGCGGCCCCGTGCCGTGACCTTGAGGGGAAGCCGGCCTCCGGGCGCCTTGGCGAGCGGCACCGGCAGATCCAGCCCCATCCCCTGCAGGTTGGAGTCCAGCGCCAGCTGGAAGCTGAAGGCCTTGTTCTCGGGCAGGGTCAGCCCCAGGGTCCCCGTCCAGTTGCTGCGCCCCTTGAGCATCTCGAGGGCGGGAATGTCCTGGCGCTGGCGGCTGCTGTCCCAGAGGCCCTTGAACTTGAGATCCGCCTGATAGCCGTGGGGCAGCTGCTTGCCCCGATAATCCAGGGTCAGCGGCTGGTTCCAGAGGCTGGCCTTGAGGTTGCTGAAGTGCGTGGTCTCGTTGTCATATTCGAGTCGTCCCTGCACCTTCTCCAGGGGCAGATCCAGGGCGGCGATCCTGACGCTGTTGTCATGGAAGTTCGCCTCTCCGCTGGCCTTGACCTCGCCCTTGCCATCCAGGGGGATGTCCAGCTTGACCGTGCCCTGCAGGGGGCCGCGGATCTCGATCTCCCGCAGCGCCTGACCCACGGAGCCCGCGAGGGGAGACTCCTGCAGGTAACCGCTGATGGCCTGCCCCTCCCCCTGGACCTTGGCATCCACGTAGAGGTGCGCGCCGGGGGAGAGATCCGGGATCCAGGCATGCACGGCGTCGGATCTGGCCTTGCCGAGCCGGGTGGCGCTGCTGCGCATATCCAGACCCGCGTTCTGGAACAGCAGATCGATCTGCAGGTCGGTGAGTGGCTGCCAACCGGGGAAGAACTCGTAGGTGGCCCGCTCCAGCGGCACGGCGACCTGGAAGACCCCCTGGCCCTTGTCGTAGGGGAAGTCGCGGAACTCGCCATACCAGAGCAGATCGGCCCCCTTGGCCTTGCCCCCCTTGATGGCGCCGCTCAGGTAGTCCACCAGGCCGTCGCTCATCACGGCCAGCGGATAGTAGCGATCCGCATGGGCCGCATTCTTCACGTCGATGCGGCCGGTCAGGGCGAGGAAGGGGTGCTCGAACAGATCGAGGCGGAAACGGCTGGCGAGGCTCAAGTCCTCGTTATCCAGCGCTATGTCCTGGCCGTAGAGCACCCAGCCTTGGGGCTCCCGCCACCAGTCGAGGCGCGCCGAGAGGCTGTCGACCGGGATCGGCACCTTGAAGTGTCGGGCGGGATCCACCTTGCCCTTGCCCAGGGTCAGGCGGGCACTGCCCCCGGCCGGGGTCAGCCAGAAGTCGCCGTCCAGTTTCTGCAGCCCGGGTACGTCGTGCCAGGCGCTGGTCTCGAAGCCCCTGAGCTGGCCGCTCAGGGAGAGCCCCTGCCAGTCGCCATCGGCCTGCAGCACCAGCTCCTGCACCTTGCCCTTGGGCTGGGTGTGCTTGAGGGTCTTGGTCAGCTCGGGATAGAGGCCCGAGACCAGCTGGCTCAGGTTGGCCATCTGGTTGAGATCGATGGCGGGCACATAGCCCTGGATGCGGGAGCCGACCCGCTCTAGCTGCAACCGGCTCTGCAGCCAGGTCGCCCCGTCGAGCTTGAAAGTCACGTCATGGCTGGCGAGCTGCCACTCCTCACCGTCGCGCCGCAGCTGGATCTTGCCCCCCTGCAGATCGAGCCGGTGCGGCTCCCCCTTGACCTCGTCCTTCCAGATCAGGTGGTTGTTGCCAAAGGCCAACAGGGAGTTGCCGAGCCTCCCCCCCTCGAACTCGCTCCACAGCTGGAAGTCGAGCTGGCCGGTCACCCTGGGTTCGCCGGCGTGGATCCGCGCCAGCATGGGGCTGATGTCCAGCTCGCTGGCCCCCAGGTAGAGCTGGCCCTTGAGCCTGTCGAGGCGCACTTGTGGGGCATCCACGTCGATGATGAGATCGATGGCGCTCTCGCCCACCCCGTTGATGAGATAGGCCTTGCCCACCCCCTGATGGCGCTTGCCGCGATTCTGCCAGCGCAACTGGGCGATGTTGAGGGCGCGCACCTCTCCGAGCGCCGTGGTCACGCTCAGGCGGCTGTCATGAATGTCGAAGGTGGAGAGTTGGGTCAGCAGGAAGCGCAGCAGGGCCCGCTGCTGATCCGGGCTCTTCTCGCCGGTCGGGGCGGCCGGCTGCGCCAGATCCAGCGCCATGTCGCCGTCGCTCAGCAGCAGCTGGCCGAACACCGGTTTCCAGTCGTTGAGGGAGCGCCAGAAGTCGAGGTGGGCCCACACCTTGCCAAGGCGCAGGGAGAAACGCCCCGAATCGGGGGCGATGGCGAGCCCTTGCAGCTCGAGAGCCGGGCCGCGCTGGGTCCAGCTCAACCCGACATGCTCGACGCTCACCTCCAGCTGGCTGTCGCCGAGCAGGGTGGCGATCAGCGCCTGCCTGTGCTGGTTGAGCAGGGGGCCGCCAAGGCGTACCACGCTGACCAGGATGGCCAGCAGCACGAAGAAGACCCCGAGGGCTAACCAGCCCCGACTCAGCCAGCGGTAGATCAATTACATCATCACCACATCGAATTGTTCCTGCCCACAGAGCGGCTCCGTCACCACCCTGACCTGCTTGCCGATGAAGACCTCCAGCTCGGCCAGACTGTGGGACTCCTCCCCCCGCAGGTAATCGGCCACCGAGGGGGCCGCATAGACGGTGAACTGATCCGCATCGTAGGCGCGGTTGACCCGGATGATCTCCCGCAGGATCTCGAAGCAGACCGACTCCACCGTCTTGACCCGGCCGCGCCCCTTGCACTCGGGGCACTCGGAGCAGAGCACGTGCTCCAGGCTCTCCCGGGTGCGCTTGCGGGTCATCTCCACCAGCCCGAGCTGGGAGAAGCCGTTGACGTTGGTCTTGGCCCTGTCTTTGGCCAGCGCCAGCTCCAGGCTGTGCAGCACCCGGCGGCGGTGATCCTCGGACTGCATGTCGATGAAGTCGATGATGATGATGCCGCCCAGGTTGCGCAGCCGCAGGTGGCGGGCGATGGCGGCGGTGGCCTCGACGTTGGTGTTGAAGATGGTCTCTTCCAGGTTGCGATGGCCGACGAAGGCACCTGTGTTGATATCCACCGTGGTCATGGCTTCGGTCTGGTCGATGATGAGGTAGCCGCCGGATTTCAGCTCCACCTTGCGCTCCAGCGCCCGCTGGATCTCGTTCTCCACGTCGTAGAGATCGAAGATGGGCGACTCGCCGGAGTAGTACTCCAGCTTGTTCGCGAGCTCGGGCACATACTCCCCGGTGAAATGCGAGAGCAGCTCGAAGCTCTGGCGCGAGTCGACCCGGATCTTGTCGAGCTCGGCACCGACGAAGTCGCGCACCACCCGGAAGGCCAGGCTGGGATCCTCGTAGAGGATCTTGCAGGGCGGGTACTTCTGCTTGCGCTCCAGGATCTTGCGCCACAGGCGTTTGAGGAAGGCGGCGTCCTGCTCCAGCTCCTGCTCCCCCACCCCTTCGGCGGCGGTGCGGATGATGTAGCCACCCAGCTCGTCCACATAGCCCGCCACCGTGCGCTTGAGGCGTTCCCGCTCCGCTTCGGACTCGATGCGCTGGGAGACCCCGACGTGGGCACTGCCCGGCATGAAGACCAGGTAGCGGGACGGCAGGGTGATGTCGGTGGTGAGACGGGCACCCTTGGTGCCCAGGGGATCTTTCACCACCTGCACCATGATGTCCTGGCCCTGGCGCACCAGCTCGGCGATGTTGCCCGCCTGGAACTGCTCCTTCTCCTTGATCGCCACGCACTCGGTGTGGGGCACTATGTCGGAGGCGTGCAGAAAGGCGGCCTTGTCCATGCCGATGTCGACGAAGGCGGCCTGCATGCCGGGCAGCACCCGGCTGATCTTGCCCTTGTAGATGTTGCCCACTATGCCGCGCTTGGCCTGACGTTCTACATGCACTTCCTGCAGCAGCCCGTTCTCGACCAGGGCGACCCGGGTCTCTGAGGGGGTGACGTTCACCAGCAGTTCTACTGACATAAGTTACCTTGCCTTTCTAGTTTTGAATTCTGGCACGACGAACAACGGGTAACTCAGCAGCGAACTGCTGACGAGGGGATTACCGAGTCTGCTCGAGGTGCTGCTTGATCAACAGATCCGTCTCCAGCAGGGGCAGGCCGACCACGGCGCTGTAGCTCCCCTCGATACGGCTGACGAACTTGCCGGCTATCCCCTGGATGGCATAGGCACCGGCCTTGTCACAGGGTTCACCCGTGCGCCAGTAGGCCTCTATCTCGGCCTCGTCCAGCTTGCGGAATGCCACATTGGTGGTGACCAGCCGCACGTCGCAGCGATCCGGGGTGGCCAGGGCCACCGCCGTCATCACCTGATGAACCTTGCCGGAGAGCGCCTCCAGCATGTCCTTGGCATCGAGCAGGTCGGAGGGTTTCTCCAGCACCCTGTCTCCCAGCACCACTATGGTGTCGGCCCCCAGCACAGGCAATGGGGTCGGGGCCGTGGCCACACCGGCCATCGCCTTGTCACGGGCGAGCCGGCAGACGTAATCCTGGGGCTTTTCGCCCGCCTCCCGCTGCTCGGGCACATCCAGCCTGAGCACCTCGAAACGGTAGCCCAGCTGGGTCAGCAGTTCGTGCCGGCGGGGAGAGCCCGAGGCGAGATAGAGTTGCAGTTCGTTGTGCTTGTTCATATTCACTCAATGAGATGAGACGCAGTTACAATCCGTTGTTTTTGCTCATGTTCACTTGATATTGAAGCGACGGCGTACCTTGCGCAAGACCATAAAAATCCAGGGCCATATTAACATCGTTGTCAACGTCGACCAAAAATAGGCCAGGTTGAGGCTGGCCCGGCTGAACAGGTGCTCGGCCCAGAACACGGTGATCTTGCCCACCAGGGAGAGCAGACCGATGATCAGCGCCTGCTGCCAGAGGGAGAAGTTGCGGATCTTCTGGAACTGGAAGGCCGCCAGATAGGTGGTGATGGCCATGGCCATGGCCCGCACGCCGAGGGTGCTGCCGAGCAGCACGTCCAGCAGCAGGCCCGCCACCCAGGCGGTGCCGACGTTGGTGCGGTGCGGCAACGCCAGCGCCCAGTAGATTAGCACCATGGCGAGCCAGTCCGGCCTGAAGGGTTCGAATTGAAAGGGAAGCGGCAGGATCGAGAGACACAGGGCCAGCAGGATCGAGATCCAGATCCAGATCCTGCCGCTGGCGGGTTGCAGCATCAGCGCGTCGCCTCCGCCGCCGAGGTGGCCGTCGCCGCAGAGGGCGCCGCCACCGGCGCCATGGCCTCGTCGTCATGCACTTCCGGCTTCTTGTCGGTCCACAGCAGCAGCAGGTAACGCAGCCTGTCCAGCGCCACCAGGGGCTTGGCCTCGATCTGGGCGAAGGGCTTGCCCTCCACGTAATCGGATCGGGTCACGGTTGCCACCGGATAACCTTCCGGGAAGCGGCCGCCGAGGCCAGAGGTGACCAGCAGATCGCCGACCTGGACGTCGGTGTTGCGCGGCAGGTTGCGCAGCTCCAGCTTGTCCAGCTCGCCGCTGCCGGAGGCGATGGCGCGCAGATCGTTGCGCAGCACCCGCACCGGAATGCCGTGGCTGGAGTCGGTGATGAGCAGGACGCGGCTGGTGGTGGAGCCCACGTGCAGCACCTGGCCGACCACCCCCTGATCGTTGATCACCGGCTGGCCGTTATAGACACCGTCCAGCGCCCCCTTGTTGATCAGCACCTGATGGCTGAAGGGGTCGGAATCCACCGACAGCAGCTCGGCCACCATCTTGCGGGACTCCTTGTGCACAGGCGAACCCAGCAGCTCGCGCAGGCGCTGGTTCTCGTGCTCCAGCTGATCCAGCTTGAGCAGGCGGGAGCGCAGGGTGAACAGCTGCTGCTCCTGCTGCTTGGTCTGCTCGATCAGGCTGGATCGGGTCTGCACCTGGATCGACATGGTGTCAAGCAGGGTGCCTGGCGCATTGGCGATGTATTGCAGCGGGCTGACGAGGGAACTCAGATAGACGCGGACGTGCGTGAACACACCGAAGCGGGAATCCGCGACGATGGCTGCGACAGAGATGATGACGGCGAGAAACAACCGTAACTGAAGCGAAGGGCCTCTACCAAAGATGGGTTTCATGAGTCGTCAAAAAAGAGCCGGCGCTCGGCCGGCTTTGGGTCTTATTCGTAGTGGAACAGATCGCCACCGTGCATATCGATCAGTTCCAGCGCCTTGCCACCACCACGGGCGACACAGGTGAGGGGATCTTCAGCCACGACGACCGGGATGCCGGTCTCTTCCATCAGCAGACGGTCGATGTCTTTGAGCAGGGCGCCACCACCAGTCAGCACCATGCCGCGCTCGGAGATGTCGGACGCCAGCTCGGGCGGGGACTGCTCCAGGGCGACCATGACGGCGGAGACGATGCCGGACAGCGGCTCTTGCAGCGCCTCCAGGATCTCGTTGGAGTTCAGTGTGAAGCTGCGCGGTACCCCTTCGGCCAGGTTGCGACCACGGACTTCGATCTCGCGCACCTCTTCGCCCGGGTAGGCGGAGCCGATCTCGTGCTTGATGCGCTCGGCGGTGGCTTCCCCGATCAGGCTGCCGTAGTTGCGGCGCACGTAGCTGATGATGGCTTCGTCAAACTTGTCGCCACCGATACGCACGGACTGGGAGTAGACCACACCGTTCAGGGAGATGATGGCCACTTCTGTGGTACCACCACCGATGTCCACCACCATTGAACCTGTCGCTTCGGAGACCGGCAGGCCGGCACCGATGGCGGCAGCCATGGGTTCGTCGATCAGGTAGACCTCGCGGGCACCGGCGCCCAGCGCGGATTCCTTGATGGCACGGCGCTCGACCTGGGTGGAGCCGCACGGCACGCACACCAGCACGCGGGGGCTGGGGCGGAAATAGTTGTTGTCGTGAACCTGCTTGATGAAGTGCTGCAGCATCTTCTCGGTCACGTAGAAGTCGGCGATCACGCCGTCCTTCATCGGACGAATGGCGGAGATGTTACCAGGGGTACGACCCAGCATCTGCTTGGCGGCATGACCGACGGCAGCGACCGATTTGGCGTTCCCGCGCTCTTGGCGAATGGCGACAACTGAGGGTTCGTTAAGGACGATCCCTTGATCTTTTACGTAGATCAGGGTGTTGGCAGTTCCCAAATCGATCGACAGATCGTTGGAAAAGACGCCTCTGAGCTTTTTGAACATGGCTACGGGAAATCCTAAGAATTTGGAGGTGCAGAAAACCGGCTAACTTTACCAATGCCCACCCCAATGGGCAAGCGCTCAAACTGTCGCCAGTCAATCAAGCGCGACAAAAATGCGAGTCATCACTCACCCGCTCAGGCCGACAAACACTACGAAACAAGGAGATAAGACGCAGGCCCATCCCAAAGCGCCCCTCTCCCTGTCCACATATCATTTTCAGGGCATCACTTCGCGGCGATAAATAATGCGATCGTTGCCCCGGCCCAGGCCGAAAATGGCCATGCCATCCAGACTGTCAGGGTCAGAAAGCCAGAGCGGTCGCCGTCCAGATTGCAGTTCTGACTCAGGTTGCTTGCCCAGATCGATCCGGAACGGAATGCGCACAGCCCTGTCCGGGGCAGCAAACTGCAAGGTGATGACCCCATCCTTCGCCCTCTCCACCATGCCGCCGGGGGCGATCGGGCCAAGGCCGAGCCGGATCCGGGTGTCGCCATCCAGCGCCAGATCGCCGCTTCCCTCATCGAAACTCTGGCGGCCATCGGTGAACTCGATGCCCCCATCTTGCAAGGAGAAACGGGTACATTGATCCGCGTTCATGGCGTGCCAGGCACCCGCCTCGTGATATTGCAGTTGCAGCGGCACCGCCAGCCCGGCCGTGGCCACCCCTTGGCGGGTGCCGGCCTGCACCCGGCCGAAGTACGCCTCCATGGGCAGCTCATCGATCAGCCTGGCATTGCAGCCGGCGCCACTGCATGACCCAGGCTGTCCGTCGTTGAAGTCGGGACTGGCGATCAGGGTCTGCTCACCATCGTTGTCTTTCATATAAAGGCCAAACGACAGGGCCCGATAGGGGCCGTCTGGCTGACCATCGGTGCGGCGCACAAACTCGGTTGGCCCCTTGAAGTCGACCTCCCCTGCCGCCCAGGACAGCGGCCCCAGACTGCGCAGCCGGGCGGAGAGCGACACCCCATCCTTGTTGTTGGCCGCACTCAGGTAGGCATCCCCCTTGGCGAAGTCCCCTCGATAGTTTTGCGTCACGGCGCCAGCCTGGTTGCGGGCCTGGATGCGCAACTCCGTCAGGAAGGGTTGCCCCATATAGGAAAACTCACCACAGGCGGGCGCTATGTTGCCGCTCACCAGGTTGAAGTCCACCGGGATGAAACGCCCCACAGGCACGCTGGCAGCGGGCGGTATGGTGTAGTTGAAATAACCTGCCACCGGCGGGGTCGCCGTCATCCGGAACACCCCGACCTCGTTGACCGACTGGGTGACGGCATTGAGGTTGTTGCTGGCCGTGGTGGCATGGTCATAACTCAGCTTGCTGACCACCGCCTCGACCCCGGGTTTGGGCGCCACCAGAGTGCTGCCCAGCGCAATATTGGCCAAGGCGAAGTTGGGAGTCGCCTGATTACCGCTGCACAGGTCTTTGTCATCGTCGGACTGCCAGGCCACGGCCTGGATATTCAGTGAGAAGGTCTCCCCGGTTTTCTTGAATACCGGGCAGTTGGCGGCGTAGTCAGCGTTGGTCGCATTGGCGCCGCGCATACACTCTCCCTGTGGTGCCTTGATGCAGAGCCCGACCGGGCGGCTGACGAAGGTATCCGAGCCCGTCATCACCAGGCCTGCAGTGTCGCCACTGCCATCGTGGCGGGCATTAAGCCGCATCTGGCCCGCATCCGGGTAACTCACATCCTTCAGCGTGGTTTCGCCCAGCTCATTGAAATAGAGATCCATGGCAGTGGGAGTCCCCGCCGTGGTGGCTATGGCCGTCTTATCAATCCTTATCTGGCTGCCAAAGAGATTGGTGGCAGGCACGTTGTAATCACTCCAGAACGTGATTCTTTTAGTCTGCTTCTGAAAACTCGGCACGCACAGCTGGCTCGTGTTGTCCTTCCTGACCGCCGTCATCACCACCTGTTGTGGTTTGTTGGCCAGGGTATCCAGCACATCGAACACAAAGCCGCTGTCGGCAAAGCTGAGGGTACAGGCGGCATCGCTCAGGGGACCGCTGCCCGCCCGGCAAAGCGTCGTGCTAAGTGGCTTGGTGGACGGTGTCGAGCCACTCACCCCCACCCTCATGGCGCTCGCCAGATTGTTGCGCAGCTGCAATGTGGTGGTGCCACCGCTGAAATTCACGGTAGCTGTGTTGCCGCTGTAGCTCACCTGGCTGTCGGCTATCCAGCCATTGCTGCCATTTTTAAGCGGCGTCAGGACGGCGCTTACCGGGTCCATGAACAGCTGGCTGCAGCTGGCGTTGGCGCAGGCCCGGATGATGAGAGTTTCCGGGTTGCAGGTCAGGGCCTGGCCTGAGTGATCGAACTCGAAGTGATCGATCTGGGTGCCCACCGGATTGGAGTTGAGGGCGCAAATCCGGACGTTGTCGATCTGGTGGGCGTTGGTCGCATCCCCTGTGGAACCCGTCAGGGATAACATCAGATTCTCGGGAATGGCCGCCTGGCCACTCTGGGTAGCGGCATTGAAGCTGTCGATAAGGGTGCTGTAAACCCCTCCGGTATTGCGCTCCACCTTGACCAGAGACTGGCCGCCGATACGCGAGTCGATAGTCAGGCGATAGCGATGGGGGCGATTGCTGTCCGAACCGCTGTCCACGGTCGGCGACAGGCAGTTGCCGCTGGCGTTGTCAGCACCGTCTTTGCAGGTGCCCTTGAGGTAGTTGTAACCGCTGGTGCCGGAGCCCGAGCCACGCACCACCACGGACTGCTGGCGCCGCCCCTTGTTGGTCGCCCCACCTTCGCCGGAGAAGTTGCCATATTCATCGATGCCCACCCCGAGCCAGCCACCGGCAAAGCCGTTGACCCCTGGCTTGAAACCATACCCGAGGGGCCCGCCGAAGGCGCCCGGCTGGGGGGTCACCCTGGCGTCGGAGAGCACCACCGCCATGCCGTCCGCCCCGTTGCCGCTGTGGGCATACTGGTCAAACTCTATGGTCACCAGGTTGTTGGCGGCGGGGAAGAGCCGCTGATAGGTGGCCGAGGTGGATTGCTTGGGGCTGGCCTGGGTCATGCCGAGCCGGCCATTGACGATGGCGGGGGTAAAGTTGCCGCTGCTGCGGGCCACCACCCAGTTGTTGCTGAGGGTGCTGGCGGAGAAGTCGTCGCTGAAGCAGGCGAGTGGCACGGGAGGGGCCTTGTCATTGATCGCCGTGGAGCCAGTCATGAACAGGGATCGGCTGGTTGTCCTGCCGTTGATGATGCTGGAGCCATTCATGTTCAGAGTCTTATCCGAATACACCAATCCATTGATAAGACTATTCCCATTCAAATTGATATCTGCATAGCCAAACAGCAGCACTGACCCCAGGTTGTCCGGATTGAGGCGTCCATCGTTCAAAGCGGCTTGCTCATTTACAAAAATGCGCACGGCGCCCTGTGTTTCGATCACCCCTCCCTGGTTGATAGTCAAGCTGCCAATCCAGTAATCCCCGGCAGGCAGAATGACCTTGGCCCCTCCTCCTATGGCAAGGCTCTCAATCCGATATTCATTACGGGCAGAGGAGAATGTCAGGGTACAGGCGCTGTAGAGACTGATCGCACCGAACTGATATTGGCTGGTGCTGCCCATGGTCAACTGTTGCCCCGCGTTACAGTACCCTAGGCTACCATCGCCGCCGGAACTGCTCAGGAAGCTGTTATCACCCGACGTAGACATCCCTCGGATGGAGCGGTCGCTGATGGAGCAGAGCCGGCGCGAACCATTGGCGTTGTCACACCCATCCAATGGCATGCCGGAACCCTGGTTCGAGTCGCAGAAGTTCAATGCAGCACCTGCAGTGCCCGTTATTTTCGCCTGGTTGTTCTGGGTCAGCTTGGCAGCATCCTGACCAGTACAGACCGCGTTGTTATTGCCGCGGTGACCCTGAACCACTGCAGGGAAATAGGTGTCAGTGTCGACGGCTTCGAACCCACATGCCATGCCAGACAGCATTGTTAAGACCAGCAACCAGAGTCTCACGGCATCACTCCATCAAAGGCTTCCGCCACCAGGGTGCGGCTGACGGCAAAGCCCGGGTTGGCGCCCGCTGCCTCTGTGCCACAGGTGCCCAGGCTGGTGAGCCGGTAGGTGGTGCTGGTCTCTCCCCCCTGACTGGCCAGGATCTCATTGCAGCTCACCGAGACCCGGCACCCGCTCAGGCCGGGATCCTTGTCGAATGTACGGGACGCCGCCACCCTGGTGCAGGCGGCGGGCAACTCGGCGCCACTGCGATTGGGAAACAGCTGATAGAGGGCGATTTCCAGCCCGCTCTGGGCCGCCATCAGGGCACGCACCCCGCGCACCTCCACCGTATTCTTCTCGCCGCTGTCCACCAGGAAGCGGCCCATGGCCGCCGCCAGCAGGGCCATGATGACGATGACGAAGAGGGCGACCATGATGGCGCTGCCGCGCTGGGGCGCCAGCCTGCGGGGGGGCCTAGGGAACATTGAGCGTCTCCAGCTTGTGGTTGAAGAGGACGCGCTCGCCGCGCTGCTCAAGCTCCATCCGCAGTCCTACCTCGCTCTGGCTGAAGGCGGCAGGTTCACGGTAGAAATAATAGGACGCAGGGCGAATATGCTCGGCCATCAGGGCCGGCGTGCTCCCGTGAAAGTCAGAGCCAATGGCGGCGCTGGCCCGGGTCAGGGCGGCATTCATCACGCAGTAACGCACCTGCTGACGGGCAAAATAGATGCGCTGCCCCGGCGACTCCTTGGCAAAGGTGTCATCCACCGTCAGCGGCAAGGCTCCCGAGACAGAGCTCCCCACCGAAATAACCCTGGCCACGCAGTTGCCATGGAGACAACTCTCATCCAGGGTGATATTCGGATCGGCAAGGGGGTAAACAATGGCCAGGTCCTTATTCCGCTCAGGCAGCACGTCCGGCACCACTATGGTGAGCCCGGCGCTGGCCGCTGAGCCCAGATAACGGCTGGCGGTGGCGATGGGCCAGAAGCGCAGGCAGGCCCCCTGATCCAGAGGATTGCCCGCCTCATCCTCGATGCGCACCGAGCCCGGCACCGCATCGCGCAGCTCGCGGTTGAGCCGCTCCAGGGCGAAGCGGGCATCGCTCATCAGCTGCTCCCGGCGGCTGGCATCCCCGTAAATCTGGGTGCCGATGCCGATAAACTGGCTGGTAAAGGTGGCCATGACCCCGAGCAGCAAGATCACCATCACCAGTTCCACCAGGGTGAAGCCTCGTGCCCGCCCAGGTCGGACGCGGTAACGGGTTGCGGTAACAGATGCGCCATCGGACGCGGGATAACGGGAATGCGGCTTGCCCATCAGTAGTTCCCCCGGTAGAGGGTGAAAGCCAGCTCGCTCTGGTCCGGCAGCCGCACTGTCAGAGCGACGCGCTTGCCGATGGACTCGGCCCCCAGGCCCGGGCTCCCGAACAGGGTGTCCGGAGTGACGGCGATCCTGACCTGATAGTGGCGATACTCCTGGTCGCTGACCCCCTCGGCATTCGTCTGGGTAAACTGGTTGGCGTCCACCCAGTTGCCAGCGGTATCGAAATCATCCACGTCGTTGAACTCGTAGGGGCGCGTCTCGCCCCCATCCGGGCCGTAATCGGCGGCAGCAGTGCAGGCGGGATAGGTTATCGCAGGGGTGCCGACGGTCTCGGCGCAGCGAAAACGGCCGCCATTGTGATCCGAGTGTTCATCGAAGGATTTTTGCAGCACCTCGCCGAGGATCCGCTGGGCCAGCTGGGCGCCCCGCACCTGCTGCACCGGATCCACCCCCTGGGGTGCCTGATTGATGAGAAGCCCCAGGATGCCGGTCAGGGCGATGGCCAGCAGCACAATGCCAACCACGAACTCGACCAGGGTGAAGCCGCGACGGGCCTTAGGGGATCGCATGGATATACCCTTCCGGCTCGATGCGCAGCCGGGCGCTCTCCTGCCCGCTGCTCACCACCAGGTTGCAACCATTGACGCAGGTGGAGGGTGAGAGCGGACGGCCGCTGCGCTTGTCGAAAGTAAAGTTGCCTTGCGGCAGGGTGATGCCGCCGGAGGCCGTGACGACGCGCCCCCGGCTCCGCTCGTCCGCATCCCAGTTATCTATGATGGACCCGGGCGCACAACTGCCCGTCTGGGTCAGGTGAGCGAAGCGGCTCTGCTCCAGCACCAGCTGGGTGCAGCGCGCCTCCCCTTCATGCATGTTCATGGTCTGCACCAGCCGCAGCCGGGTCACCAGCTCGTCACGCAGGGTATGGGTTTCAAAGCCGCCTTTGCCCAGCCACTTGGGCACGGCAAAGGCGGCCAGAATCCCGAGCAACAGGATCACGATCACCAGTTCTATCAGGGTGAAACCCTTGGCTGTCGTCATTCACGCTCTCATCGGGAATATCGTGGATAAAGAAAAAGCGAGGCCGAAGCCTCGCTTACCAAGACAATTAATCGCAGTTCTGCAGCTCAGTTTTGAAGGGAGCGTCTTCACTGGTTGCAGCAGTGTATTTTACGGTGCAGGTATTGCCGCTGGTATTCGCAGGAGCAAAAGTTGACTCGAGAGCGGTTGCGCCAGAAGCTGCGACCCAACCATCCAGAGTCACTGCAGCGGAAATGGTATTTGCGGTCGGGTAGCCATAGATGACCTTGACACCAGTCATCCCGGTCAAGGCTGTACCACCTGCTGCAGATGCCTTTTCCTGCCCATTCAGAGCCGCCTTGCTGTAGACCAGATTGGCAGCGCTGGACAATGCAGCTTGCACGCCCTGCGCGGCAGACTTCTTGGCATCATCCTGCAGATTCAGGAACTTGGGTGCGGCGGTGACCGCCAGAATGCCCAGGATGATGATCACGATCACCAGTTCGATCAGGGTAAAACCCGCCTGCTTTTTCATTACGTTTTCCTCTGTTTATCAATTGATATTGGTAGTCACCTGGCCGGAGGCCGGGCGGTAACTGAAACTCATGTAGGCATCGGTGCTCCCTTGCGGGTCCTGATAGCGCCCATCACTTCCCTTGCTCAGGCTGTTGACCAGATAGTAACGGCAGACCGAATCCAGTCCATTGTTGCTCACCGTGGCATAGAACTTCAGGTCATTGCCACTACCGCGCACCTCGTCAAAGTTGGCAGTAGCCTTGGGAGGATTCTGCAACAAGCCCTCCCAAATATTGAGACAGCGGGCCGCCGTCAGATTGGCCGGATCCACATCGGGAGCACCGCTCGCCGCCGTGTCCATGGGATAGCCGGGGGAGAGCTCGCCGTTGCTGACCTGGCTGTCGGTCGGCGTGGTCAGATAGAAACGGGAACCGTCATACAGCACGGTATTGAGGCTGTCCTGCTTGGCGCGCCCCTCGGCTTCCCACTGGGCCCGTACCAGGGAGACCCCGGTGGCGAAACCGCCGGACACCCCTTCCACGCTGGCCTTCTTCGCCTCGTCGGTCACGTCGAGAAAACGGGGCAAGGCGGTGACGGCCAGGATCCCCAGAATCACGATGACGATCACCAGCTCGATCAGGGAAAAACCGGCCATCTGACCCTGTCCCTGGCCGGCGCTCACTCTCTTTGCTGCCATGCTGCCTCCGTAATGGTCCGCATTATTTCATGCAGATAGAAAAAAATCATGTTGCTGAAGCACTTGAGAGATCGACTCAAGGCTTCGTCAGTACCCGGCCATCACTGAAACGGTAGAACAGCCAGTGCCCTTCCCAACCAAACTCGCAGCCGTCCCCATGCGGGCTGGCGAGTGCCTGCCAGGAGGGCAACCCCGGATCCTCGGGGCCAATCAGCGTCAGCCAGAGCTGGCGGCAGTTGGCGGAGGGTGACTGCAGCGGCAGCACCGCCAGCGGCCAGCCCCGCCCATCGAACTGCCAGGCCACGCCCTCCGCATGCAGCACCTCGGGGCGCCGCTCATCGAGCCAGCGCCCGTGCAGTCGCTGGGCCCGCTCGGCAAATTGCTCCCCCAGCAGGCTCAGGCTGACCGCCAGCGCCTCCTCCCTGTGGCTGCGATAGCTCAGGGCCAGGGTGGCGATGATGGCCAGCAGCAGGACGCAGGCGATCAGCCGCCTGTAACCCCCCAGCCAGCGCTCATCCTGCTCGGACTGTCTGCTCATGCCTCTCCCGCACCTTGTCTACCACAAACAGCATGCATCACTGACCGCGCACCGCTCGCATCATGTCCCACCATCAGGGGGGTGAAGATGCTGAACCACATCACTGGCCGCGCACCGCTCGCATCATGCCCCACCATCAGGGGAGTGAAGATGCCGAGGCCTATCATTGACCCCGCACCGCTCGCATCATGTCCCACCATCAGGAGGAGTGAAGATGCTGAACCACATCACTGGCCGCGAACCGCTCGCATCATGTCCCACCATCAGGAGGAGTGAAGATGCTGAACCACATCACTGGCCCCGCACCGCTCGCATCATGTCCCACCATCAGGGGAGTGAAGATGCCGCGGCCTATCATTGACCCCGCACCGCTCGCATCATGTCCCACATGGGCGTAAAGATACCGAGCGCCAGCACCAGCACCATGACGGCCACTATGCCGATGAGGATCGGCTCGATGCGGGCGGTGAGGCTCTTGAGGTCATAATCCACCTCCCGCTCGTAATACTCGGCCGCCTCGTGCAGCAGCTCGTCCACCTGGCCCGTCTCTTCCCCCACCGCGATCATCTGCATCACCAGGGGGGTGAACAGGCCGCTGGCACCGGCGGTGCGCAGCAGGCTCTCGCCCCGCTCTATGCCCGCCCGCATGTCGCGGATCTGCCCCGCCATATAGGCGTTGTCCACCGCATCGGCCACCAGGGTCAGCGCCGTGTTGAGCGGCACCCCGGCCTTGAGCATCATGGAGAAGCTGCGGGCGAAGCGGGCCAGCAGGGAGCGCTCTATGATGGTGCCGACGATGGGCAGTTTGAGCTGCCAGCGGTGCCAGGTCAGCTTGCCCCGGGGGCTGGCGACCCAGCGGCGCCAGCCAAACACCATGCCCGCCAGGATGGCGAGCAGCAGCCACCAGTAGTGGACGAAGAAGTGGGAGGTGGCGAGCAGAATGCGGGTCGCGAGCGGCAGTTCCACCCCGAACTTGGCGAACATGCCGGCAAACACCGGGATCACCATGATATTGAGGATCACCATGGCGATGCCGATGGCGATCATCACGAAGCTGGGGTAGCGCATGGCGGTCTTGATCCGCTTGCGGGTCTCCAGTTCCAGATCGAAATAGTTGGCGAGCTGCAGGAAGGCCTCCTCCAGCTGGCCGGTGTTCTCGCCGACGTGGATGATGGCGACGAACAGGCTGTTGAACACCTTGGGATGGGCCTGCATCGAGCTCGACAGCGGCCGCCCGTTGCCGAGATCCTCCCCCAGGGCATGGAGTGCCCGCTTGAGGGGCTTGCCGTGGGCGCTCTCCTCCAGCCCGGCGATGGCGCGCAGGATAGGGATCCCCGCCCGGGTCAGGGCATACATCTGGCGGCTGAACACCACCAGCTCCTCCAGCTTGACGCTCCCCTCCAGCAGCAGCGACCAGTCGATGCCGGCCGCCCTGGCCTTGCCCGCCTTCAGCTCGGTGGGCATCACGCCGCGGCGCATCAGCTGCTCGGCGGCGGCCAGCTCGCTGGCGGCCTCCACCACGCCGCTGACGGCCTGGCCCTGGCTGTCGCGCCCCTTGTAGTTGAAGCTGCCCATGGCTTAGCCCAGATCCTCGGCCAGCCTGAGCACCTCGTCCACCGAGGTGATCCCCTCCCGGGCATAGTCCAGCGCCGTCAGGGCCAGGGGCCGGTAGTGCTCATGCTCGCGCGCCGCCCGGGCGAAGCCCTCCGCATCGTTGCGGCGCAGGGCATCCATCATGGGTTGATCCAGCTCCAGCAGCTCGTAGACCCCGATCCGGCCCGAATAACCGGTGAAGTTGCAGCTCTGGCAGCCCCGCCCCTTGCGGTAGAGGTGCTGGCCGGGTGCCTCGCCGGAGAGCATGGTGAGCCAGGTGGCCTGCCCCTGGTCCGGCGCCGTCTCGCAGGCGCAGTGTTCACACAGCCGCCGCACCAGGCGCTGGGCCACCACGGCGCGCAGGGCGCTCGCCACCAGATAGCCGGGCGCCCCCATGTCGATGAGGCGCAGGGCACTGGTCACCGCGTCATTGGTGTGCAGCGTGGTCAGCACCAGGTGACCGGTGATGGCGCCGCGCAGGCCTATCTCCACCGTCTCGTTGTCCCGCATCTCCCCCACCAGCAGGATGTCGGGATCCTGACGCAGGGTGGAGCGCAGCACCTGGGAGAAGGTGAGCCCTATCTTGGGGTTGACCTGCACCTGGTTGATCCGGGGCAGCCGGTATTCCACCGGATCCTCCACCGTGATGATCTTGTGGCTGGCCTGGTTGAGCTCGGAGAGGGCGCCGTAGAGCGTCGTGGTCTTGCCGCTGCCGGTGGGGCCCGTCACCAGTATCATGCCGTGGGGCCGTTTGAGCTGGCGCCGGAAGCGGCTGAGGATGGCCGGCGGCATGCCGGTCTCCGCCAGGGACAGTATGCCGGAGGATTGATCCAGCAGTCGCATCACCACCGACTCCCCGTACTGCACCGGCATGGTGGACATACGCACATCCACGTCCCGGCCGCGCACCTTCATGGCGAAGCGGCCATCCTGGGGCAGCCGCTTCTCGGAGATGTCGAGCCCGGCCACCAGCTTGAGGCGCAGCACCAGCGCCTGGGCGATGCGCACCTCGCTCAGTATGTTTTCGTGCAGCACGCCGTCGATGCGCTGGCGAATGCGCAGCACCTTCTCGTCCGGCTCTATGTGGATGTCGGAGGCCCCCACCTGCACCGCGTCCTCGAACAGGGAGCGCAGCAGCTTGGCCACGGTCGCCTCCCCCTCGTCACCGGCCCCGAGATTGCTGGCTCCCAGCTCGAAGCCGGCATCCTGATACTCTTCGTGCAACTGTTCGGCGAAGCTCTCTATCTCCCGGGTGCGGCGATAGAGGCGGTCGAAATACTCCAGCAACTGGCCTTCCCGCGCCACCGCCAGCACCAGTTCCCGCGGGCTGAGCAGGGCGGCGATGGCATCCAGGGCGCTCAGGTCGGCGGGATCCGACATGGCCACGGTCACCTTGTCGTCGCTGAGGTTGACCGCCAGCGCACGGTAACGGCGGGCCTGCACCTCGGGCAACAGGGTCACGGCCGAGGCGTCTATGGTGAGGTTGTTGAGATCGAAGAAGGGCACGTCCAGCTGGCGGGCGAGGAACTGCAGCAGTTGCACCTCGCTGATGAAGCCGAGATCGATGAGGGTGGTCCCCAGCTTGCGCCCGGTCTGACGCTGCTGCTGCAGGGCGAGCTGCAACTGATCATCCGAGATGATCTGCTCCTGTACCAGCAGGTCGCCGAGGCGCATTTTCAGTCTGGGTTGTGCCATTGCTACTCCGAATTCCTGATTCTGATTACGCCGATGACAGTGATGAACCGCCACCGCGTCCGATTTCGCGGCCCTCATCCCGGGTGCCTGACTCGACCCCGGTCGGTTCCCTCTCCCCCTGGGAGAGGGTCAGGGTGAGGGCGTCAGCTGGGCAATCCGCTGTTCCAGCCAGCGGGTCGATGCCTCGCCCAGATCCCCGTGCAGCTGGGCATTGCCATAGGCATCCAGCGCCCGCTGGCGGTGGCCCTGACCATCCTCCGCCACCCCCAGCCCCAGCCACCAGCGCCCCTGATCCGGCTGCTGGCGCAACAACTTGACGTAGAGCTCGGATGCCTGGGCTGGCTGACCCAGCTCCTGGGCGAGCCCCGCCCAGGTGGCGTAATAGTCCAGATTGGCGGCCAGGTCCGGCTGATAGCCGGTGAGCCAGTCCAGCGCCTTCTGGCGATCGCCGCCGCTGATGGCCACCCGGGCCAGCAACAGCCGCAGATCGGCCTGCGCGGGATCCAGCCTCAGCCCCTCCTCCAGCACCTGGCTGGCCTCGGTCAGCCGTCCCTCGCCGTAGAGCAGGCCAGCCAGCTGTTCGCGCGCCCCCTGATTGTGCGGATCATGGCGCAGCACCTGGTAATAGTTGTCCTGAGCCTCCCGCATCTGGCCCTTGGCCATGGCGGTGGTCGCCTTGCGCTCGGCCAGGGCCGCCAGCTCGGGCTCGGAGAGATCCACCGTCTCTATCTTCAGCACGCCGGGTTTGCGGGGCGGGGCGGCCACCTCCTGAGGGGCAGCCTCCTGCTCTGCGGCCAGCTCGGCATAGAGATCCGGCTGCAACTCTTCGTCGCTCGGCGTGACCTCGTCCTCAGGCGTCTCGGCCAGGGCCTGTGACGCCGGGGCCTCGTCGGCGACCTCCCCGCTCGCCGAGGCTCCCGTCTCCAGGTCGGCGGTGTCGCTTGCCCTCGCCGTTATGGCGCCATCCACCCCAACCACCCCGGAGGCGGCGGCCCCACTGGGCTCGGGAGACGCGATGGCCACCTCGGTGGCAGAGGAGGCAGGCAGCGACGGCTCGCTCACCGGGGCGAGCCGGGTCGTCAACTGAATCGTCGGCTGCGCCGTGCGCTGGCTCTGCTGCCAGTAGATCCAGGTGCGCCAGCCGAGGATGACCAGCGCCAGGGTGCACAGCAGGGTCAGCACCAGCATCCACCACCCCTGCTGACGCGCCGGCGCCACATAGACGGCGGCGCCATCGGATCCTGACTGGCGCTGCTCCAGATCTTTGAGCATCTGATTGATCACGCTCATGACCAGACTCCATAGGCCAGGGCTGCGCCCAGCAGCAGCAACAGGGGCCACCAGCGCACGAATGAGCCACCACGGGCGTCATCGGTATCGCGAATGGCGAGGCGCACCAGGGCGCTGTCGATCCGGCGCGTCCCGCGGCCGTAGGCCAGCATCAGGCACTTCTGGGCCAGCACGTTGATGAGCCGCGGAATGCCCCGGGATGCCCGCCACAGCAGGCGCAGGGCCAGGCCGCCAAACAGCGTCGCCCCGCGATAGCCAGAGACGTGCAGCCTGTGCTCCAGATAGGCCCGGGTTTCATCGCACCGCAGGGGGCGCAGGCAGTAGGAGAAGCCGATGCGCTGACGCAACTGGCGCAGGTGGGGCCTGGCCAGCCGGACATCCAGCTCGGGTTGGCCGAACAGCACGATTTGCAGCAGCTTGCTCGACTCCGTCTCCAGGTTGCCGAACAGGCGGATGGCCTCCAGGGTCTCGTCCGGCAGGGCCTGTGCCTCGTCGATCAGCACCACCACCCGGCTCCCCTGCTGGTGCAGGGCGATGAGGTGGCGATGGATGCGATCCGTGAGATCCAGCTCGCTCTCCCCCTGCACCGCCAGTCCCAGCTCCAGGGCCAGGGCGGTGCGCAGTTCCCCCGGGCTGAGGTGGGGATTGGGCAGCCAGGCCAGGCGTACCGGGCACGCCTCGGAGCCGAGCTCGCTCAGCAGCTTGCGGCAGAGCAGTGTCTTGCCGGTGCCCACCTCGCCGGTCACCTTGATGAAGCCCTCCCCCTGTGCCAGCGCCCAGTTCAGCACCTGCATGGCCTCCTCGTGGGGAGGCAGGCCGTAGTAGAAGCCGGTGTTCGGGGTCAGGCCAAAGGGCGCCTCCTGCAAACCGAAGTGACTCAGGTACATGAGGACGCCCTCTCCAGGCAGAGCTCAAAGGCTCGCGGCAGGGAAACACCGGGAATAGACCAATTCAGCATCATGGCTTAGCCCTTGGGCGGATACCATTTGTCCAGCAGCTCGGAGGAGCGTTGCAGCTCCTTCTGCCAGGTGTCTTTTTCCACCACTGTCGGCTTGAGCAGGATCACCAGCTCGACCTTCTTGGTGCTCTCCCGGCGGTTGGTAAAGGCTTCGCCGACCCAGGGAATGTCCCCCAGCAGCGGCACCTTGCTGACGATCTCCTGCTTGTCGGTCTTCATCAGGCCGCCGATGACGATGATGTCGCCGTTGTTGGCCTGCACCACGGTATCCGATTCGCGAATGGCACTCTTGGCGAGCGGCAGCACCAGGGGATCCGCCGTGCCGACGTTGATGGTCTTGCTCTGCTCCTCGGTGTCGATGACGGAGGGGTGGATGTGCAGCAGCACCTTGCCCTGCTCATCGATCTGCGGGGTCACATCCAGGGCGATGCCGGAGAAGAAGGGGGTCAGCTCCACGTTCGGCGTGACGATGGGCGCCGAGTTGCCCGAGGTGGTGGTGGTGGTCGAGGCGTTGGTGACGAAGTATTCGTCCGTCCCCACCTTGATCACCGCCTTCTGGTTGTTGGTGGCGGTGACGCGCGGGCTCGAGAGGGTGTTCACGTCCCCCTGGGTCTTGAGCAGGCTGACCGCCACGTTGAAGTTGCCATCGGAGATGGTGAAACCGGCGCCGCCCCCCAGGGCCCTGAAGATCTGGTTGGGGGTCGAGGCGATGGGGCTGTCGAGCAGGGAGCCGCCCCCCGTGATGCCCTTGTTGCCGTCCCAGCTGGCGGAAAGACCGCTCCAGTCCACCCCCTGCTCGTAACCCTCGTTGAGGGAGACCTCCAGGATGCGCGCCTCCAGCACCACCTGGCGCTTGAGGTGTTCGCCGGACTGATCCAGAAACTCGCGCACCGCTTTCAGCTCCTTCGGATAGGCACGCACGGTGACCAGGCCCGCCTGAGGACTGGTGATGACGGCCCGCCCCTCGCCGGTGCCGATCAGGGTCTGCAGGGCGTCCCGCAGATCGGTCCAGTAGTCGTTGTTGCTGTCCGTCTCGATCCGGGTGCCGTTGCTGTTGTTGCTGTTGCCGTTGTCCCCGTTGGAGGAGCCGAGGTTGTTGTTGCCGTTGTTATTGTTGCCGCTGCTGTCGAAGTTGTTGTTGCCATTATTGTTGTTGTCGTTGGCCGTCACCCCGCCGGTGCTGACCGAGGTGCGGGAGAGACCGCGACGGGCCATCATCAGGTAGTTGACCGGGATGGTCTCGGTGCGCAGACCCGCCGGATAGACGTGAAACACATTGCCCTTGCGCTGCACGTCGAAGCCGTACATGTCGCCGACCGTGGCCAGCGCCTCCTGCAGGGTCACGTCTTTCAATTCCACCGAGATGGCACCGGCCACCCCGGGATGGACGGCCACGCTGTAGCGGGAGCCCTTGAACAGGGAACCGAAGAACTCCACCGCATCGACGTCATGGGCCGCGATGCGCAGCCGTTTCTCCGGAACCGCCAGGGGTTGCTGGGGACGATTGAGCTGCAGCAGTTCGCTCTGCACCGAGGGAGGCAAAGTGGTCAGCGGCGCGGTCGGGGTCTGCTCCTTCATGGCCTGCTTGAGGGCGTCTTTGGCCTGCACCGGTTCGGGGTGCTGATAGCTGGTACAAGCCGCCACCGCCAATGCGAGGGGAAGCAGACAAAAATGGTGTTTTTTCATGTTATTGGTGCACCTGACTCGCAATGAAACTCGACAAACCTGGCCCGCGGCATCCCGCGCGGAACCGACTTCACATCCGGATCTTGCTGCCAAACAGGGTCAGTGTCTGACGCTTGCCCGCCTTCTCCAGTACCACGGCATCGGCGCTGATGCCCACCAGCAGGAAACCGTCGATCCGCTGGCCCACCCGATAGCTCTGACCATCGAGCACCGCCAGCGCCGGTCCGTTGCCCAGGATGACGCTCTGCAACCTGGGCAGACCGGCCCCCTTGCTCGGGCTCGCCGCCGCGCCGCTACCGGCCAGAGGGGCGGTCGGATCCTGCAACACCTCCGCCTGGGCCAGCGGGCCCAGCAGGCAGCACAACAATGTCAGCCACTTAGCCACGAATGAACTCCTTGCTGGTGCTCAGGGTGTATATCTCCATCTCCACCGCCGCCTTGGGATGCTCGACCACCCTGTAGTCGAACCCTTTCCAGTAGAAGTGGCGGGGCAGTGCCTCCAGCGCCTTCAGGTACTGGTAGACATCGAAATAGCCCCCCTCCAGCTGGAGCCGGATCCCGTGCTTGAACAGGTTGGCCTTCTGCTCGCCGGCCATCAGCGGCTCGGGCTTGAGGGAGGTGAGCGCCAGCATATGCAGGTTGGCGGAGCGAGACAACAGGGCTTCCAGCACGGCAGGCATCTCGTGGGCCGGGATCAGATCCACCGTCTGGGCCTTGAGCTCGGCGTCCAGCCGGCCGAGGGACGCCTCCGCGCCGGCCAGCTGCTGGCGCACCTGGGCGTTGGGATCCCGCCCCAGCCGGGCCTGCTTGCCCTGGTTCTCCAGGGTCAGGATCTCCAGATCCCGCTGCGCCGCCGTCAGCGCCTGCCGCTCCTGGCTCAGTCGGGTGTCGGCGGCATCCAGCCAGCCGTAGATCCCGGCTGCCCCCAGCAAGATAATGCCCGTCAGCAGGATCAAGACCCGCTCCCGCAGGCTGAGGGCGGCCACACTCTGTGCCCAGGCCCGCCACTGTGCCGTCATCTCCATCATGGGGTCTCCCGTGCTATGCCGCTGAGCTGGAAGGCCAGCTGGCCTGCCTTGTCCCGGCTCAGAGTCAGCTCGCCAAACTGCTTG
Source organism: Aeromonas sp. EU05-FHT14A05 (assembly GCF_058791175.1). Taxonomy (NCBI): domain Bacteria; kingdom Pseudomonadati; phylum Pseudomonadota; class Gammaproteobacteria; order Aeromonadales; family Aeromonadaceae; genus Aeromonas; species Aeromonas sp. EU05-FHT14A05. Next base: position 51,617 of record NZ_JBYTDH010000003.1, on the reverse strand, counting down.
CCCGCCAGGGACGGGGTCTGCTTGAAGCGGTTCACCCAGGCAGGCACATCCTGACTGCGCTCGGCCACCCCGGAGAGGTTGATGCGCCCGTCACTTATCTCGATCCGTTGCAGGGAGAGGCGGGCATCCCGCAGACGGGCCAGATCCGCCATCACGCCGGCGTAGCCCTGGGATTTTTGCAGGGAGAGGCTGCCGAGCTGGCGTATCAGCGCCTGCTTGGCAGCCAGCTCCTCGCGCTTGTCGACCAGCTGCTGTTGCAGCTGACCGTCCGCCTGATGGCGCGCCAGGGCGGCATCGAGCCGTGTTGCCTCGCCGCGCTGCACATCGAGCAGCGCACGCACCTGGGCCAGCTCGCGGTCGACCCCCCGCTGTTGCCAGCCATAGAAAAAGGTGGCCGCAACCAGCAGCAGCAGGCAGCCGCCCCAGACCAGGGCCATCTGATTGAGGCTGGCCCACAGGCGCCTTGGCCTGAATTCGGCGCCATAGAGGTTGATATGGTGTTTCATCCTTCGCTCCTGCCCAGGGCCGCACCATAGGCGCAGAGGTATTCAACTCCGGCCAGTACAGCCTTGTTGGCCATGGCGGTGTGGAGGATGGCGTCAGCAAGCTGGCTCATCGCTCGCCTCCCAGGGCCGCACCATAGGCGCAGAGGTATTCGACGCCGGCGAGCATCGCCTTGTTGTGGAGGATGGCGTCAGCAAGCCGGCTCATCGCTCACCTCCCAGGGCCGCACCATAGGCACAGAGGTATTCGACGCCAGCGAGCACCGCCTTGTTGGCCATGGCGGACACAGGGAAGCCGAACGCCTGCTCCAGGTGGCGCACCAGGGTGCCGATGAAGGGGGAGCCGATGGCGAGCTGCATCAGGCCCGGCTCCGGCAGCTTGAGCTGGCCCGCCAGGTAGTCGAGGGAGCGCTGGATCTCCAGCGCCAGCCCGTCGAGCATCCCCTGATCGGGCTCATGAGCCCCGGTGAGGCTGACAAACCCGCGCAGCGGGCGCGAGAAGCAGAGGCCTCCCCGATGGAAGACCAGCAGTTGCAACTCCTGCCCCCTGGGCTGCCAGAGCAGCATGCGCACCGTCTGATCCGCCTCGTAGAGGGCCGTCATGGCCAGCTCGTCGCTGACGATGGCCTCCAGGGTCGCCACGCCGTTGACCGCGTCCGCCAGCTGCTGCACCCGGCTCTTGGGAACGCAGATCACGTTGATTCGTGGTCGACCCGCAGGGGGGGTCGGCAGATCCACATAGTCCATGGCGAGCTGCAACACGGGTTCGTTGACGAAATCCTTGATGGCCCAGGGCAGGGCCCCCGCCATCTCGGCGTCGGGCACGGCGGGCTTGTCGATCTGGATCTGCTGATAAAGGCTGGCGGCCAGGGCCACCCGCACCTTAGACTTGGCCAGTCCATGCTGGGCAAACAGCTCCCCCATGGCCTTGGGCCAGTCGTGGGGGCCATTGATGGCGCGGCTGGTAAAGATGGGGACGGGTTCCACACAAGCCAGCAGGATGCGATCGCTGGCCAGCAGGAGTCCCACCTGATGGCTGGGGGGCGAACGTCGGAAAAGTGACTTCATCTAGACCTGGACCTGGCTGCATGAAACGGACTAAACCTTAACATAAACAGGCTATTAGCCTCCATATTTATGACAAACGATGCATTGACCGCCACCCTGGCGTCCTCCGGGGATGCCATCCTGGCCCCCGCTCAGGTCCCCTCGCCCCTGCACCCCGTCCACCACCCCCTGCTGGATGCCAAGGGCGTGCGGCTCTGGTGCAAGCGGGATGATCTGATCCACCCGACCCTCTCCGGCAACAAGTGGCGCAAGCTCAAGTACCATCTGCAACAGGCGCAGGAGCAGGGCAAGACCCACCTGCTGTCGTTTGGGGGGGCCTACTCCAATCACATCCACGCCCTGGCGGCGGCCGGACTCAGGTCCGGGCTGCGCACCACGGGCATCATACGCGGTGAAGCCGACACCGTCAGCAACGCAACCCTGAGTGCGGCCAGAGGCTGGGGCATGGATCTCGTTTTCGTCGACCGCCAGAGCTATCGGCGGCGCCAGGATCCGGACTGGCTGGCCCGGTTCGAGGCACCGGACACCCTGATAGTGCCGGAAGGGGGCAGCAGCCCGCTCGCCATCCCGGGGGTGGCCGAGCTGGTGGCCGAGGTGCCCTTCTCGCCGGATCTCTGGGTACTGCCCTGCGCCAGCGGCGGCACCCTGGCGGGGCTCATCGCGGGCAAGCGGGAAAGGGAGCAGATCCTCGCCATCGCCGTGCTAAAGGGGGGCGCCTTCCTCCACTATGAGGTGTGCCGGCTCAACCCGGCGGCGGCCACGACCGGCGGCTGGCGGATAGCCCTGGATCACCACGACGGCGGTTACGCCAAATTCAGCCCGGCACTCTGGCAATGGGTACAAGCCTTCAGCGCCCACACAGGGCTGCCGCTTGAGCCCATCTACAGCGGCAAGGCGATGTGGGGACTGTTTCGGGAGCTGGCCGCGGGCCGGATCCCCCGCGGCAGCCAGGTGGTCTTCATCCACACCGGCGGCCTGCAGGGGCTGGCGGGACTCAGGGAGCAGGGCAGGCTGTAAGCCAGGATCATTCACTCGCCCTTGGGGCGGGCTCCGTCATATGGGCATCACCAGCCGCTCTGGTTCGGCGAACCAGGGCCCCTGGCCCGCGTGCACCCCGAGGTGGCGCAGCATCTTCCACTCGTCCCCGCTCTCCACCCCCACCGCGATCACCCGGGTCTGGGTATTGGCACAGCCTCCCACCAGGCTGCGCACCGCCATCTGGTTGACCTGACGCAGGTGGATCTCCCGCACCAGGCTGGGGTGCAGCTTGAGGAAGTGGATCTCGAACTCCTTGATGTACTGGGTGCTCACCACATCCTGGCCGGCGTGATCTATGGCCAGTCGGCACCCCAGCATGCGCAGTGCCCGCAGCGGCCGCTTGAGCGCCTCGTAGTGACGGGTCACCTGGGATTCGGACAGTTGCAGGATTAGCCCCTCATTGATGCTGCGCGGCAGCTGGAACAGCTCGAAGAAGAGCTCCCGCTGGAACTCCCGGTTGAGCAGGTTCTGGGCGCAGAGGGAGAGGCTCACGGGGCAGCTCGACTCCGGTCGCTGGCGCAGCAGGCGCAGGGTCTGGGTGACCACCAGCCGGTCCAGGGGCAGCAGCAGGCCGGCCTTCTCCGCCATGGGCATGAAGACCCCCGCCTGCAGCTCCCGCCCCTGCTCGTCATGGAGGCGGATCAGCAGCTCCTGTTGCAGCACCACCTGATCCCGCTCCTGCTGCACCGGCTGCAGATAGAAGGAGATCCCCTGCTCCTCGATGCGGCGGTTGATCAGGGTGCGCCAGCGCACCGTCCCCTTGTTGCTCGCCTCCTCGTCCAGAGACTTCTCGTAGAGGAACCAGCCGCTGTGGCCCTGCAGGCGCGCGCTCTTGAGGGCCAGCTCGGCCTCTTCCTGCACCTTGAGCAGGGAGTCCTCTGCCTGGTAGCAGACGGCTCCGAGGTAGACGGCCGTGTCCAGATTGACCGACTCGGGCCAGTGCAGCCGTTGCAGGCTCTTGAGCAGCTGGCTGGCGCCGTCCACCATCTCGCTCTCGGACATGTTGGGCAGCAGCACGGCAAAGACCTGGCCGGCGTAGCGGGCCTGCAGGGCACCGCTGTGCTTGCGCACGAAGGTACCGATGGAGGCGCTCGCCTCCATCAGCAGATCCTGGCTCGGGCGTCCGCTGAGCTCGGGATCCAGCTCCTCCAGGCCGGCCAGCTCGATCAGCAGGACACCGCCGCTGATCACGCTCGCCTCCATGATGGCGTTTTCCAGCCGGTTGTCGAAGAAGAGGCGGTTGCCTATGCCGGTCGTCTTGTCGACGAAGGCGTTGCTGCGGATGAAGTTGTCGAACCGGCTGCGCTCCTTGCGGGCATCGGCCAGTTCGGCCAGCAGATGGGTGAGGGCCTGGCTGGCGGAGAGGGGCCATTCGTCGGCGGGATCATGGGCCAGCTTGGTGAGCTTGCCATCCAGGATCAGCTGGGCCCGCTCCGCCAGCAGTTCGGCACCGCGCAACTGCTGGCGCAGCCAGCGGATGGAGTACCAGAGGCCGAACACCACGATGAAGACCCCGAGGGAGATGCCGAACATGGCCTGCATGGAGTACTCGAACTCCTTGAAGGGCCTGTCCAGCTTGAATTCGGCCTGCATGCCGGCCTGATTGGGAATGGCCTTGCTGTAGGGGATCAGCAGACTCTCGTCCGTCTGCTGCTGCACATCGCGAAACCAGTAGACCCGCTGGCTATCCTGGCGGATCTCCAGCTCGACCACGTGGGAGGCCCGCAGCAGGGAGGGCAGCCAGCGGGCAAGGGCCTGCTGATCGTCGGTCACCCCCAGTTGCTTGTCGATGATCTCCACCAGGGAGTCGACCCGGTTTTGCTGCAGCTCCATCCCCATCTGGCGGAAACTGAAGACCCCGCCGAGCATCACCACGGCCATGGCCGCGATCACGCACAGCGTAATAAAGGAGACGAGTTGAGTGGTCAGTTTCATGTGCCTTTCCGTAGCCGACAGCATCCATAAGGCCTCATGGTATCAGCCTTGGCCAAACCCCGCCTATGGTTGCAGATCCCGCTTCTGCAAATAAGCGTCAGGGCCGCTCATGCCTGGGGGTGACCGCTGGTGAAGGAAGAGACTCGGGGGGAGGAGAAAATCGGGCAGCCGGCTGGGCAGCGGACAGAAAAATGGTCCCACTGCGGGGACCAAAAGAAACACTCATATCAAAACTAACACTCTGTGCTACTGACAAAAATAGATACAGGAGTATTGAACACACGGTGAGTCAAACCGCCCCGCTACTCTAGCCATTTCAGATAAGCTGGACAATTGTCATTTATGACAGGTCAGCGATTGAATCTTCACCACTCGTTTTGTCATATTGTTGTTTATCAATGCATTATGAATGTTGTTCCAAGTGTGACCGATACGACTCAAATCGATGCAGCTAATGCTATGATGTTGCCATCCATTTGTATCCCATGCACCCATCAGGCAGGTACCCCTTGCGACGAGCGTCTCCCTTCTGGATCAGTCTGCTGCTGCTCTGCCTGCCCGTGCTGGCGAGCCTGCCCCTCAGCCAGCTGCTGGGCAATCCCCTGGCCCACCATCTGTTGCAGGAGAAGAAGGCGCAGATAGAGGCCGCGCTGGCGGAGCGCCACGATGAGCTGGACCAGAGCATTCGCGCCCAACTGTCCAGCTTCGCCTTCGATTGCGGCCCCGCAGACATGGCCCTGTTGCGGGATCCCCGTTTCTACAGCCGCCACATCCGGCTGCAGGGCCTCATCCTCGCCTCCGGCGGCGGCTGTTCCAGTCTGGGGGAGGATCTTCCCCTCGCCACCGTCTCGCTGCCCCCCTACCCCGAACCGGAGCAGTTTGGCCTCGCGGCCACCCAGGCCCGCTTCAACACAGAGCAGGAGCTGGTCGCCTATTTCAGGCAGGGCGGCAATATCGCCTACTGGGTGCTGAACAACAGCTGGAGCCACGATCTGCTGCAATCTCCCTGCCCGGGCTGTTTCTATTTCGAGTTTGGCCAGCAACACCCTGATGGCATCACGCAGCCATTTTCCCGTGGGGACAGTTCCATCAAGAAGGACAAGAGCAGCCAGAGCCTGAGTTTCTTTACGCCAGACACCCACATCCGGCAGACCCTGTGGGCGGGCAAGGCGCTGGAGGAGTATGCGAAGCGGCAGGCCCGCCACTATGGCCTCCTGTATGGCGGCGCACTGGGACTCCTGCTGGTTGCCGCCTACTGGGTGCTGCGCAACTACCGCCGCTCCCTCAAGGGACTGCTGCAGGCAGCCCTGGTGCGGCACGAATTCGTCCCCTTCTATCAGCCCATAGTGGACAGCCGCAGCAAGAAGGTGGTCGGTTTCGAGGCGCTGCTGCGCTGGCAGCGGGGTCGGGAGCTGGTGCCCCCAGGCACCTTCATCGACTATGCGGAGGAGCAGGGGCTGATCCTGCCCATGACGGAGCAACTGCTGGAGCGGGTCATCGCGGATCTGCCCTGGCTGGAGCCGACCCAGTGGGTCAGCGTCAACATAGTGGCCGCCCACCTGGAGCAACCCCATCTGCGGCCCCTGTTGCAGCGCCACGACTGGCCCTCCCCGGCCAGGCTCACCTTCGAGCTGACCGAGCGCAAGCCGATCACCGATATCAAGGCGGCCATGGGGGAAATAGCGCTGCTGCAGGAGAAGGGGTATCACTTCAAGCTGGATGACTTCGGCACAGGCTATGGCGGTTTCGCCTACCTGCAGCGCCTCGGCATCCGCCAGATCAAGATCGACAAGATGTTCGTCGACACCATAGGCACGGACGACCTCAAGCGCAGCGTGCTGGATGCCACCATCGCCTTTGGCCACGAATCAGGCATGGAGATGATCGCCGAGGGGGTCGAGACCCAGGAACAGGTCGACTACCTGCACCGCCATGGTGTCCACCTGATCCAGGGTTATGTCTATGCCAGACCCATGGCCCTGACCAAGCTGAAGATCTGGCTGCTGGCATGGCGGCAGAGCCAGCCCGGCGGGCAATGAGAAAGAAACCTCAGGGTCCCCGCCCGGGGATCCTCATCTTTTGCAACAAAATGATCCTCCTCTGACGGGACAACTCCCTTTATCATGAACTGGCGCGCCACCCCGGTGGCGCGACCTGCTGTCTCCCTACCCGTCGGCCACGGCCGCCCCGAGATGAGAACCACTGCCTATGAAGTCATTTATCCGGCAAGAGATTGCCCTGCCCGTCGGCCTGCTGACCCTGCTCTTCTTCAAGACCCTGGGCAGCGACCTGCTGACAGAAGCAACCCCCCTTGCAGTCTACCTGCCGGTGTCACTGGCCCTGCTCGCCATCGTCACCTGGGCCATCTTCTCCGTCGTGCGTCACTCCGACGCCCTGGCCATCAAGCTTGGCGAACCGTTCGGCACCCTGATCCTGACCCTGTCGGTCATCTCCCTGGAAGTGGTGATGATCTCCTCCGTGATGCTGACCGGCGAGCCCAACCCCACCATGGCCCGCGACACCATGTTCGCCGTGGTGATGCTGGTGAGCACCGGGCTGGTTGGCTTCACCCTGCTGTTTGGCGGCTGGCGCTATCACACCCAGAACTTCAATCTGGACGGGGTCAAATCCTATCTGGTGGCCATCATTCCCCTGGCCCTGCTCTGCCTGGTGTTGCCGAACTTCACCCAGGGCGGCACCCTGGGCGGGCTCTCCAAGGCCATGTCATGGATGCTGATCATCATTTCCATCCTGCTCTATGGCGTCTTCCTGCTGATCCAGACCCGCAGCCACAGCCACTTCTTCGTCGACAGCGACCACGAGGATCACGAGGAACACCACGGCCCGCTGCAGAGCAACGTCTATCACACCCTGCTGCTGCTCGCCTACCTGGTGGTGGTGATCCTGCTGGCCAAGACCCTGGCCATCCCCATCAACTACGGGGTCCATGTGATGGAGGCCCCGGCGGCCCTGGGCGGCTTCATCGTGGCCTGTATAGTGCTGGCCCCCGAGGCGGTCGGCGCCATCAAGGCCGCCTTCAACAACCAGTTGCAGCGCGCCATGAACCTCTACTTCGGATCCGTGCTGGCCACCATAGCCCTGACGGTGCCCTCTGTGCTCTTCATCGGCGCCCTGATGGGTCAGGAAGTGCGCCTCGGCCTCTCCCCTGCCGACATGGTGCTGCTCATCACCACTCTCATGGTGTGCAAGGTGACCTTCAGCAGCGGCCGCACCAATGTGCTCCATGGCGCCACCCACCTGGTGCTGTTTGTCGTTTATCTGTTCCTGATGTTCGAGCACGAATAACTGCGTCCAACCAACGCCAGAAACGAAAAGACCGCCCATTGGGCGGTCTTTTGTTATGGGCGGATAACCGCTTAGAGGCTGGGCAGCACCCCGGCCGGGATCAGATCGTTGTAGCTGGCGGCGCCCAGCAGGGCGGCGGCGGCCTCGATGTCCGGCGAGAAGTACCTGTCCTTGTCGTAGAAGCTGACCTCTTCACGCAGCCGCCCCTTGGCCAGCTCGATGAGCTCGGTGCTGCGCAGGGGCGCGCGGAAGTCCAGACCCTGGGCGGCGGCGAGCAGCTCGACCGCCAGTATGCCGCGGGTGTTCTCCGCCATGTCCGCCAGACGGCGGCCGGCGAAGGTGGCCATGGAGACGTGGTCCTCCTGGTTGGCGGAGGTGGGCAGGCTGTCCACCGAGGCCGGGTGCGCCAGGGTCTTGTTCTCGGAGGCGAGCGCCGCCGAGGTGACCTGGGCGATCATGAAGCCGGAGTTGACGCCCCCATTGTTGACCAGGAAGGCGGGCAGGCCCGACATGCGGGAATCGATCAGCAGCGCCATGCGCCGCTCGGACAGCGACCCGATCTCGGCGATGGCCAGGGCCAGGTTGTCGGCGGCGAAGGCCACCGGCTCTGCGTGGAAGTTGCCACCGGAGATGATCTCCTCATCCTCGGCAAACACCAGCGGGTTGTCGGAGACGGCGTTCGCCTCGCACACCAGCACCTCGGCGGCCTGACGGATCTGGGTCAGACAGGCTCCCATCACCTGGGGTTGGCAGCGCAGGGAGTAAGGATCCTGCACCTTCTCGCAGTTGTGGTGGGACATGCCGATCTCGCTGCCATCCACCAGCAGGTGGCGATAGCAGGCGGCGGCGTCGATCTGGCCGCGCTGGCCGCGCACCTCATGGATGCGGGCATCGAACGGACGGCGGCTGCCAAGCGCCGCCTCCACGCTCATGGCGCCAATGGTGATGGCACCGGCGAACAGATCCTCGGCATGGAACAGCCCTTCCAGCGCGAACGCCGTGCTGGCCTGGGTGCCGTTGAGCAGGGCCAACCCCTCTTTGGGTGCCAGGGCGATGGGCTCGAGCCCCGCAATCTTGAGCGCAGTGGCGGCGTCGATCAGCTCGCCCTTGTGGCGGGCCTTGCCTTCACCTATCAGCAGGCAGCTCATATGGGCCAGGGGCGCCAGATCGCCGGAGGCGCCGACGGAGCCCTTCTTCGGCACCACCGGATAGACTTCGGTGTTGATGAGGCGCATCAGGGCCTCGAGCACCGTCAGCCGGATGCCGGAGAAGCCACGGGCGAGCGAGTTGACCTTGAGCACCATCATCAGCCGCACGGTGGCGTCATCCATGTACTCGCCAATCCCTGCCGCATGGGAGAGCACGATGGAGCGTTGCAGCTCGTCCAGCTGCTCCACCGGGATCCGGGTGTTGGCCAGCAGGCCAAAGCCGGTGTTGATGCCGTAGACCACGCGGTTTTGCTCTATCACCTTGGTGACCACGGCGGCGGAGGCGTGGATCCCCGCCAGGGCGGCCGGATCCAGGCTGACATGCACAGGCTCGCGGCTGACGCGGCGCAGGGTGGCGAGGCAGAGCTTGCCCGGTTGCAGATTGAGTTCGAACATCTTATTTCACCCCTTTGCCGGTCGCGTCGATCATCGGCAGATCCAGTTTCGCCTCATGGGCACAGTTGATGGCAATCTCGTAGCCGGCGTCGGCGTGACGCATCACCCCGGTGGCCGGGTCGTTGCGCAGCACGCGGCCGACCCGCTTGGCGGCATCATCGGTGCCGTCACAGACGATCACCACGCCGGAGTGCTGGGAGAAGCCCATGCCGACACCACCACCGTGGTGCAGGGAGACCCAGGTCGCACCGCCGGCTGTGTTGAGCAGGGCGTTGAGCAGCGGCCAGTCGGAGACGGCATCCGAGCCGTCCATCATGGATTCGGTCTCGCGGTTCGGGCTCGCCACCGAGCCGGAGTCCAGGTGATCGCGACCTATGACCACGGGCGCCTTCAGCTCGCCGTTCTTCACCATCTCGTTGAAGGCGAGGCCCAGGCGCACCCGATCCTTGACCCCGACCCAGCAGATCCGCGCCGGCAGGCCCTGGAAGGCGATGCGCTCGCGGGCCATGTCGAGCCAGTTGTGCAGGTGGGGATCGTCCGGGATCAGCTCCTTCACCTTCTGGTCGGTCTTGTAGATGTCTTCCGGATCACCGGACAGGGCCACCCAGCGGAAGGGGCCAATGCCCTCGCAGAACAGCGGACGAATGTAGGCCGGGACGAAGCCGGGGAAGTCGAAGGCGTTTTTCACCCCCTCCTCCAGCGCCATCTGGCGGATGTTGTTGCCATAATCGAGCGTGGCGGCGCCACGGGATTGCAGGGTCAGCATGGCTTCCACCTGGCGGGCCATGGAGTGACGAGCCGCCTGGTTCACCTCCTGGGGCGCGGATTTTTGCAGCTCGCGCCACTGGGCAACGCTCCACCCTTGCGGCAAGTAGCCATGGATCGGGTCGTGGGCCGAGGTCTGATCGGTCACCACGTCCGGGGTGATGCCGCGGGCCACCAGTTCGGCGAAGACGTCGGCGGCGTTGCCGAGCAGGCCGACGGAGACGGCGGTGCCGCTCTGCCTGGCCTCCTCGACCATGGCCAGCGCCTCATCCAGGCTATGAGCCTTCTTGTCGACGTAGCGGGTCTTCAAGCGAAAATCGATGCGGGTCTCATCGCACTCCACGGCGATCATGGAGAAGCCGGCCATGGTGGCGGCCAGGGGCTGGGCGCCGCCCATGCCACCCAGACCGCCAGTCAGGATCCAGCGCCCCGCAGGCGACCCGTTGAAGTGCTGGTTCGCCACCGCGAAGAAGGTCTCGTAGGTGCCCTGCACTATCCCCTGGGTACCGATGTAGATCCAGGAGCCGGCGGTCATCTGGCCGTACATCATCAAACCCTTCTTATCGAGTTCGTTGAAGTGCTCCCAGTTGGCCCAGTGGGGCACCAGGTTGGAGTTGGCGATCAGCACCCGGGGCGCGTCCTTGTGGGTCTGGAACACCCCGACCGGCTTGCCGGATTGCACCAGCAGGGTCTGGTCGTCCTCGAGGCGAGTCAGCACCTCGACGATCTTGTCGTAGCAGGCCCAGTTGCGGGCGGCGCGGCCGATGCCGCCATAGACCACCAGGGACTGGGGATGCTCGGCCACTTCCGGATCCAGGTTGTTCATCAGCATCCGCAGCGGCGCCTCGGTCAGCCAGCTCTTGGCGGTAAGCTGGGTGCCGTGGGGGGCGCGGATGACCCGGTTCGGGTCGTGACGGGGATCCTGGTGTTGCACAGACATAGACACTCCTTGTTTATCAATGCAGCCGCCATGCGGGGGCACAGTGCCCCCTGGCGAGTCGGCCGGCTACTTGGTTAGTTGATGGACCAGCCGGGCGGCCACGCGGGCGCTGCGGTTGTCCAGATCCAGACTCGGGTTGTACTCGGCCAGATCGGCGAGCCTCAGCTTGCCGCTGGCCCGGATATGGGCGATCAGGGGTTCGATGACCGCCAGCTCCACGCCGCGGGCGGCGGGAGCACTCACTCCCGGCATCACCGCCGCCGGCAGCACGTCGAGATCGATGGTGAGGTAGAGGTGGTCGCAACGGGCGATAAAGGCATCCAGCCCGTTCAGAAGCTCGGGCAGTGCGGCCTGGGTCATGGCCTCGTCCAGCACATGCCAGACTCCCAGCGCCTCGGCGCGGGCAAAGAGCGCCGCCGTGTTGGCGGTCTCTGCCACCCCGAGGCAGGCGTAATGAAACGTTGTTCCCTGGGCGGCGCACTGCTCGGCAATCTGGAAGAAGGGGGTGCCCGAGCTTGCCAGCTCCTGTTTCATGCGCAGGTCGAAGTGGGCATCGAAGTTGATGATGCCGACCCGGCCCTTGCCACCCAGATGACGATTGAGGCCGCTCCAGCTGCCGAAAGCCACCTCGTGGCCGCCCCCCAGCACCAGCGGGAAGTGGCCCAGATCCAGCGCACGGGCAACCCGCTCCGCCAGACGGTCGTGGGCGGCATCGAGATCGCCGTCCTCGCAGCGCACGTCGTCGCCGTCATGGACAAGTCGGCCCAGATGCCAGGCGGTGTTGGCCAGCAGCTTGCGTATCGCCAGCGGTGCGGCGGCGGCGCCGACCCGCCCCTTGTTGCGGCGCACCCCTTCGTCACAGGCAAAACCGAGCAGCACCACGCCGGGCTCGCTGTCGGCTTGCCAGGGTTGCACCTTGTCGTGCCAGCGCAGGGCCAGTTCACCATCTTCCGGATCCTGGCGTCCCTGCCAGAGCGACATGTCGGCCATGTTGAACTTATCCATGGAGCGTCTCCTCCCCGTTGAGAACCCGGCTGACCAGCTGATCGACCCCGATCAGGTAGCTGATCTCGGAGGGGTGGACGCAATTCCAGATCAGAAAATCGGCCTGCATGCCCACTCTCAGCTGTCCCAGACGCTCCTGCTCGCCGAGCGCCCGGGCGGCGTGGCGGGTCACCCCGGCCATGGCCTCCACCGGCGTCAGGCCGAACAGGGTGCAGGCCATGTTCATGGCCATGCGCAGGGAGACGATGGGGGCCGTGCCCGGATTGATGTCGGAGGAGACCGCCATGGGCACGCCCGCCTTGCGCAGGGCGGCGACCGGCGGCAGCTTGGTCTCCTTCAGGAAATAGAAGGCGGTAGGCAGCAGGGTGGCGACCACGCCACGGTGGGCCAACGCCTGGATCCCGTCCTGATCCAGATACTCCAGGTGATCCACCGAGAGGGCGCCGAAGTTGGCGGCGAGGGTGCTGCCCCCCAGGTTGGAGAGCTGATCCATGTGCCCCTTCACCGCGAGATTGTATTGATCCGCCGCCAGATAGACCTGCTCGGTCTGGGCCAGGGAGAAGCCGATGTGCTCGCAGAAGACGTCCACCGCATCCGCCAGACCCGCCTCGGCCGCCGCCGGGATGATCTCCTGGCAGATGGTCTCGACCCAGGAGTCGGGATCGTCGCGGTACTCCGGTGGCACCGCATGGGCCGCCAGCAGGGTGGTCTTGACCCGGATCGGCAGCGCCTCCCCCAGCCGGCGGGCGACCCGCAGCATCTTGAGCTCGTCCGCCAGGGTGAGGCCGTAGCCTGACTTGATCTCTACCGTGGTGACCCCTTCCCGGATCAGGGACTTGATCCTCGGCACCGCCAGCTCATAGAGCTGATCCTCGCTGGCGGCCCGGGTGGCGCGCACGGTGGAGAGGATGCCACCCCCCTTGCGGGCAATGTCGCTGTAGGGCACGCCCTGCTGGCGCAGCTCGAACTCCTCGGCCCGGCTGCCGGCAAAGATCAGGTGGGTGTGACAGTCGATGAGGCCAGGGGTCACCAGCCTGCCCTTCATGTCACGCCAGTGGGCGGGATGGGGCCCCTTGAGATCCTGCATGGGGACCAGGGCGTGGATCTTGCCTTCATGCACACCGAGGGCATGGGGTTCCAGCAGACCGTAGTCCGCCAGATCGGGGCGCAGGGTGGCGGGTGTCACGTTGAGCCAGACCCGCTCGCAGTTCAACAGTTCCTTGTTCATACCGACCTCTAAATGTATATACAATAACTTATAGCCGATCTCTGACGAGAAAGAAAGGATCAAGTTCACATCTTGATAACAGCGGTTTCATTAGAGTTTAAGCACAAAAAAGCCCACCAAGGGGTGGGCTTTCAAAACAAGAAATGTATATACAATTAAGTCAGTCGGGTCTTGGAGCTCAGCTTGTAGCGGGAGCCTGGCGAGAGCAGGCGGGCATAGGAGACCAGAAAGCCATCCGACCAGGTGCGGCGATGCAGCAGCAGGCAGGGGGTATCGACCCTCACCTGCAGCAAGCCCGCTTCGCCGGCGCTCGGCAACACCGCCTCCACCACGTGCTCCATCTCGGAGAGCGGGCAGACTTCCATCAGGTAGCTGTTCGGCGTCTGCCTCGTGAAGTCCTGCTCGCCATAGCCGGGCAGGCGCTCGGCATCGACGAAACGCTCCTCCAGCTGCAGCGGCTCCCCATCGGCCTGATGGACGATGAGGCTGTGGAAGGTGGGCGCCCCGACCCGCAAACCCAGTCGCACCGCCACCTTCTCGTCGGCGGCCTGGCGCTGCAGGCGGATCACCCGGGCGCTGTACTGGCTGCCGCGCTCGGCTATCTCGTCGGCGATGTTGCGAATGGCCAGCAGCGGCGACTCGGCACGCCTGTCCGCCACAAAGCTGCCGGATCCGGCGGTGCGATTGAGCCAGCCCTCGGCCACCAGTTCACGCAGCGCCTTGTTGACCGTCATCCGGCTCACGGCAAACTGCTCGCACAGGGCGGCCTCGGTCGGGATCCTGTCGCCCGCCTGATAGTGGCGCTCGCGGATCCCGTCCAGGATGTGCTGTTTGATCTGCAGATAGAGGGCGGGTGCCACCGGATGGTCCTCAGCGGCGACGGTGGGGCGGACGCATGTCCGGCCAGGCGCGGTAGACGTCCGGGATCTGGTCAGGGCCGCTGATGCAGAGATCGAGATCGTGCAGCAGACCGTCCTTGATGCCGTAGATCCAGCCGTGCACCGCCAGCTCCTGCCCCTTGCGCCAGGCATTCTGGATGATGGTGGTGTGGCAGACGTTGGCGACCTGCTCGGCCACGTTCAGCTCGCACAGGTAGTCGAAGCGCTCGTGCTCATCCTCGATGGCTTCGAGCTCTTCGCCGTACTTGAAGTAGACATCCTTGATGTTGCGCAGCCAGTTGTCGATGAGGCCCAGCTCCTGGTTCTGCATCGCCGCCTTGACGCCGCCGCAGCCGTAGTGGCCGCAGACGATGATGTGCTTCACCTTGAGCACCTCCACCGCGTATTGCAGCACGGAGAGGCAGTTGAAATCGGTGTGTACCACCAGGTTGGCGACGTTGCGGTGGACGAAGACATCCCCCGGCAGCAGCCCCATCAGCTGGTTGGCGGGAACCCGGCTGTCGGAGCAGCCGATCCAGAGATACTCGGGGGCCTGCTGGGCGGAGAGGGTAGCGAAGAAATTGGGATCTTCGGCCTTGATCCGTTCCGCCCACTCGCGGTTATTGGTAAACAGGTCGTTCAACAGTTTCACTTCTGCTCTCCCTAACTGTGGCAGTGGCGGCAACATACCATACACAAGGGTAACCAAGGCAAGGCCGACCAGATCCCGGTGAAACAAAAACAGGGCCATCAGGCCCTGTTTTCCACAAGAGAATGCCCTCAGGCATCCATGGCGTCTTTCAGCTTCTTGAGTACGCTCTTCTCAAGCTGACGCAGGCTCGGCGAATGCCCTCAGGCGGCCATCGCATCCTTCAGCTTCTTGAGCGCATTTTTCTCAAGCTGACGCACACGCTCGGCGGACACACCGTAGTTGTCTGCCAGCTCCTGCAAGGTGGTCTTGCTCTCCTCATCCAGCCAGCGGGCGCGGATGATGTGCTGGCTGCGCTCGTCCAGGGTGGCCATGGCCGCGCTCAGGCGACGGGTGGCGTGGCTGTCCCAGTTGTCGTTCTCTATGGTGGCGGCCAGATCGGAAGACTTGTCTTCCAGATAATGGACGGGGGCGAAGCCGCCTTCATCCTCATCGTCACCGACCAGATCGAAGGCCTGATCGTAGTTGCTCATGCGCGCTTCCATCTCGGTGACGTCAGCGGCAGAGACCCCGAGATCGGCAGCAACGGCCTGAACCTCTTCGTGGTTCAGCCAGCCCAGACGCTTCTTGGACTTGCGCAGGTTGAAGAACAGCTTGCGCTGGGCCTTGGTGGTGGCCACCTTGACCATGCGCCAGTTGCGCAGCACATATTCGTGGATCTCGGCCTTGATCCAGTGCACGGCGAAGGAGACCAGACGCACGCCCACACTCGGGTCGAAGCGCTTGACCGCCTTCATCAGGCCGATATTGCCTTCCTGCACCAGATCGGCCTGAGGCAGGCCATAGCCGGAGTAGCTCTTGGCCACGTGAACGACAAAACGCAGATGCGACATGACCAGCTGACGGGCAGCCTCGAGATCGCCACCCTGCTGCAAACGCATCGCCAGTTCACGCTCTTCCTCCGCGCTCAGCACGGGGATCGAGTTGACGGCTTGGATATAGCCTTCCAGACTACCTTGCGGAATCAGAGCCATAGTGCGTTGCAATGAAGTTCCCATGTTCTACCTCTTACTTTTCAATCGAATCAGTCTAACACCCTGAGAGGGTCTGTCTACTGACCGGGGGTCATTCTGCGGCCCATATCAAACATAAGTCAAACATCGGCCCCGGCATGAACCCGGCCTATCTTAGGCTGACGGGATGAATCATAAATGAACGGTCAAAAAAAAGGGGTCACAATGAAGGACCCCTGAAAAGTAGCATGCTAAGTCCATTGTTGCGGAGCTCGCAACCTTCACATGCTTGCCAAGTCAGACGAGCAAGGCAGAGGGGCCACACCCGTATACATTCTGTTGCACTAGATAGACTGTTTATAAATCAAAAGGTTCACAGGATCCAAATATGATCCTTGGCGCAGGCATCATTCAGATTACTCTGAGAAAGTGACCCGTGCCAGAAACGGGCCACTCTTTTACTTGATCCAGTTCGCAAAATCCAGCGCTTTAAAATGCTGATAAATTAATCAGGATGGTTCTATGTCACGAATGTGTCTGTGCACCGAGAACCAGGACGCAATCAGTCCCAGCAGCGCGCCGAGCAGTATCAGGTTGAAGCCGTCGAACGCCCCCATCCCCACCAGCCGGAAGTTGCTGTTGTAAAGCCCCGCCAGCTCCTTCACCACTCCCTCGCTCCAGATCACCATCACCTCGGTCAGCCACCAGGCCAGCATGCCGCCGATCACCCCGAACCAGATGCCGGTATAGAGGAAGGGACGGTGGATGAAGGCATCGGTCGCCCCCACCAGCTTGAGCACTTCGATCTCGGATCTCTGGTTGAGGATATTGAGCCTGAGGGTATTGCCGACGATCAGCAGCACCGCAGAGAGCAGCAGCACCGCTATGCCGGTGATGGTGTGACGCAGCAGGTTCATGATCCCCTGCAGCCGGGTCAGCCACTGCAGATCCAGCTTGCCCTGCTCGATGCCGGGCTCATTCTCCAGCTTGGCGAGCAGCTCGGCGGCCCCTTCCGGGTTCTGCCAGCGCGGATCCGGAATAACGCTCAACACAGGCGGCAGCGGGTTGCTGTCGAGGTAATCCAGGGCATCGCCGAAACCGGAGATCTCGCGAAACTCCTTGAGCGCCTCGTCCCGGTTCATGTAGGTGACGGACTCCACCTCGGGATAGAGCAGGATCCGCTGCTTCATGTCGAGGATGCTCTGCTCCGGCAGATCCTTGCGCAGATAGAGGGAGATCTGGGAGCTGGTCTGCCAGCTCCCCTCCACCACCTCGGCGTTTTTCAGCAGCACGTGGAAGCAGGAGGGTAGCGCCAGACTGACCCCGAGCACCGCCAGCGTCATCAGGGAGGCGAGCGGATTGCGCCACAGCTCTCCCAGACTGGCAAAGGCCTGACGCACGTGGTCCACACCGTACATCATCAGACGGCGCAGCGGCGGCTGTTTGTGACGAACGATAGCCATCAGAGCGCCTCCCCATGTCGAATATCGGCGACCTGATCCACCCGAGTGACACTCATCAGACGGCGCAGCGGCGGCTGTTTATGACGAACTATGGCCATCAGCTCTCCTCCTGCTCTTGGGAATACATGCGCCCTGCCTTCAGGGTCAGGGTGCGATAGCGCATCCGGGCGATCAGCCCCAGATCGTGAGTGGCAATCAGCACCGAGACTCCGAAGCGGTTGAACTCCTCGAACAGTCGCATGATGTCCATGGAGAGCTGGGGATCCAGGTTGCCGGTCGGCTCATCCGCCAGCAGCAGGGGCGGCTTGTTGACGATGGCCCGGGCGATGCCGACCCGCTGCTGCTCACCACCGGAGAGCATGCGCGGCTGGTAGCGTTCCTTGCCGAGCAGGCCGACCTTGTCCAGCGCCGCCGCCACCCGCTTGTTGATGTCGGCATGGCTGTAGCCATCGATCACCAGGGGCAGGGCCACGTTGTCGAACACGGTTCTGTCCATCAGCAGCCGGTGATCCTGAAAGATCATCCCGATCTGGCGGCGCACATAGGGGATCTGGTTGCGCTGGATATGGCTGACGTCATCGCCATGGAAGAAGACGCGACCATCGGTCGGCCGCTCCATCACGCTGATGAGCTTGAGGAGGGTACTCTTGCCCGCCCCCGAGTGGCCGGTCAGGAAGGCCATTTCCCCCTTGCGCAGGTGGAAGCTGACTTTCTGCAGCGCCTGATGGCCACCGCTGTATACCTTGCTGACCTTGTCAAAACGAATCATAACGGTTCCCTGACAGTGACAAACCCCGATCGGGATCGAGGTGGATCATACCCTGAGAGTGACAAGCCCCGACCGGAGTCGGGGCTGGGACACTGCTCATCGCGGCTGAGCTGGCGCATCGCGGCCAGACTCATTCATCGCGACTGAACAACGCCTCGATAAAGTCGTTGGCGACGAAGGGACGCAGATCGTCGATCCCCTCGCCCACCCCGATGTAGCGGATCGGGATCTGGAACTTGTCGGCCACCGCGAAGATGACGCCGCCCTTGGCGGTCCCGTCCAGCTTGGTGAGGGTGATGCCGGTCAGGCCCACCGCCTCGCTGAACAGCTTGGCCTGGCTCAGGGCATTCTGGCCTGTACCCGCATCCAGAGTCAGCATGATCTCGTGGGGCGCCTCTTCATCCAGCTTCTTCATCACCCGCACCACCTTCTTGAGCTCTTCCATCAGGTTGCTCTTGTTCTGCAGGCGACCGGCGGTATCGGCGATCAGCACATCGGCGCCACGGGAGCGGGCGGCCTCGATGGCGTCATAGATGACGGAGGCGGAGTCGGCACCGGTATGCTGGGCGATCACCGGAATGTTGTTGCGCTGACCCCACACCTGCAGCTGCTCGACCGCGGCGGCACGGAAGGTATCCCCCGCCGCCAGCATCACGCTCTTGCCCTCGGCCTGGAACTGCTTGGCCAGCTTGCCGATGGTGGTGGTCTTGCCGACGCCGTTCACGCCGACCATCAGGATCACATAGGGCTTCTTGCTGGTGTCGATCACCAGCGGCTGCTCGACTTTCGCCAGCATCTCGCCCATGTCCTGCTTGAGCAGGCCATAGAGCGCCTCGGCATCCTTGAGCTGCTTGCGATCCGCGTGCTGCACCAGGCCTTCGATGATGCGGCTGGTGGTATCCACGCCGAGATCGGCGGTCAGCAGCTGGGTCTCCAGCTCCTCGAACAGCTCGTCATCGATCTTCTTGCCACGGAACAGGCCGAAGAAACCGGAGCCGATATTTTCCCTGGTACGCACCAGGCTGCGCTTGAGGCGGGCAAAGAAGCCCTCCCGCTGCGGCTTGTCCTGGGTGTCGTCGTCCACCTTGGCGGCCAGCGGCAGGGCGGCCAGGGCAGCGGCATCCGCCTCCATCGCGGCTACCAGACGCAGATCTTCCGCTCGCTGGGCCTCTTTGGCGATACGGGCCTCTTCCGCAGCCTGCGCTTCAGCGGCGATACGAGCTTCTTCTGCGGCGCGAGCCTCGGCGGTGATACGCGCCTCTTCGGCGGCGCGAGCTTCGGCGGCGATACGGGCTTCTTCTGCGGCGCGAGCCTCGGCGGCGATACGCGCCTCTTCGGCGGCAACACGGGCCTCTTCGGCGGCAACACGGGCCTCTTCGGCGGCCTGAGCCTCGGCGGCAACGCGAGCAGCTTCCGCAGCCTGCGCCTCGGCGGCAACACGGGCAGCTTCCGCAGCCTGTGCCTCGGCGGCAACACGGGCAGCTTCCGCAGCTTGCGCCTCGGCGGCAACCCGGGCGGCTTCCGCAGCTTGTGCCTCGGCGGCAACACGGGCAGCTTCGGCGGCTTGCGCCTCGGCGGCAACACGGGCGGCTTCCGCAGCTTGTGTCTCAGCGGCAACGCGTGCAGCTTCCGCAGCTTGTGTCTCAGTGGCAACGCGTGCAGCTTCGGCGGCTTGTGTCTCAGCGGCAACGCGGGCGGCTTCCGCAGCTTGTGCCTCGGCGGCAACACGGGCAGCTTCCGCAGCTTGTGCCTCGGCGGCAACACGGGCGGCTTCCGCAGCCTGCGCCTCGGCGGCAACGCGGACAGCGTCGGCGGCCTCTGCCTCGGCGGTGATCAGCGCCTCATTGACGATGACGGGCTCGAGTTCGGAGGCAGGTTCCTCCACCACCAGGGGGCCTTCATCAGGGGTCGCCAGGGGAGCCTCGTGCAATACAGCAGGGGCCTCGGTCAGGGAAACATCAGCGACGGGAGCGGGGGCAACGGTGGCCTCGGACTCGGCGACAGCCGGGGTGGCGTCAGGGGCCTGTGATTGGACGGCCTCAGCCTCTTCTTTCTTGCGGCCGAAACCCAGCCAGGAAAACAAACCTTTTGCCATCTAAAAATACTCACATCAAAGGCTGACTGCTAAGATAGCCGTCCCTCGGCGGGTCGGCATAAAAATGAACCGCCTTATACTACCACTTTATTTTCTGACGACGAAACGCGATGCCCAGAGTGAAATCCAGCCGTAACAGCCCGAGCAAGAGCCCAGCCCCCCAGGGGCGAGCGGGCGTGGTAAGAATCATCAGCGGCCAGTGGAAGGGCCGAAAACTGCCGGTCAGGGATGTGGACGGACTCAGACCCACCACGGATCGCGTCAAGGAGACCATCTTCAACTGGCTGGCTCCCCATGTCCGCGGTGCCCGCTGCCTCGATCTGTTTGCCGGCAGCGGCGGCCTGGGGTTGGAGGCGCTGTCGCGCTACGCCGAGCAGGTGACCCTGGTCGAGATGGACAAGGGCGCCGCCGATCAGCTCAAGAAAAACCTGCTCACCCTGGGTTCAAGCCAGGGGCAGGTGATCCAGGCCGATGCGGTGAGCTGGCTGCAAGGCCCGGCCACCCCCTTCGATCTGGTGTTCCTAGATCCGCCGTTTCGCCGTGAACTGCTGCCCCAGGTGTGCGAGCTGCTGGAGCAGCGCGGCTGGCTGGCGCCGGATGCCCTCATCTATCTTGAACGGGAAAAGGAGATGAGCGATCTCCCCCTGCCTGCCAGCTGGCAACAGCTCAAGGACAAACAAGCGGGTCAGGTCTGCTACCAGCTCTATCTGCGGGACAGCAAGGATGACGCTGCGGTTTAAATGCCGGGTAGGTGCGGGAGCTGGGCGCTATGCTCCTCCCCGTCAACTTGCGCAACGACTCAAGGACAAGCAGGCCGGTCGGGTCTGCTATCAACTCTATGTACGGGAGATAAGCGATGAAGCGGGTGTTTAATCTATTGGCGATGGGCGTGCTGTTGTTCTTCTGGCTCGGCGTGGTGCTCGCCCTGCTGGGCACACTGCCGGGCAAACTGAACGGTTTTCTGCCGGTCTGCGGCGTCATAGTGATACTGATGCACTGGGTGCAGGCCAGTATGATCAAGGCCGCCTGCAAGCCCTACTTTGCCATCACCCGCCTCGAATTCACCCAGGTGCTGATCTTCGGGGTGTTCGGCATGATGGAGATCCGCGCCAAGCTGCAGGCCATCATAGATGCCAGGCAGAGGGGAGAGACCCCGCCCCGGGCCGATTAACCCAAGACTGCCAGAGCGAACCTGAAGGAGTGACACGTCACTCCTTCACTTTTTTCCCCAGGCTGATGCCGAGCTTGATGGAGAGCACGGCGAGCAGCAGCAGCATGGCGATCAGGGAGAAGAAGTTGCTGCCAAGCTCGGGGTACTGCACCTTGAGCAGGGCCGTGTGCCCGAACGCCCCGATGAAGAAGCAGAGCAGGATGCAGCTGGGGGTATTGCCGACTATGGGCTCGTGGCGATAGTGCTGATAGAGCTGGTAGGCCGCCAGCAGCAGGGCGATCAGGGGGAAGAAGGAGAAGGGCACGACCGACTCGGTCAACACCGACAGGAAGGCATCACCGCAGATGCCGATGAGCAGGGCCAGCAACAGGGGCTTCTTCGGGATCGCGTTCGATTCATGCATGGGACTGTCCATCCTTGACTTAAGAGAGAGATTCGCGGCGCTTGCGGTTCTGCACCTCGGCGCCCATGGCGATCATCCGCAGCTGGCTGATGGTGCGCTCCGACAGGGCCCGACACTCTTCGGGGGTCATGTCGAGGGCGTCGGCACCGGCGCTGAAGACGATGGTGACCATGGCTTCGGCCTGGATGTAGGCCTCTTCCCGTGGCGCCTGCGTGGTCGCCTCCAGATAATCGGTCAGCTCGGCGATGAAGTGCTGGATCTCGCGGGCCACCGCCTGGCGGAAGGCCGCCGAGGTACCGGAGCGCTCACGGAGCAGCAGCCGGAAGATGTTCGGGTTGTTTTCGACGAATTCCATGAAGGTCTGCACCGAGGTGCTGATGACGCTGCCGCCACCGGCGATGCGCTGGCGCGCCTGGCGCATCAGCTGGCGCAGGGTCAGGCCGCCCTCGTCCACCAGGGTCAGCCCCAGCTCTTCCATGTCGCGAAAATGGCGGTAGAAGGAGGTCGGCGCTATGCCCGCCTCCCTGGCCACTTCCCGCAGACTGAGGTTGGAGAAGCTGCGGTTGGCACAGAGTTGACTGAACGCTGCCTCGATCAGCGTACGCCGGGTCTTTTCTTTTTGTTGCGCGCGAATACCCACGAAAACAGTCACCTTGAGATTAGCGAGGCCAGATGATAACCCGAAGGCGGGGCCTGGATCAGGTTTGTCTCCGACTTTTTTACCATTGACCCGCATTCCGGCTCAATGGAGAATAGTGGACAGCTGTTCGCTGAATGGAGCCGAGTGAAATGGACCGCCCCCCTATCATCATGACCAACACCCTGCTGTTCGCCCTCTCCGGGCTGACGGCACTGATTGCGGTACCCTGGTACGGCCTGACCCATGGCTATGACCTCTGGCAGTGGGGCAGCTTCCTGCTGCTGTTCTGCTACTGCGGCATCTCCATCACCGCCGGTTATCACCGACTCTGGTCCCACAAGGCCTACAAGGCACACCCCGCCCTGCAATGGTTCTTCGCCCTAGGCGGTGCCCTCGCCCTGCAGAACTCGGCCCTGCACTGGTCGTCCGATCACCGCCGCCACCACCGCCATGTGGATGACAATCAGAAGGATCCCTACAGCGCGGGCCGCGGCTTCTGGTACTCCCACATCGGCTGGATGCTGCGGGAATACCAGCGCGAGATCTACCACGACTACAGCAATGTGCGGGATCTGCAGAACAATGCCATCGTCGCCTTCCAGCACAGGCACTATCTGGCATTGACCCTGGCCACCAACATCGGCATCCCGCTGCTGCTCGGCCTGATCCATGGGGATCTGCTCGGCATGCTGCTGCTCGCCGGGGTGCTGCGCATGGTGATGACCCATCACACCACCTTCTTCATCAACTCCCTTGCCCATATCTGGGGCAGCCAGCCCTTCACCGATCGCAACAGCGCCCGGGACAACGGCATCCTGGCCTTCTTCACCTTCGGCGAGGGGTATCACAACTTCCACCACCTGTTCGAGAACGACTACCGCAACGGCATCCGCTGGTGGCAGTTCGATCCCACCAAGTGGCTGATCCGCACCGCCGCCTGGTGCGGGCTGGCCCGGGATCTCAGATCCTGTCCTGAGGAGCGGATCGAGCAGGCCAGGCTGGAGATGCAGCTCAAGCGAGCCCAGGCCAGACTGCACAAACAGGATGACAGGGAGCTGTGGCAGGCGCTGCTGCAGGAGGAGTACGACAAGCTGAGCCTGCAGATCCAGCACTACTACACCAGCCGCAAGCAGTTGCTGGAGCAGCGCAAGCGCAAGGCGCTGGCGCGCTACGACAGGCTCAAGCTGCAGCTGGAGTATCGCAACCTGCGGGATGGTTTCCTCGTTGCCAAGCGCAATTGGAGTCGCCTGCTGGCCGGTATCGCCTGAGAGACCGACCGCCAGCCCCACTGCCCAAGACCGCCCGCTGGCGGTCTTTTCATGGGTGCTTGGCGATCCCCTGGCATAAAAAATGGGGCGACATTCGCATGTCACCCCCTCGCAAATAGCATGTTCCATATTGGGATCCGGCAATAACAGGACTGATGCGCGTCACGGGTTTCCGCTCCCGATCCGCACTGCCGGCCAGAACACGCTGACCGACCCACTCCCTTGCTGCCTTCACCCACACGGCAGACCAGCCGCCGTGTTTGTCCTTGCAACCGAAATACTACGCAGTTAAATAAAATAAAAAACCGTTATATGCGGCCCCGTATGCAAACGGGGGGGCGGCATCAGGTTGCGCCTATCAACATAAAGTGATTAAAAACAATACGATAAAATCTCAATCCGGCTTTGGATGGCAAACGTTATCCTCTAAGGCGCACAAGGCTTTGCGAGATCTCGCACAAGCCGTGCTCCACTCACAGCCAGGGGCGCAGCGGCAGCCAGTCGCTCAGTCGCGCCAGCAGACGCCGCAGCGTCGAGGACGCCACCACAGGATGGACCGCCGCCCGTTGCCAGCCGCAGAGCCAGTGCCGCAGCTCGGCACAGAGCGCCGGACAGCTCAGATGCAGCATCAGTTCGGTGTTGAGCATCAGGGAGCGGGGATCCAGATTGAAGCTGCCGAGCAGCGCCTCCTCCTCCCCCATCAGGATCAGCTTAGCGTGCAGGCTCTGCGCCTCATCCGACAGCTCGGCCAGCACTATGCCTTGCCGCTCCAGCCAAGGGCGGTGGCGCCGATAGGCGCCATACACCAGGGGCACGTCTGTGCTGGCCAGGGAGTTGGTCAGGATCTCGATGCCGACCCCCGCCTGGCGCTGCCGCTTGAGATGGCGGCGCAGGCTTCGGGTCAGGATCAGGTAAGGACTCACCAACCGCAGCGCCCCCCGGTTGCCCGCCAGCTTGCGCCCCAGCCGGGGCGCCGTGGTCGGCCGGGAGATAAGCCCCTTGCCTGGCCTGTCAAACCAGCACTCTCCGACCCCAGAATGCCAACGCAGGGGGAGAGGTGTTTCATCAAACAGGCTGGCGGGCAGATCGTAGACCATGGCCACTGCCGGGTCGGTCAGGGTCAGAAGGAAGTCGCTCACCGCGCGGATCTCGGCGGGCAGCAGGGGGCGCTGCAGCAGACGCCGGATGGGGTGGCTCCAGCGGCTGCGCCAGAACAGTTCGAAGCCCTGCTCGGCCTGGCGGCAGAGGGGGCCCCGGCAGATCAGATCCAGATCGACGAAGTGAGGGGGCGCACCCAGCCCGAAGTAAGGATCGCCGATGTTGCGACCCCCGATCACCGCCTCGTGGCCATCCACCAGCAGCAGCTTGTTGTGCATGCGGTGGTTGATGCGGCGAAAGCTGAGCAGGCCTTCCAGCAGCAGGGTCAGAGGGCGCCAGCCCCTGAGCCAGAAGGGGTTGAACAGCCGCACCTCGATGCCGGGCTCTGCCGCCACCACCTCCAGGAATCGGTTGTCGCCGGCATAGAGATCGTCGATGAGCAGCTGGACCCGGACCCCGCGCCGCGCCGCATGGAGCAATTCGGACAGCAGCAGCTTGCCGCTGCTGTCCTCCTCCCAGCTGTAATACTGGGCCTGGATCCGGCTGCGGGCGCCACGGATCAGCTGGCAGCGGGCCTTGAGGGCGGCACCGGGATCGTCGAGCAGGGCAAAGTCGGCGGGGATCAAGGGTCATCTCCTTGTCATGAGACGGTGGCATAACCCAGACAACAGCCCCGATTGCGGCGTGTCAAGGAGCCGATGATGGAAGTGCGCGACCACCCCAGCCTCAGCCAGAGACCCCAGGCCAGTCAGCCGGACCCCACTCCCGCCAGACTGCTGACCCCCTGGTATCAGCAGCACAGGGATCAGGGCTGGGAAGCCATCCCCTTTACCCCAGAGGATGGCCTGCCCGACCGGCACTGAGCACTCAGGGCTGCGCCGCCTCCATGGCCTCTGTCTTGCCCTCAAGCTGGGGCAGGCTGAAGCGGTAGGCCACGTAGTATTTGTAGATGGTGCCGACGTAGTTGATGGGGCCCTGGCCGACCTCGTTGGCCACCAGTTGTTCCACGTTGCCAAACCAGACGTTCGGATCCAGCCCCCTCTCCCTGGCCTTGGCCTGCAGCGCCTGCACCCGGTTCGGGCCCGCATTGTAGGCCGCCAGGGCGAACAGGTGACGATTGACCCTGTCCATCCCGGGATCGTTGAAGTAGGTATCGAGAATGAGCCGCATGTAACGGCAGGCCGCCTCCACACTGCCTTCCAGGCTGGTGAGCCTGGCGCCGCGGATCCCCACCTCGCCCCCCGTGCTCGGCAGCAGTTGCATGATGCCGACGGCCCCGCGGTTGGAGCGGACATTGGGATTGAGTCCCGACTCCTTGTAGGCCAGCGCCGCCAGCATCAGCCAGTCGAGATCATATTTCTCGGCCTGGGTTTCCAGTACCTTGCGGATGGTTGACAGCCGCCCCAGGGGATCCGGCGCCAGTATGTTGCTCATCTTGTCACTCTGGGCCAGCAGGCGACGCAGTGTCATGTCGCTGTAGAGGGTGCGTTTGCTCGACTCGGAGATATAGGCGTTCACCGCCTTCAGCAGCTCGGGGCTGTTGTTGCGCAGTGCCCAGGCGCTGCGCCCCTTGTCCCGCAGCGGGATCAGCTTGTGGGCCTTGAGGCCCCCTATCATGTCGAGCCAGATCCGCCCCTTGAAGCTGTCGGTGACGGTCAGCGGTATGATGCCGGCCGCCACCATCTCCAGCAGATCCCCGTCCTGCAGGTACTCGGGCACTGTCTCTATGTAGACGGGGGGCAGCCCCAGCTCGCGGAACAGCCAGTTGAGCTGGTGCAGGCTCTCGTAATAGCTGGAGCTGGCCCGCACCCAGATCCGCCGACCGGAGAGCTGGGTGATGCGGTTGAAACCCGTCAGCTCCCGCTGGCTCACCACCCACTCCTCGATGGGCGAGATGAGCGGCTGGGAGAAGGTGACCTGCTCGCGCCGGGTCGGCGTCACCGTCAGGTTGGCCGCCACCAGATCCCCCCGCCCCTCGGCGAGATAGTCCAGCAGCTTGTCCTGACGCACCGGGATATAGATGATCTTGAGCTTGAGCTTCTCCTTGGGGAGATAGGTCTGGTTCAGCCAGCGCTCGAAGCCTTGCAGCTGATTGACCAGGATGCCGTACTGGGCCCCCTTGTCGAAAAAGAAGAAACCCCGTTCATAGACCACCAGGGCCCTGAGCTCCTTCTGTTGCAGTATGTGTTCGAGATCCCCGGGTTGGGGCAGGAGCTTGGGCTTGACGTCCGCGGCACGCGAAGGGGTATCGCCAGGCGGGGAACCGGGATTCGCCGCCAGCAGGGGGAGAGAACAGAGGACCAGCAGGGCCCAAATCCATCGCATCATGAGGTAGCCACCTTCTGTTGGTCGACTCGCGCCTTGAGATTCTCGGCAGGACAAGGCCCGACACACGGGACTCATGACGGGGTGCCATCACTGCATCATGGCACTCTCCTGCCACGGAGCCACAGGTGCCGGACTGGCACGGGATAGTCCGCGGGATAACTCACTATACAACGGGTATGGCCGCCGGAGGGGCAATACGGCAGGCAAGCCTGCCGTCTCATCGGGGCTCAGATAGAGCGGGCACGCATCTCGAAAATCAGCTTCTCGGCGGTGCAGGTGAATTGCAGGCGGGCCTTCAGGATCACGCCGTCGGCGCCCTGGGTCAGTTCGCTGTCGATCACGGCCTCGGCGGTCACCTGCTTGGCCAGCGCCTCATAGGCTGCGAGCTTGGCGCGAGCGTCGGCTTCTGCCGCGGCCTCGATCACCAGCTCCATCACATCGTCCCCTTCACCTATGATGGTGCCGATCTCGGCGAAACAGCCGCAGCTGTCGCAGGTTTCATTCAATTCCACTTTTTCGTCTACAGACATACTTCCACTCCTACTCATTTCGGATGTACTTCATCGTCACGCAAGGCTTTACGAAAATCCCTGATGGCGGTGCCCAGATCCTCACCGGCGCCGGCCAGGCGTTTGCTGCCAAACACCACGACGACCACCACCACCAGGATCAACAGATGCCAGATATGAATTCCACCAAGTCCCATAGGGCGACTCCTGACAGATAGATACCCGTTGTTTGTATCAAAAGAAGGCGCAACGATTGTTGGGCAAAATCAAGGCAGGCGCAAGTTGGCAGGAAAATCGTCAAAAAACATAAAAAGATACGGCGACCCTTGGCCGCCGTATGAGTCGGTGCTACTTGTCCCCTCAACCGCTACATCCTGTACCAGTCGCCATGAAGGCGAGAGACAGGTCGAGCATAGGGTCGCCAAGATATGAAAACAAATGGTATAAATTCATCTAAGAGTTGAAGAGGATTCATATCATGTTGCTGGAACAGCTCGGGCGCATAGATCTTAATTTGTTGATTATCCTGCAAGTCTTGCTGGAAGAGCGCAATGGCAGCCGGGCCGCCCGCCGTCTGCATCTGAGCCAGTCGGCCGTCAGCAAGGCCCTGGGTCGCCTGCGGGAAACCTTCGACGATCCCCTGTTCGTCCGCTCCGCCTACGGGCTGGATCCCACCCCGCGCGCCCTCGATCTGCAGCAGCAGTTGCAACCCATACTGCTCTCCCTGGACAACCTGATCCAGCCCCCCGCCTTCGATCCCGCCAGCACAGAGCGGGAGTTCGTCATCGCCAGCATGGACAGCGCCTTCACCCTGTTCGCGCCGCTCTATCTGAGCGAGCTCAAGCGCCAGGCACCGGGGATCCGGCTGCGCTACGAGGAGTGGACAGAGCACAGCCTGACCGAGATGAGCCAGGGTCAGGTGGACATCGCCTTCACGGTGCGGGAGAACTGCATCAACTCGGATTTCAGGCTGGATACCCTGCCCAACGCCATCTGCCAGCGACTGCTCGCCATCGATGACCTCACCTGCCTGGTGCAGCGGGATCACCCGGCCCTGCGCGAACCCGAGTGGGATCTCCCCCGCTACCTGGCCTATCCCCATGTGCAGACCTATTGCGAGGGACGGGATCGCTGGATGCTGGATCACAAGCTGGCGGAGCAGGATCTCTACCGCCGTATCGAGGCGACCGTGCCCTCCTTCGAGGCGGCGCTGCGCATGGGCATGCACTCGGACATGATAGTGACCCTGTCACGGCTCTATGCCCGCCACGCCACCCAGGTCTATCCGCTGGTGCCGCTGCCGCTGCCCATCGCCCTGGACAGCATCTCCCACCTGCTCATCTGGCATCAGCGCCACGAGGAGGATCCGGGCCACCGCTGGCTGCGGGAGACATTGCTCACCCTCATCATGGGCAAGCTGGAGACCCCAGGCGACCCGTCCCGCCAGTACGAGGCGCTGGCCGTCATGGACGCACAATAGGAAAGGGGCTGCCTGGCAGCCCCTTTCTTCTTACCCCTGGCCCGTCACAGCCAAATAGTGGTGCACCCCATCCAGCAGCATCTGCACCGAGATCATCACCAGCAGCATGCCCATCAGCCGCTCCACGGCGGTGAGTCCTCGCTCACCCAGCAGCTTGTTGAACAGCTCGTAGAACATCAGGATCACGGCGCTGGCGCCCCAGGCCATCAGCAGGGCCAGGGACCAGTCCGCCATCCGGGTCGGCTCCTGGTTCGCCAGCAGCAGCAGGGAGGCCAGTATGGAGGGGCCCGCTATCATGGGGATGGCCATGGGCACCAGGAAGGGCTCCTCCCCCGCCGCCAGCCCGGTCACGCCGCCGGGGCTCGGGAAGATCATCTTGATGGCGATGAGGAACAAGATGATGCCCCCGGCGATGCTGACCGCCTCCTGGCGCAGGTTCAGGAAGCTCAGGATCTGCTGACCGGCAAACAGGAAGCCCAGCATGATGGCCAGGGAGAACAGCAGCTCGCGGATCATCACCTTGCGCCGCCGCTTGGGATCGACATGACGCAGTATAGAGAGGAAGACCGGCAGGTTGCCCAGCGGATCCATGATCAGAAACAACATGACGGCAGCGGAGAAAGTATCCATACAGATTCCGGGCGTTGCCCAGGCCAAGCCTTTAACAGAGGAGGGAGAGGGCGAAATATAACAAAGGAGGCGGGATTCGGCGAGCGCCCCGGCGCGCTCGCCGCGGGATCAGCCGTGGTTGCAGATCTTGTCGGCCCGGGTCTGGAAGCCCTGCTCGGACTCGATGAACTTGCCGCGTCTGGCCAGCAAGTCGATCAGCGCCTCTGCATCCATCTCGCTCGCGCTGCAGGTATGGAAGCGGGCATCGGCGCCAAAGCGCGCCTCAATCGCCTCCCTGAGGCTGGCCCGGGTAAAATGGCCCCCCTCTTCCAGCATCATCTCCATCACTTCGTGACCGTGTATCGACTGGGACATCTCAAGCCTCTTTAATCATCATGTCAGATGTCCATTAGAGCCTGAACCCAGGTCCCCGATCTTGATATAAGCCAACAAAACGCCTTTTTTAACTCCCCCGGGCTGGCCGTGAGCCTCGCTTTGTCGATAATGTGGCAACCTGATCGGGGGATGGCTACACTAGCGCCCCCTTTGCCATCGCAGACAGAAAATAAGGACATTGGCGTCATGCTGTTCCATGGATTGGTCTTCAAGCCCTGGCGGATCTGGACCCGCCGCCCGCTCTGGTTGAAGACACTGCTCGGCATGCTGACCGGGATAGGTCTGGGGCTCTGCTTCAGCGAGCAGGCACTGCTGCTCAAGCCCATCGGCGTCCTGTTCGTGAACACCATACAGATGCTGATGGTACCCCTCATCTTCTGCTCCGTCATCGCCGGCCTTACCTCATTGCTCAAGGGCAAGAGCCTGGACAGGATCGGCAGCAAGGCCATAGGTCTCTACCTCTGCTCCACCGCCGTCGCCATCTGCATCGGCCTGGTGATGGGCTGGCTGCTGGAGCCCGGCATGGGCGCCAACATGGGGCCCTACGAACGGACCGGGGTGATGGTGCAGCCGACCCTGGCCAGCGTGCTGAGCCATCTGGTGCCCCACAACCCGGTACAGGCCATGGTGGATGGCAAGATACTGCAGGTGATCGTCTTTGCGGTGGCCCTCGCCCTGGCCCTCAATGCCACCGGCCGGCGCGGCCGCCCCGCCATCCTGTTCTTCACCTCCCTGGCGGAGGGGATGTTCAAGCTGACCCAGATGGTGATGGCGCTGGCCCCCTATGGCGTCTGCGCCCTGATGGCCTGGATGACGGGCAAATACGGGGTGAGCCTGCTGCTGCCCCTGCTCAAGGTGATAGGCGCCGTCTACCTCGGCTGCCTGCTGCATGTGCTCGGGGTCTACAGCAGCCTGCTGATCCTGCTGGCCCGCCTCAATCCGCTGCACTACTTCAAGAGCATCGTCGACGCCCAGGCGGTGGCCTTCACCAGCAGCTCAAGCAGCAGCACCCTGCCCATCAGCCTGGCCTGCGCCGAGCGCCGGCTGGGGGTCTCTCCCGCCATCACCGCCAAGGTGCTGCCCATTGGCGCCACCATCAACATGGATGGCACCGCCCTCTATCAGGGAGTAACGGCGCTGTTCGTGGCCCAGGCATTCGGGGTGGATCTGCACGTGGTGGATTACCTGACCATCATCAGCATCGCCACCCTGGCCAGCATAGGCACGGCGGGTACGCCGGGCACCGGGCTGATGCTGCTGACCCTGACCCTGACCGCAGTGGGACTGCCGTTGGAAGGGGTGGCGCTCATCGCCGGAATAGACAGAATCCTCGACATGGCCAGAACCACGGTCAACGTCTCCGGCGACATCCTGGTGTCAGTGCTGATCGCCCGCAGCGAGAAGGAGCTGGATCTGGCGATCTATCACGATGCCAGCGCGGGGGAGGACATCGACTTCACCCTGCGCTGAGGGGCGGGAGAAGGGGGAGATCTCAGTGATCCTGGGGATCGTGATGGCAGCGCCAACAGATATCGAAGTTGGCGCCGTTCTCCTCTCCGCACTGGCCGCACAGCCAGCCATTGCCCTGGCGCTGCTGGTAGCGCTCTATGATCCGGCCTGCCCGCTGACGATCCTGCTCGCTCACCATCAGGGTGACCTGCAGCAGATCCACGGGCAGCTCCCCCAGCGCCCCCGAGAGCCCCTCCCCGCTTAGCCGCACCCGCACTCCTTCGACTTCCAGCGCTCCCTTCAAGGCATGCGCCTCCAGTGAGTGAGAGGCCCGATACAAGTTAATCCACTGCTCCATAAATCCTCACCTCGCAACCCCTTGTCGATGCACCGGCGGCGGCAGCCCCCGGACCATCACTCTCCATGGCCGCTTGCCGCTCACAGCAGGTTGTCGATGCCGTAAGTCGGGCCATTGGCCACCAGAAAATCGATAAACACCCGCAACTTGCGCGGCATCAGCCGCCGCTCGGGAAACAGCAGATAGATGGGCACCTTGGGCTGCTGCCAGTCCGGCAGCAAAGCCACCAGAGAGCCGTCGGCCAGCTCATCATGGCACAACATGGCGGGCAGGGAGGCGAGCCCCAGCCCGGCCTTCGCCGCCTCTCTGGCACAGGTGATGTTGTTGACCTGGAAGCGGGACGGCGGATCCACCAGCACCTCCCGGCCATCCCGTTCAAAACACCAGTGGGAGGCGAGAAAACCGCTGCTCACCGCGACCCGCTCATGGCGCACCAGATCCTCGGGCCGGGTGATGGCCGGGCTGCGCGCCAGATAATCCGGGCTGGCGCAGAGCAGGCGCCCCGTGCTCCACAGGCGCCGTGCCGCCAGGTTGGAGTCGCTCATGTCGCCGATCCGCACTATGGCATCCAGCCCCTCGCTGATGGGATCCACTATGCGGTTGGTCAGCTCCAGATCCACCCGCAGCCCCGGATAGGCTTGCAGAAAGTGGGCCACCAGCCGGCCCACCACCAGCTGTCCCGTTTCGATGGGGACCGCCAGCTTGAGGGTGCCTGTCACCTCCTGCTGGCTGGCACTCAGCATCAGCTCGGCCTGGGCCAGCTCTTCCACCGCCTTGCTGCAGCGCAGGTAATACTGCTCCCCGGCTTCGGTCAGGGTGAGCTGGCGGGTGGAGCGATAGAGCAGCCGCACGCCGAGGTGCTGCTCCAGCTCGGCGATGCGGCGGCTCACCGTCGCCTTGGTCATGCCCAGCTCCTGGGCGGCGGCGGTGAAGGAGCCCTTGTCGACGATGCGCACCAGAATCAAGGCTGCGTTCAGGTCCATTGTCTCACCAGTGAAACTGTATATCTCATGAATGGATACTAATCGAAACAGTTACGCGATGTTAGCCTGCCCGCCACAGTTCAGGAAAAACCCATATCATGAGTCAACACAAGAAGATCCCCCTGCTGGCAGCCCTGCTGCTGGCCCTGTTCGGCCTGCTGTTTGCCGCCTACTGGTATCTGCACGGCCGCCATTTCGAGAGTACCGACAACGCCTATCTGCAGAGCGAGGTGACCGGCATCGGCTCCAAGCTGCCCGGCTACATCAGCGAGGTGCTGGTGACCGACAACCAGGAGGTCAAGGCCGGCCAGCTCATCGCCAGACTGGACGACAGGGAGTACAGAACCCGGGTGCTCGAGGCCGAGGCCGATCTGCACCTCAATCAGGCGACCGCGGAGAACCTGGCCGCCACCCGTACCCAGCAACTGAGCCTCATTCGCCAAGCCGAGGCCAGGGTCAGCTCCGCCAATGCCGAGCAGGTGCGGGCCCAGCAGCAGGTGCGCCGGGTCAGTCAGCTCAATCAGCGCAACTACAGCTCCCAGGACAGCCTGGACGAGGTGCGCGCCGGTCTGCAGGTCAATCAGGCCCAGGAGCAGGAGGCCAGAGCCGCCCTGCAGGCCGCTCGCGAGCGCCTGCTGGTGCTGGACGCCGAAGCCAAGCAGAACCAGGCCAGACTGGCACTGAGTGAGGCCCAGCTCGAACAGGCCAGGCTGGAGCTCGGCTACACAGAGCTGCGGGCCCCGGCGGACGGCATCATAGGCAAGCGCAGCCTGCGGGAAGGGCTCTATGTGCAGTCCGGCATGCAGGTGGCCAGCCTGGTACCGCTGCAACAGGTGTGGGTCGAGGCGAACTTCAAGGAGACCCAGCTGCAGCACATGCAACCGGGTCAGCGCGTGGAGGTGATCCTGGATGCCTATCCGGATCAGCCGGTCGAGGGGATCATCGACAGCCTGGCCCCTGCCACCGGCGCCAAGTTCGCCCTGCTGCCACCGGAGAACGCCACCGGCAACTTCACCAAGATAGTGCAGCGGGTGCCGGTCAAGATCCGCATCCCCGAGCCGGGCGCACTGGCGGGCAAGCTTCGTCCTGGTCTCTCCAGCGAGGTGATAGTGGACACCCGCACCCCTGATCCCGTGGTCGCCGCCAACTGATGGAACCCATTCCACGTCGCAACTGGATCGCGGTCATGGGGGGCCTCATCGGCGCCTTCATGGCCATACTCGACATCCAGATCACCAACGCCTCCCTGAAGGACATTCAGGGCGCCCTCTCGGCCACCCTGAGCGAGAGCTCCTGGATCTCCACCTCCTACCTGGTGGCGGAGATGATCGCCATCCCCCTGAGCGGCTGGCTGAGCCGGGGGCTGAGCGTGCGCCGCTACCTGCTGTGGACCACGGGGGCCTTCATCGTCGCCTCCGTGCTCTGCTCATTCAGCTGGAACCTCACCAGCATGATCGTCTTCCGGGCGCTGCAGGGCTTCACCGGCGGGGCGCTGATCCCCATGGCCTTCTCCCTCATCGTCAGCCTGCTGCCGCTGCACAAGCGGGCCACCGGCATGGCGCTGTTCGGCCTGTGCGCCACCTTCGCCCCCGCCATAGGTCCGACGCTGGGGGGCTGGCTGACGGAGCAGCTCTCCTGGCACTACATCTTCTACCTAAACGTGCCCCCCGGCCTGCTGGTGATGGCCATGCTGGCCCACGGCCTGGACAGGAAGCCGGTGGACTGGGAGGTGATAAAACGGGTGGATCTGGTCGGCATCCTCACCATGGCGGTGGGGTTGGGTCTGCTGGAGGTGGTGCTGGAGGAGGGCAACAGAGAGGACTGGTTCGGTTCCAGCTTCATAGTGCGGCTCACCGTCATCTCGGTGGTGGCCCTGGTGTTCTTCGTCATCAGCCAGCTGCTGCGCCGCCATCCCCTGGTCAATCTGCGGCTGCTGCACAGCCCGCGCTTCGCCCTGGCCTGCTTCGCCTATCTGGTGCTCGGCATGGCGCTGATGGGCTCCATCTATGTGCTGCCGCTCTACATGGCGCAGATCCACAACTACAACGCCCTGGAGATAGGGGAGGTGCTGATGTGGATGGGCCTGCCCCAGTTGCTGGTGCTGCCCCTGGTGCCCAGGCTGGTCACCCGGATAGATCCGCGCTACCTGGTGAGCTTCGGCTTCCTGGTGTTCGCCATCAGCTGCTTCATGAACGTCAACATGAGCGCCGACTACGCCGGCCCTCAGCTGATCCAGTCGCTGATAGTGCGGGCCCTGGGCCAGCCCTTCATCATGGTGCCCCTCTCCCTGGTGGCGACCGCCAGTCTGACCCCGGAGGAGATCCCCTCCTCCTCCACCCTGCTCAACGTGCTGCGCAACCTCGGTGGGGCCTTCGGCATCGCCATCATAGCCACCCTGATCGACAACGACACCCGCATCCACGCCAGCCAGATAGGCAGCACCCTGGCCGCCACCAGCATAGAGGGGCAGAGCTACCTGCTGCAGCTGGCCCAGACCATGATGGCCCAGGGCTCGGATCCCGCGCTCGCCCAGCAGCAGGCCAGAGCCATGCTGTCCAATACCATCAACCGGGAGGCCGCCATCATGGCCTACAACCAGGTGTTCTACGTGATGGGCATCTTCCTGCTCATCGCCAGCGCCCTGATGCTGCTGCTCAGGCAACCGGCCCCCAGAGCCGCGGACGCCGAGCCGCTGGAGGCGTGACACCGGCATGGCAAAACGGGCCCCATGGCCCGTTTTTCTTGTGTGGGAGTGCGTGTCCCGTTTGCCCTCTGCACAGGGCCCCGAGGCGCTCAGCCCGCCAGGGAGGCGGCGATCAGGAACTGGGCGGCGAAGTAGCTGCTCATGATCCAGGCCGTGGCATGGGGGAAGGGGCGGCGGAAGCGATCGAGGGCCAGCATGCTGTCGGAGAAGAGGAACATCAGTGCCCCCACCAGGGCCGCAGCAGAACCCGCGGTAAGAGAGGCGTGCCAGGCACCGGCGGCGACCCAGGCCATACCGATGATCACCAGCATGTAGCAGAAGACGGGGATCTTCATCTCGCCGAGCTTGCCCCACAGCAGGCCGAACACCATGCCGGCCACCAGCAACAGCAGCAGGCCATCCACCAGCTTGAGCACAAGGGGGCCCTGGGCAAAGCCGACTATGTAGCAGAGGTGCGCGACAAAAAATGCCGCCAGTCCCTGGATGAAGCGATCCCGTGGCAGCATCAGCAGCACGTCACCCGCCAGCGACAGGCAGAGGCCGAGCAGGATCCAGGCGTGGGAACCGTTGTGGTCATCGCTCTGGTAGCCAAAGGCCAGGGCGATGATGAACAGCATGGTCAGGGGTTTGCTGATGTAGAACTGACGGGAGTCTGAGCCATAAGCCGCGCGGATGTGCCACCAGCCAGATGCGATGATCAAGAAACTCAATAACATGCCCTGCTCCTCACCGATTGCTCGCGGTCACACGGCAACCTCTTTAGTGCCCGCAAGAGTAGCAAATTCCCCCGCCCAGTGGCAGGGGGGTGAAGCAGATGGCACCCTACACCTAAAGTCTAATTGCCCCCTGCTCGCGGCTCGGGCATAAGAGACAGCTCTGGAAGATCACCATGGAAGACGCAATGACCAACTACCTGCCCGCCATCGATATCATGATGTGCCACCTGGGGATCAGCTTCGAACAAGCCTGTGAACAGCTTGGTCTGAGCCCGCAGGAACAACAGACCCTGGATCAGCTGCAAAAGCAGAAGCAGACCCAATCAAACTAGCCTGCCCGGTATTGAAAACGGCGCCATCGAGGCGCCGTTTTTATTGGTGGTGTCTATGAGCAGGTGGCCCGTCGCCGTTGCAGCCAGATCACCAGCGCAAACAGCAGGAAGCCCGGGATCCACATCAGCTCCTTGTGCCAGCGTTCGGTAGGCGCCTTCACGGAGAGGATCTCCTGATCAAACTCCATGCCGGCCGCCGCCGCCGGACTGCCGAAGGTGACGTTGTCGATCAGGGTCTTGCCGTCCTGCTCATACAGGGTCAGCCCCAGGCCGGCCAATCGCTCTTCGCCATCGGCACCGGCCGGTACCGCCAGCAACACAGTGGATTGACGCAGCTTGCCCACCGTATCCTCCCCCTGGATCCGCAGTCGCAGTGTGCTCTCCGCTTCCACCTCGCCCAGGGTCCGGGCCAGCTGGGCGGGAGGCGTCTCACGATAGGGATCGTGCACCATGTCCATCCAGAAACCGGGACGGAACAGGGTGAAGGCCACCAGCAGCAGCAGCACGTTCTCGTACCAGCGGCTCTTCACCAGGAACCAGCCCTGGGTGGCGGCGGCGAAGATCAGCATGGCGACCGTGGCCACCACGAAGATCAGCACCCCGTGGGCGAAGTCCACGTCGATCAGCAGCAGATCCGTGTTGAAGATGAACAGGAAGGGCAGCGCCGCGGTGCGCAGGCTGTAGTAGAAGGCGGTGATCCCGGTCTTGATGGGATCCCCCTTGGAGACGGCGGCCGCCGCGAACGAGGCCAGCCCCACCGGCGGGGTCACGTCCGCCATGATGCCGAAGTAGAAGACGAACAGGTGCACGGCGATGAGCGGCACTATCAGGCCGTTCTGCTGCCCCAGCGTTACCACCACGGGAGCCAGCAGGCTGGAGACCACTATGTAGTTCGCTGTGGTGGGCAGCCCCATGCCGAGAATAAGGCTCAGCAGGGCGGTGAGGATCAGCATCAGCAGCAGGTTGCCCATGGAGAGCATCTCCACCAGATCCGCCAGCACCAGGCCGACCCCGGTCTGGGAGACGGCACCGACTATGATCCCCGCCGTGGCAGTGGCGATGCCGATGCCGATCATGTTGCGGGCACCGGCCACCAGACCCTCCTTCAAGTCCACCAGACCATCGCGGGCCGAGCCGTAGTCATGCTTGCCGTCGGTACGCAGCCAGTTGAGCAGCGGCCGCTGGGTCAGCAGGATGATCACCAGCATGACGGTACCCCAGAAGGCCGAGAGCCCCGGGGAGAGGCGCTCCACCATCAGGCACCACACCAGCACCACCACAGGCAGCAGGAAGTGCAGGCCGGAGAGCAGCACGGCGCGGGTGTTCGGCAGCTCGGTGAGGGGCTGATCCGGATCCTCGGCGGGCAGCGGCGCATTGCTGGCCGCTATCTTCAGCAGACCCAGATAGACGGCCGCCAGTAGCAGGGCGATCCCTGGCAGGGCGTACTCACCCAGCGCCGGCTTGAGCCAGCCCAGACCATGGTAGACCGCCATCGACAGGCCGCTGATGAGGGTGGCACCGAAGGCGAAGCCGGTCAGGCGACGCAGCCAGGGCTTGGGTTGATGGCCACCGATGGGCTGCATGCCGAGCTTGAGCGCTTCCAGGTGGACTATGTAGAGCAGCGCTATGTAGGAGATGGCCGCCGGCAGGAAGGCGTGCTTGATGATCTCCACGTAGGGAATGCCCACGTACTCCACCATCAGGAAGGCCGCCGCCCCCATCACGGGGGGCATGATCTGGCCGTTGACCGAGGAGGCCACCTCGACCGCCCCCGCCTTCTCCTTGGAGAAGCCGACCCGCTTCATCATGGGGATGGTGAAGGTGCCCGTGGTCACCACGTTGGCGATGGAGGAGCCGGAGATGACCCCGGTCAGGGCCGAGGCCACCACGGCCGCCTTGGCCGGGCCGCCGCGCAGGTGGCCGAGCAGGCTGAAGGCGAGCTGGATGAAGTAGTGACCGGCACCGGCCCGCTCCAGCAGGGCGCCGAACAGCACGAACAGGAACACGAAGCTGGTGGAGACCCCGAGGGCGATGCCGAACACCCCCTCCGTGGTGATCCACTGGTGGTTCGCCAGCGCGGTGAAGCTCACCCCGCGGTGCGCCAGCAGCCCCGGCATCCAGGGGCCGGCCAGGCTGTAGGCGAGAAACACCAGGGCGATCACCGCCAGGGCCGGGCCCAGGGCACGGCGAGCGGCTTCCAGCAACAGCGGAATGCCGATGCAGGCGGTGATCAGATCGGCCGTGGTGAGGTTGCCGGGGCGCTGGGCCAGGGCCTCATACATGACGAACAGATAGGCGGCCGCACCGGCGGCGATCAGACCGAGGGCGATGTCGCCGAGGGGCACCCTGTCTCTGGGGGAACGCCGGAAGGCCGGGAACACCAGATAGGCCAGCAGCAGGGCGAAGGTCAGGTGAATGGCGCGGGTTTCGGTGTCATTGAGTACGCCGACCCCGAAAATGAAGGGGAGCGGCGAGGCGATCCAGAGCTGGAACAGGGACCAGGCCAGCGCCAGCCCGGTGATCAGCCAGCCCATGAGGCCGAGGGGCAGCCGGGCGCCCACGTCCTGGGCGATCAGTTCCTCGGTAGAGAGTTGTTTTTCTTGCATAGGGTTAACTTTTGCCTGCGAGTACAACGACACGACACCCGCTGCCGGTGTGGCGGGCGGGTGTCGAAGAGAACGATGGAAGGCCGGCAGGCCTTCAATCAGAGCCAGCCACGCTCTTTGTAGTAACGTGCGGCGCCTTCATGCAGGGGCGCGGAGAGACCCACCTTGATCATGTCGGCCTCTTTCAGATCGGCGAAGGCCGGGTGCAGACGCTTGAAGCGATCCAGGTTGTCGAACACCGACTTGACCAGCTGGTAGACCACTTCAGGATCGGCCTTGGCACTGGTGGAGAGCACCGCCTTGCCACCGATGGACGGGGTCGGCTTGTCGCTGCCCTTGTAGAGACCACCCGGGATCTCGGCCTTGGTGTAGTAGCTCTTCTCGGCCAGCAGCTTGTCGATGTCGGCGCCTGTCACCGGTACCAGCACGGCGTCCGTGGTGGTGGAGGCTTCCTGGATGGCACCGTTCGGGTGACCGACGAAGTAGCTCATTGCGTCGATGTTGTTGTCACCCAGAGCGGAGGCCTGCTCCGCCGGCTTCAGCTCGGAGACCAGGCCGAAGTCGCTCTTCTTCCAGCCCTTGACTGCCATGATCTCTTCCATGGTGTCGCGCTGGCCGGAACCCGGGTTGCCGATGTTGACGCGCTTGCCCTTCAGATCGTCGAAGCCGGCGATCTTGGCGTCGCGGCGGGCGAGAATGGTGAACACTTCGCTCTGCAGGGAGAAGACGGCGCGCATGTCATCCATGGCCCCCTCGGCCTGGAAGGGGGGCAGCCCCTTCATCGCCTTGTACTGGTGGTCGGACTGCATGATGCCGAAGTTGAACTCACCGCTGCGGATGCCGTTGACGTTGGCCACGCCACCGCCACTGGCAGGGGCATTGCACTTGATCTGGTGATCGGCGGCGCCGCGATTGAGGAAACGACAGATGGACTGGCCCGCCACGTAGTAGACGCCGGTCTGACCGCCGGTGCCTATGGTCACGAAGCGCTCCTGCGCCTGTACCGGACCACCAAACGACACACCGACCAGGGCCGCCGACAGGGCGCACGCCAAGGATAATCCTTTCATGTTCTTCATCCTTTTCATTGATTTATCTCACCCGATTCCCGGGTGAATATGAGACGGACCCGCACCAAGACTGGGTCTGCCTATACAGCCTCGTACGAGGAAATGGTCGAGCGGCGAACGCCCTTCCAGAAGCCACCATCATCCTGCGGTGAGATAATCAGCGTCATGCCGACTGAGGGTGATTCGACCACAAAAGAGCCGGATCAAAAGTTGTAACCCCTTGATTAGGCACAGAGTGCCAACATAAATCAAACAAAATGGCAAAGCGGCGGATTTAAATAGCGAGAAATTTGAACTGGATCATCAATTCATCGGTCGTGGATTAATTGGTTTTGTGTGCGCAGGCAGCGGGGAAATGGAGGGGGTGGATTCCTTTGTAACCCTTTGCTGACAAGGGCTGCCATCTGGCTGAGGGCGCCCCGAGACAGGGGCAAGACACAGGCCGGCGGGGTTGCCCTCGCCGGCCTGATCTCATCTGCGAATCGGCGCCATCTCTGGCGCCCGGATCGCGGTTCAGCAACAAGCGGTTAACCCAGCCTCATGCCTTCGGCCTGGCCAGCTCCAGAATAAAGGCAAACTCCAGAGCGATGTCCTCGTAAGCCTTGAAGCGACCCGACTTGCCGCCGTGACCGGCATCCATGTCGGTGCTGAGCAGCAGCTGGTTGTCGTCCGTCTTCAGCTCCCGCAGCTTGGCGACCCACTTGGCGGGCTCCCAATACTGCACCTGGGAGTCGTGCAGACCCGTGGTGACCAGCAGGTTGGGGTAGGCCTGCGCCTTGACCTGATCGTAGGGGCTGTAGCTCTTCATGTAGTCGTAGTAGCGCTTCTGGTTCGGGTTGCCCCACTCGTCGTACTCCCCTGTGGTGAGGGGAATGGACTCGTCCAGCATGGTGGTGACCACGTCGACGAAGGGCACCTGGGCCACCACGCCGCGATAAAGCTGGGACGCCTGGTTGATGACGGCCCCCATCAGCAGGCCGCCGGCGCTGCCCCCCATGGCGTAGACCTGGTCTCTCGCCCCATAGCCCTGGGCCACCAGCGCCTCGGTCACGTCGATGAAGTCGTGGAAGGTGTTCTGTTTTTTCAGCAGCTTGCCGTCTTCATACCAGGGGCGCCCCAGCTCTTCGCCGCCCCGGACATGGGCGATGGCGTAGACGAAGCCGCGGTCCAGCAGGCTCAGGCGCGAGCTGCTGAAGTCGGGATCCATGCTGGCGCCGTAGGAGCCGTAGCCATAGACCAGCAGGGGGTTCTTGCCCTCCTTCTTGAACAGATCCTTGCGATAGACCAGGGAGACAGGCACCGCCACCCCGTCGCGGGCGGTCACCCAGACCCGCTCGCTGGCATACTGGTCGGCCTTGAAGCCCGCCACCGGCTGCTGCTTGAGCAGGGTGCGTTTGCCGCTGTCCAGGTTCAGCTCGTAGGTGGAGGACGGCGTGGTCATGGAGGAGTAGCCGTAGCGCAGGGCGCTGGTCTCCGGCTCCGGGTTGTAGGCGAGCCAGGTGACATAGGCGGGATCGTCGAAGGCGATCTCTTTCTGCTCCCCGCTCTGCCAGTTGATCTGGCGCAGCCGGGTCAGCCCCTTGCTGCGCTCCTCCAGCACCAGCCAGTCCCTGAACAGGGCATAGCTCTCCAGCAGCACGTCCGGATTGGGGGCTATCACCGCCTTCCAGCGATCCACCGGACTCTCCCTGGTCTCGTAGAGGCCGAAGTTCTTGCCGTCCTTGTTGGAGCGCACATAGAAGCGGCCACGGTAGTGATCCAGGCTGTATTCGTGATCCACCTGGCGGGGCAGGAACAGGCGCGGCGCCTGAACCGGCGTGTTGGCGTCGATGAGGCGCGCCTCGCTGGTGGTGGTGCTGGAAAGGGCGATGACGATGAAGTCTTCCGAGGTGGTGGCATAGAGGCTGACGTAGAAGCTGTCATCCTTCTCCTCGTAGACCAGCTTGTCCTTGGCGGGATCGCTGCCCAGCTCGTGGCGATAGACCTGATAGGGCAGCAGTGTCTTGGGGTGCTTGCGCACATAGAACACCGTCTTGCTGTCGTTGGCCCACACCAGGTTGCCCGAGGTGTTCTCGAGCTTGTCGGCGGCCCAGGTGCCGCTCTCCAGATCGAGGAACTGGATCTGGTACTGACGGCGGGATAGGAAGTCTTCCGCCACCGCCAGCCAGCGGTTGTTGCGGCTCACCTCGAGCGCCCCCAGCGAATAGAACTCGTGACCCTCGGCGCGCTGGTTGCTGTCCAGCATCAGGCTGACGTCCTTCTCCCCTACCCTGCTGCGGGAGTAGATGGCGTACTCCTTGCCCGGCTCATAGCGGGTCTGGTAGCGGTAGCCGTTCTTCACATAGGGCACGGACTCGTCCTGCTGGGGGATGCGGGCCACCATCTCCTTGTAGAGCTGGTCACGCAGCGGCTTGACCGGCTTGAGCATGGCCTCGGTGTAGGCGTTTTCGGCCTTGAGATAGTCCAGCACCTCGGGCTTTTCCCGCTCGTCGTCACGCAACCAGTAGTAGTTGTCGATCCGGACGTCCCCGTGCTTTTTCAGGGTATGGGGGTGCTTGGGGGCCACAGGAGGCAGGATGGGGGTTTCGCTTGTCGGCATGACGGGCTCTTCATTGGCATGGGTACAGGGCACGGCGACCAGACAAGCCAGCAGCAGCAACCCTCGGGGAAAGATGAACATGTCGCATCCTTTGCGCTGTAACAGGGCAGGCAGGCTCGCGGGGAGCGCCATGAATTGACGATCAGGCCGCCGCCGCTCACTCCGCCGGTGCGGAAACAAGGCTGGCAAACCGGAACATCGCCCCTGAGAAAATAAATTGGCGATCAATCTGCCCCTTGTCGCCCTGGGTTGCAAGTGATCCCCGGACATTCGGCCCCAAACCATGAAAAAGGGCCACCCTCTCACAAGGGTGGCCCTCCTGCTCTGGCCATGAGCGGCACGGATTCGCTCAGGTGTGCCTCACATGATGGAGTGGTGCCGGCTCATGACCAGTGTTCGTCAGCCGGGATAGCTCGACCAGACTCTGGTCGCGCCCTCCTCGCTGATGCTCAGCACTTCATAGGGCTGACCCGGAATATCCATGCCAGGCGCACTCTGGGGCATGCCCGGAATGGTCAGGCCGCGGATCGCCGGCTTTTCCTTGAGCAGCTTCTGCACGTCGGCGGCGGGCACATGCCCCTCCACCACATAGCCGTTCACCACCCCGGTGTGGCAGGAGGCCAGCTGCGGGGTGATGCCGTACTGTTGCTTGATGGGTTCAAGCTGCTCGGTTTCGACGACCTTGACCGCAAAGCCGTTCTCTTCCATGTGCTTGATCCAAGTCTTGCAGCAGCCGCAATACTGGGACTTGTAGACTGTCATCTGCTCGGTTGCCAGAGCAGAAAAACTGACGGTACCGGCCAGCACGGCCAGTAACAGGGACTTGTACATGACTCACCTCGGATAAGAAGAAATGCCCAAAAAACGGGTAACTCGACTCAACCCAGCTGGCGAGGGGGCCGTTCGAGCCGCTCTAGCGGCGCCTCCGGCATGAAGAGAGAGGGGGAAATGAACGCTGGCATGTCGGGCTCAAGCCAGGCCACCGTCAGGCTGTCGCTGGTGAGCACCGTCATGGCGAGCGCCGAGGTGAAGCTGCCGCAAGGCATGGCTTTTTCCAGGGTGCGTTCGCTCTGGCTGCAATGGGGAGTCAGAGTACAGAGATCGGTCGCCGCCCGGCTGCCAAACGACATCAGCACCATCAGCAGGCTCCACAGGGGAAGCCAGCGGCGGGCGCGAGCGAGTTGGCGACGGGTCAGGACCATGGGATGACTCAGTAATCGAAGAGTGCCTATGGTAACCCCTGGCCCAGGGGGAGGGTCAAGCCCTCCCCGCCGTCATGGTTATCAGGGTTGCTGGCGGGTGGCCGCCAGCACTATCTCGCGCACGCAGACGTTGGCAGGCTGGCTCCAGGCATAGAGCACGGCCTCGGCAATCACCTCGGGGGCGATGACGCCACCCATCTCCTCTTTCCAGCCGTGGTAACCGGCCTTGATGCTCTCATCCGTGGTATGGCTGAGTAGCTCGGTCTCCACCGCCCCCGGGGCTATGGTCACCATCCGCACGCCGACGTCCGCCACCTCTTCCCGGATGTTCTCGGTCAGGGCATGCACCG
Organism: Aeromonas sp. EU05-FHT14A05; assembly: GCF_058791175.1. NCBI lineage: Bacteria > Pseudomonadati > Pseudomonadota > Gammaproteobacteria > Aeromonadales > Aeromonadaceae > Aeromonas > Aeromonas sp. EU05-FHT14A05. The sequence continues at coordinate 7,087 of NZ_JBYTDH010000003.1, read as the reverse complement.
CAAACTTGGTGGCGCAGTAGGCGGCATGGTTCGGGAAGGTCTTGCGACCGGCGATGGAGCTGATGTTGATGATGGTGCCGCTGCGGCGCGCCTTCATTCCGGCCAGCACGGCATGCACGCCGTTCAGCACCCCCATGACATTGATGTTGAGCATCTGCTGCCACTCGGCCGGATCCTGCACATCGGCCTGACCCAGCAGCATGACGCCGGCATTGTTGACCAGACAGCCCACAGGGCCGAATTGCGCCTCGGCCTGCTGGACGGCAGCCTTCATGGCGGCGGTGTCGGTGACGTCGACGCCGACACAGAGTGCTTCGGGCAGGTTCAGCGCCTGCATGGGCTCGACCCGGCGGGCCAGCAGCAACAGGGGGTGACCGGCGGCAGAGAAGGCGCGGGCGATGGCGGCACCGATCCCGGCGGAGGCACCGGTGATCACGACGAGGGACTTGGACATGGGTATTTCCTTCTGATTCATTGAGGAACTGAGTCAAACAAGGGCTGGCCAGCACGGGACTCAATCACTATAGTCGCCACATCTATCGGTGATAAATATTGTTTTCCACTGGTTACCATCTGAAAAAGCTATGGTTGATTTTATGCTGGACCTGAGATTGCTACGCTTCTTCATCGCCATCTATGAAGAAAAGAACATCACGGCGGCTGCGGCACGCTGCCACGTCAGTCAACCCTCCCTCTCGGCGGGGCTGCGCCAGTTGGAAGAGGCGCTCGGCGACAGCCTCTTCATTCGCGGCAAGAAGGGGGTGGAGGCGCGCGATCCTGCCCACTATCTCTACCCCCACGCGGTCAAGCTGGTGGAAGAGGCTCGCCGCCTGCCGGAGCTGTTTCGCCAGAAGGCGACGCGCGCCAGGCTCAATATCGCCATCATGCCGGACTTGAGCCGCCGCCGGGTGGCCGGGCTGTTGCAGCGGGTGCAGAGGGTGCTGCCCGAGCTGGATCTCACTCTCTCCGACTACGGCACCCCTGCCGACTGCCGACTGACTCTGGATGCCCTGCGCCGGGAGGACGAGATCTTCCTGCCGCTCTGGGAGGAGGACTATGTGCTCTGCGTCCCGGTCGACCATCCCCTTGCCAGTCGCGAGAGGATCGAACTGGCAGAGCTACAACATCATGATTTTATTGAGTGTCCTCCCTGCGAGGCTCATCAGCAAACCATAGGCCTGCTGGCCTGTGACCGGCTCACCCTCAATCTGGTGGCCAAGGCCGAGAGCAAGGGGCTGGTGATGGCACTGGTGCTGGCGGGGGTGGGCATCAGCTTCCTGCCCGACGGGCTGGTGGAAGATGAGCCGGGGCTGCGCACCCTGGCAGTGAGCGGACCCCGGATGTTTCGCCGCATCGGGCTCTGTTATCCCGCCCATCAGACCCTGAATCCGGCGCTGCGCGACCTGATCCCGGAACTGGCGAGCCGGGGTGCTTCTTGATAACGTCGCAGCTCACCGCCCTTTTTTATCGGCACCAGGCCCCTCTTCAGGCTAGGACCTCATGAAACGCATTCTGATCATCTTCTCGCACCCGGCCCTGCAGAGTTCCAGGGCCAACAGGCAGCTGCTGCAGGCACTCGACGGCCTGGAGGGCATCACCCTGCACGACCTCTATCACCACTACCCGGACATGTTCATCGACGTGAAGCGGGAGCAGGCCCTGCTGTCTGAGCACGACATCATCGTCTTCCAGCACCCCTTCTACTGGTACTCCTGCCCGGCCATCATGAAGGAGTGGCTGGATCTGGTGCTGGAGTATGGCTACGCCTACGGCCCCGAGGCCCACGCCCTCAGTGGCAAGCAGTGGCTCTCCGCCATCACCACGGGGGGCGCTCCGGAGTCATATTGCAGCGAGGGCTACAACCAGCGCCCGCTGCTCGACTTCCTGCTGCCGTTCCAGCAGACGGCGCAGCTATGCGGCATGCAGTGGCTGCCCCCCTTCGTGCTGCACTCCTTCCACAAGCTGAAAGATCCGGAGGCGCTGCGCCGCTGTGGCCAGGATTACCGCCAGCTGATCTGCGCCCTGCGCGATGAGCGGCTGACCCCGGCCCAGCTCGCTGGCAGCCCCTATCTGCGGGATCTGCTGGGGGAGTTGTCATGACGACAGGTTGGATTTTCATCGGGCTCGCGCTGCCGGCCCTGACGAACAGAGACGAACGGAGGGCCGGCTGATGGGGCACGGATTGTTGTTCGACGCCTTGATCTATCTCTCGGCGGCGGTGACAGCGGTGCCGCTGGCCAAACGCTGGGGGCTGGGTTCCGTGCTCGGCTACCTGCTGGCGGGCATCATCATAGGTCCCTTCCTGCTGGGACTGGTGGGGGAGCAGAAGGATGTGATGCACTTCGCCGAGTTCGGGGTGGTGCTGATGCTGTTTCTGGTCGGGCTGGAGCTGCGCCCTGCCCTGCTGTGGCAGCTGAAGGGGCCCATACTCGGCACCGGTGGCCTGCAGGTGCTGCTCACCACGGGGGCCCTGACCGGGGTCGCTCATCTCATCGGCCTGCCCTGGCAGCAGGGGCTCGCCATCGGTCTCATCCTGGCGCTCTCCTCCACTGCCATCGTGCTGCAGAGCCTGCAGGAGCGCAAACTGATGCAGAGCGAGAGCGGGCGATCCGCCTTCGCTGTGCTGCTGTTCCAGGACATCGCCGTCATTCCCATCCTGGCCATACTGCCGCTGCTCGCCATCGCGCCTGTGGCCAGCAACGGCAATCCGGATCTGGCGGGCTGGCAGCACGGCCTGCTGGTGGTCGCCGCCATCGCCGGCATAGTGCTGGGCGGCCACTACCTGATGCGGCCGGTGTTCCGTGCCATCGCCCAGTCCCACATGCGGGAGATCTTCGTCGCCGCCGCCCTGTTGCTGGTGATCGCCATTGCGGTGCTGATGGAGTCGGTGGGCCTCTCGCCTGCGCTGGGCTCCTTCCTCGCCGGCGTGGTGCTGGCGGACAGCGAGTATCGTCACGAGCTGGAGGCGGACATAGAGCCATTCAAGGGGCTGCTGCTCGGCCTCTTCTTCATGTCGGTGGGCGCTGGCATCGACTTCGGTCTGTTTGCCGCCCATCCCCTGCTCATTCCATCCCTGGTGATAGGGCTGATGCTCCTGAAATGGGGAGTGCTGATGGTGCTCGGCCTGATCATTCGCATCTCGCCGAGCCAACGCTGGACCTTCGCCCTGGCCCTGGCACAAGGGGGGGAATTCGCCTTCGTGCTGTTCTCGTTCGCCGCCCAGAACAAGGTGCTGCCCGGTGACACCATCTCGCTGCTGACCCTAGTGGTGGCGCTCTCCATGGCGCTGACGCCGCTCTTGCTGATCCTCAACGATCGGGTGATCCAGCCCTGGTTCGACTACCGCAACCAGAGCGATGCCCCCGAGCACGAGCAGCCGGAACTGGTCGAGCACCCGGTCATCATCGCCGGCTTCGGTCGCTTCGGTCAGATAGTGGGGCGTCTGCTGCACGGTCACGGCATAGGCACCACCATACTGGAGCAGGACGCCAGCCAGATAGAGATGCTGCGCAAGTACGGCTATCAGGTATTCTACGGCGATGCCAGCCGGCTCGACCTGCTCCATGCCGCCGGGGCCCACAAGGCCAGGCTGCTGGTGCTCTCCATCAACGATCCGGCTACCTCCCTCGAGGTGATCGAGATGGTGAAGAAACACTTCCCGCACCTCAAGATCCTGGCCCGCGCCCAGGACAGGCCCCATGCCCACGAGATCCTCCGTCACGGCGTCGACAGCGTGCACCGGGAAACCCTGGGATCGGCTGTGGATCTGGGGGTAGAGGCACTGACCCAGCTCGGATTCCGGGCCAACCAGGCCTGGCGTGCGGGTCAGGTGTTCAAGCAGTATGACAACCGGCTGCTGCGGGAACAGGTCAATTACCTGGATGACGAGCACACCTATATCAACAAGAGCCTGCAATACCGCGAGATCCTCTCCGATCTGCTGCAAGACGATCAGGAAGGACAGGAGCGTACCCACGCGCACAACTGGAACAGCGGTCTGCCCGACAACGACAAGGAAGCAATATGATTGCCTATTACCCCATGTTCAAACACCTGCACATGACCCTGGCCATGGTCAGCCTGCTGCTGTTCATCTACCGCTGGAGCCTGGCGCTGGCTGGCAGCGGGCGCTTGCAGCAGAAGTGGCTCAAGGTGTTGCCCCACATCAACGACACCTTGCTGCTGCTGTTTGGCGTGCTGCTGGCGGTCACCCTGCAGATGAGCCCAGGCCAGCAGCCCTGGCTGATGGCCAAGCTGATCGCCCTGGTGCTCTACATAGGGCTCGGCGTCATGGCACTCAAGCGCCCTGCGCGCGGCCAGAAACTGATCGCCGGGGTCACCGCCCTCGCGGTATTTGGCTACATGATTGGCGCCGCCATCACCAAGTCAGCCTGGTCCTGGCTGGCCTGAACGACCTCTTTGCCGGTGAGGGCCCAGTCCCTCACCTCTCTCCTCCTGCCGAATACCCTCCTCCCCCTTGGCTCCCTATACATTTCTCCCCTGTCGTGACAACCGGGCAAATCTGGAGAACGCTTTATTTTGGCAAAAAACAGCGCCAAACAACCCCTACCACGCCTTTATTGTCGATAATTATCAGTTACTTACATGATTATGTATGAAAATGGCGACAGTTGTCGCAGCAAAACTTGCGACATAGACTGTCGCATGACATGGCTAGGATACACTCAACGCTAAACCAGTGAAGGCATGCACCATGAGTAAGAAGCTGTTACGACAACTGACCTTGGCGCGTTGCATCCCGCACCGCCCTTACAAGCTGACCGCCAGCCAACTCCAGGTAAAACTGGAAGAGGAAGGCATTCACGTCAGTCTGCGTACCGTGCAACGGGACCTGGAAGAGATGTCCGGCATGGGACTGTTCGACCTCACCTCGGATGAACGCAGCAAACCACACGGCTGGTGCTTCGAGCGCCACGGTCTCAACGACTTTGCCAACATCATGCCGCTCTCGCTGGCGGTGGCCCTGAAAACCTGGAGTGATCAGGCGAGCCAACTGCTACCGGCGAGTGTATTGACCGAATTGAACCCCTTGGTCGACAAGGCCAGCCAGGTGATCCGTGACAGCCAGAGCGAACTGGCGGAGCGCTGGCTCGAGAGCGTGCATCAGTCGCCGCGTCCGTTTGCCGGCAACCCTGAGATCCGCCGCAGCACCCTGATCCGTGACGCCCTCTGGCGTGGTCGCAAGTTCAGCGCCGAGATCCAGCGTGTCATCAAGGAACGCACCGTGTGGCTCTGCTATGACCGCATCAATCCGCTCGGGATCCTGAACCAGCCCGATGGCCCCATCCTGCTCTGCACCCTGTCCGAGCTGGATCCCAAGGTCTATGGCATCCCGTTCGATCACATCAAGAACGTGGAACTGACCAACTTCAGCGCCACCCAGCCGAAGGATTTCAACGTCCAGAAGCTGATCCGCGACCAGGGCTATCAGGACGTCAGCGGCCCGATCCGCTTCGTCGGACGCATCGATGCCAACTGCCCCACCCTGATCGATGGGCAGATCCCGGGACACAACCCGCGCATGACCCGCTACGACAAGCGCAGCGTGGTGGTGGAGACCGAGGTCCAGGATACGCCCGAGTTCCGCTCCTGGTTGAACAACATGAGTGGCAACCTGGAAGTATTGGCACCGGAGTCCCTGCGCAAGGCATATCCGACACCGGGTACCCGGGTCAGCTGAGCACAATCGGATGAATGATGAAAAGCCGAGCATGAGCTCGGCTTTTGTCTGTTTTTCACACATAATTATTCAATTAATTTTTAACTCTTACACCCCTGATTGAGCCTTCTGTACCATCGTTTTCCTCCCTGTTTTTGGTTGTGAGAGATCCGCCATTCTTCCTGTAAGACCCCTCAGTGTTGAGCCGTACGTGAAGCCATCCCGAGAGCCCCATGCTTTCCTGAGAAACTAAATAAAGCACTGATAAAAAAGACAAATTCAGATTAATGACAGATATTCATTCATCATCTGGCGTTATCTTATGGCCTTCCATGCCTTGTTCCTGCCCACGATTGCCTTAGTATGGGTCTCACAAGGACGGCTGGTCCGGCAGGATGCAGGAACAGCGCATAAATAGGAAAAGCCGCAGGATGTGGCAGGACACCTCAGGATGAGGTTGATAACCCGGATGGTTATCACAAGGAATGACAGGACAACCGCAGGATGCGGTCGCAGGATGCGGTCGCAGGATGCGGTCGCAGGATGCGGTCGCAGGACACCTCGGGACGAGGCCGAGTGGCACGGATAGTCACTCTTCAGGATGACAGGAACCCGCAGGAGCGGCAGGAACAGCTTCAGGATGAAGCGAGATAACCAGGGTGGTTATCTGTCAGGATGACGCAAGGAACACCACGGGATGTGGTAATGGACACCTCCAGGACGGAGACGGTGAAGCAATCAGGAGTGATTGCCAGGCTAGGATGGCCACAGGACACCCCAATGGAATGGGAAGGGGAAATTCCAAAGGAAAGGATAGAGTCAAGGATTGCAGGGAGCATGGCAGTTCAGGGACTGGACGAGATGACTTGAGGGGACGGCAGAAGCCGTCCCCTTTTCTTTATATGCACTCCAGCGAATCAGCCCATCCTGGGGGCAACTTACCCATGTTCCGGAGCTGTTGCCTGAATCACCTCACCCGCAGGCATAAGAAGCATCACATGCATCTCGTGGACGGCTCCTGGCCACAGTTATCGAAACCAATATCCATTGCCCTGGGCAAAAAAGCGGAGTGCCTTGGCCCCCCGGCGCTACTTCATCACTTCTTGATTCATCGAGCAGTCAAGTCTGTTGAGTAGACGATTTGCCCCTCCCTCTGCTTCATATGCACCAGGGCAAAATCAGTGGCGGAGTGTCCATGGAAGCAGCGTGAAACCTGGTGACAAGCAGAGAGCATGTGGCAACTCGCCGATATGTCGAGCCTTTAGTGGTGACGGTGGTGTTTCCGGGGGCTTGAAACGAAAAAAAGCCCAGTCTTTCGACTGGGCTTTCTAATTAGTGGCGGAGCGGACGGGACTCGAACCCGCGACCCCCGGCGTGACAGGCCGGTATTCTAACCGACTGAACTAC